>JALYQD010000080.1 GCA_030856025.1 Actinomycetota bacterium
TGCCCGGAAGTTGTCCGTCGTCGCATCGCTCGGCCAGATCGTGCGCGGCCGGACTCCTGCCGGGGTCAGGGCGACCGACAACGCCCAGGCGAACGGTATGAGCGTGAAGCCGATGAGGAGCTCGAAACCGAGGACCGCCCATACGGAGAAGCTCGAACCGGAGTCGGCGAACAGCACGCCCAAAGCACCCGTCGCCATGAAGATGGCGGCGGCAGCGAGCCAGACCAGCTGATCGGGCCGCGGGACCGCGAACAGTCCGTAGTTGGCCACGACGAAGCCGAAACCGAAGGAGACTCCCGATGCCCACAGGCGTGATCGGACCGATGGCGTCATACGACCCTCCTCACGCGGAGGGACCGAACGAGGGCAACGCCCAGGATCGTGGTGAGCAGGAAGAACACGACCGACATCGTCGCACCCAGGCCGAATTCGAACTCCGTCAGCGACATGTCGAAGATCCAGTTCTGCGGCGACGTGACCTGCGAGCCGGGCCGGGCGACGACGAAGGGCGCGTCGAACATACGCACCGCGTCGAGGGCCCGATAGGCGATCGCGATGGCCGCGGCCGGTCCCATCGAAGGCAAGACGATGCGGGTGAACCGCTGCCAGGGTTTGGCGCCATCGGCGACCGCGGACTCCATCAGGGACGGGCTGATGCGTGTGAGTCCGGCGAGCAGGATGACCGCGACGATCCCGGTGCCACGCCAGATCTCGGAGAGGCAGATGGTGAGGACGTCGACCCGGCCGCCGAGGTCATCGGAGCGGAACCACTCGTTGAGATAACCGCCGTCGAGCCCTTCGCGCCACGAGAAAGCGACGAAGAATGACATCGCGGCGAACGGCAGGAGCACGAGGATGCGGGCCAGTGGCAGCAGCCTGATGACATGGTGCAGGACGTTGGCGAAGAGGAAACCGAGGACGAGCTGCGCCACAACCACGACCACCATGATCGCGAAGGCCCATGCCATCGACCGCCACCACTCGCCGTTGCCGAGCACGTCGAGGTAGTTGTCGACGCCGACGAATGTCCTGGCCTCGGGATTGGTGAACGGGTAGTTGTACAGAGACAGGTAGATCGCGCGTCCGAGCGGCCAGGCGGTCACCGCCAGCAGGACGACGAGGGCCGGTGCGACAAGCCTTCCCACCTTGGACCGGCCTGACGCGGACTTGCCCGACCGGGACCTGCCTGGCTTGGGCCTGGCGGGTTTGACCTTCTCGGCCTCGACCTTGGCCGGTTTCGGTGCGGGTTTCGGCTTGCCGTGCTTGGACTCGCCGGATCTCGGGAGCTTGATCCTCATGGCAGCTCACCGGCCAACCGGGCAACGACGGCCTTCTGCGACGTGCGGGGAGTTATCAACGTCTCCACGGCGCTGAGCGGCAGCCAGGTGTCGAGGATGCCGGCGCGCGCACCTTGCCAGTAGGGAGACTTGGGCACTGCAGTCCCCGTGGTCACGGCCTTCTTGGCCACCGCGGCCATCGGGTAGGCACTCTTGACCTGGTCGTATGTCGTCTTCCGGCTCGAGCTGTGGCCGGCGCTCGTCATCAGGGCCTGCATCGACTCAGCCGAGGTGAGGCAGGTGATCGCCTTGTAGGACAAGTCCGATCGGGGAGCGTAAAGCGGCACCGCGAGGTTGACACCGGCCAACGGTGCAACGCTTGGCGAGTCGGCATCGACGACCGGGTAGGGCGCCCATTGCATGTCGGCGGCGACGGCCGCGAGGGCTGGATCGGACACGACCGACGTCGGCCCGAGCAGGAATCCGCCGCTCGTTCCCGCGAATCTCGCGAGCGCCTCGGCTGACGGGCCGGGACCGATCTTCGCCTCGTTGTAGAACTGCACGATCGAGGCGGCTTTTTCACCGGCTTGTGACTGTAGGCCGACCGGGGACTGGCGGCCCGGGCCGTCGACGACTTTGCCGCCGGCCGCAACGACCAGCGCGGAGACCAGGTCCGGGACCCCGCGGCCGTTGGAGTCGTCGATCTCCATACCGACGCCGATGCGTGCGGCCCCGGCGATGAGCTTGTCCCAGGCAACCGGCTTGGTGATGTCGAGCCCGGCGCGCTCGGCGACGGTCCCGCGATACCAGAGCAACTGCGGATCGAACCACCACGGCGCCGCGACCATGGCGCCGTCGAAGGTCGCCGCGGCCAAGGCTTTGGGGAACACGTCCTTGGCGTATGCGGGTGCGAGATCGTCCGGGATCGGCGCGAGGAACTGCGCCTTGGCGAACTCGGCCGTGAACGAATCGTCCAGGCCGATCAGGTCGATCGCCGGGTCCTTGGCGCTGAGTCGGCGCACCAGGAGATTGTGCCGTTCGTCGGCGTCCTGGGGCAGCTGTTCGACCTGGAGCTCGTAGTCCCCGCCGGAGGCCCTTGAGCAGGCCTCGGCGAGGGCAACGGTGTCGACCCGATCGGGCCCGACATACCAGTGCAGAATCGTCGCGCCCGACGCATTCTTCTCGGTCTTGTGGGTTGGCGTACACCCTGCGAGCAGCGCAAACGTGAAAACGGCGACAGTCAAGACACCCGCCCGTCGTACTGTCGCTAGCGGCATTGTCACGAGCGTCACTTTGCCACAGAAGGCGGTCAAATACCGACGAAGGGTCAGAGCGTGACGTCCTCCAGGAGTTCGGTCACGAGAGCCGCGACCGGCGAGCGTTCCGAGCGGGTCAGGGTCACGTGGGCGAACAGTGGATGTCCCTTGAGCTTTTCGACCACCGCGACGACTCCGTCGTAGCGTCCGACCCGCAGGTTGTCGCGCTGGGCGACGTCGTGGGTCAGGACAACCTTGGAGTTGGCGCCGATGCGCGAAAGCACCGTCAGCAGCACGTTGCGTTCGAGCGACTGTGCCTCGTCGACGATGACGAATGAGTCGTGCAACGAGCGTCCCCGGATGTGGGTGAGCGGGAGGACTTCGAGCATGCCCCGGTCGAGGATCTCCTCGATGACCTCCTTGGATGCCACCGCACCGAGGGTGTCGAAGACGGCCTGTCCCCAGGGCCCCATCTTCTCCGATTCACTGCCGGGCAGGTAGCCGAGCTCCTGGCCGCCGACGGCATACAGCGGGCGGAAGATGACGACCTTCTTGTGTTGGCGACGCTCCATCACGGTTTCGAGGCCCGCGCACAAGGCGAGCGCGGACTTGCCGGTGCCGGCGCGACCGCCCATCGACACGATGCCGATGTCGGGATCGAGCAGCAGGTCGAGCGCGACGCGCTGTTCGGCCGAACGGCCGTGGATGCCGAAGGCCTCACGGTCCCCGCGCACGAGCTGGACTTGCTTGTCGGCGGTCACCCGGCCGAGTCCACTGCCTTTGTCCGAGACGAGCACCAGCCCGGTGTGGCACGGAAGATCCCTCGCCTCGGGAAGGTCAAAGGTGCCCGATTCATACAGCGAATCGAGCTCGTCGCTGTCGACTTCGAGCTCGACCATTCCGGTCCATCCCGACTCGACTGCGAGCTCGGCGCGGTATTCCTCGGCGACCAGACCGACCGACGACGCCTTGACGCGCATCGGCAGGTCCTTGGAGACGAGGGTGACGTCGTTGCCTTCGTTGGCAAGATTGCGCGCGACGGAGAGGATTCGCGTGTCGTTGTCACCCAGCCGGAAACCGGCCGGCAACGACTCGGCATTGGTGTGGTTGAGCTCAACCCGGATCGATCCGCCTTCGTCGCCGATGGGTAGAGGGACGTCGAGAGTGCCGTGGATGACGCGCAAGTCGTCGAGGAAACGAAGGGCCGAGCGCGCGAAGTAACCGAGTTCGGGGTGGTGCCGTTTTCCTTCGAGTTCGGTGATCACGACGATCGGTACGACGACCTCGTGTTCATGGAATCGGGAAAACGCCCCGGGATCGGCCAGGAGGACGCTTGTGTCCAGGACATACGTGCGGCGTTGCGGGCTTGAACTCTTCTTAACAGCCACGACTATCTCCTCGCGAGCCCGCGCGCTCCCTGCGCCGGCCCTCAATTGATGAGTAGGACCAAAATTTCGCGCTCAGGGGCGAGCATCGCTAACACCCTCTGAACGTACGACCGCCGACCTTGAAATAGGCGACGACACGCCCATACGCGGGTTAAGCAGAAGCAAACCCCGGTCGCGAGAGACTTTGTCCCGTTCGCGAGAGACTTTGTCGTGGTCGCGAGAGAGTTTGTCCGCCCCGAGCGGGACAAACTCTCTCCTCGGCGGGACAAACTCTCTCGCGAGCGTTATTGGCCGAAGCGGCGCTCGCGGTTGGCATAGGAACGGATCGCCCGGAGGAAGTCGACGCGACGGAATGCCGGCCACAACGCGTCACAGAAATAGAACTCCGAATGCACGCTCTGCCACAGCAGGAAGCCGGACAACCGCTGCTCACCGGAGGTGCGGATCACGAGATCGGGGTCGGGCTGTCCCTTGGTGTAGAGGTGTTCGGCGATGTGGTCGACCTCGAGGGTCTTGGCGACCTCTTCAAGTGTTTTGCCCTTGGCGGCCTGCTCGAGCAGGAGTGACCGCATGGCGTCGGTGAGCTCCTGGCGACCGCCGTAACCGACGCAGATGTTGACCCTCATGCCCTCGACATCGGCGGTCTCGCCGGCCACCTTCTTCATCCGGGCGGCGGACTCGGACGGAAGCATGTCGAGGTTGCCGATCAGCTTGAGCCGCCAGGTGCCCTGCGAAGCCAGTTCGACGATGAGGTTCTCGATGACGGCGAGGAGACTAGCGAGCTCGGACTCGGGTCGTTGCAGGTTGTCGGTCGACAGGACCCACAGTGTGACGATCTCCACATCGAGTTCTTCACACCAGTGCAGGAACTCGCCGATCTTGTCGGCACCGGCCTGATAACCGTGATCGACGCCCGCGCCGGCGTCTTTTGCCCACCGCCGATTGCCGTCAACAATCGCACCTACGTGCTTGGGCAGCCGTTGCCGATCAAGCCGGTGCTGCAACCGGCGCTCGTAGGCGCCGTAGACGAGGTCGCTCATGGCCATACGGCTAATCTAGTCGCATGAGCGACCCACACCCCGACGGCCTTGCCCAAGACGTGAGCGACCGTCTGAGAGACAAGGTCGTCGACATCAAACCCAAGCTTCGCGGGTGGCTCCATGCCGCCACGTGGCCCTTGGCATTCTTCGGCTTCCTGGTGATGCTCGTCGTCGCCGATTCGATCAAGGTGCGGGCGGGCGTGGCCGTCTTCATGGTCAGTGCGTTGACGCTTTTCGGTACGAGCGCCATCTATCATGTCGGCCTCTGGTCCGAAGTCAACAAGGCACGATGGAAACGCGCAGACCACGCCAACATCTTTGTCCTCATCGCCGGTTCCTACACACCGTTCGCGCTGCTCCTCCTCGACAAGAAGAACGCCTGGATCCTTCTGTCCCTCGTCTGGGGAAGCACCGTGCTCGGCGTGCTGTTCCGGGTGTTCTGGGTCGGCGCACCGCGATGGCTCTACGTGCCGCTCTACATCGCCATGGGCTGGGCGGCCATCTTCTGGATCGGCGACTTCAAGGACGCCGGCGGACCCGCTGTGCTCACGTTGCTCGCCGTCGGCGGCGGTCTCTACACAATCGGCGCCCTCGTCTACGGCTTCAAGAAGCCCGACCCGTGGCCCAACTGGTTCGGCTTCCACGAGGTGTTCCACTCGCTCACGATTGCGGCGTTCATCGTGCACTACATCGGCGTCTCGCTGATCGCCTACCGCCAGTACTGACCGTTCAACCTCCGGCGAGGAGAGGCGCGAGCTCGTCCGCGGTGGTCACCGGCCGCCGGCACACGAACGCCTTGCAGACGTATGCGGCCGGCTTGCCGTCCACCGGTGCGCGCTGCTCGAACAGGGGTATGTCCAGTCCCTCGTCGCCAGCGACGACGATCGCGCCGCCACCGGCACCATGCAGCGCGGCCCGATGCAGCTGGCCGCGCTGATCGGTTGGGCCCACGATGGCGACTTCCAGCGGTCCGGATTGCAGGGCCTCGGCTGATGCCAGGCTCCACCCGGCGAAGCGCGGGACTTGCCTCGCTACCTCGGCCGACGACGCCAAACCCGATTCGGCGGCATCGAGGTATGCCGACTCGCCGGTGACCGCGGCGAACGCGACGAAGGCGGCGGTGACGGCAGATGCTCCAGACGGCGAAGCGTTGTCGGACACGTCTTTGGGCCGCATCACCAACGATTCGGCGTCGCCCGACGTGTCGAAGAAGCCACCCTCGGGGTCGGCGAAGTGTTCGAGGACACGGTCGAGGAGAGTGCGCGCCCGCTTGAGCCATACGGCGTCACCAGTAACACCGAGTACGGCGATGTAGGCCTCGGCGACGCAGCCATAGTCCTCGAGCACGCCGGCGTTGGCCGATGCTCTGCCTTCGCGCGAGGTGCGGACCAGCCGCCCATCCCCCGTCGTATGGAGGGTCGCGATCAACTCGGCCGCGCGCACGGCTGCAGCGGTGAAACGGGACTCATCGAGGAGCACTCCGGCTTCGGCCAGGGCGGTGATCGCCAGGCCGTTCCAGGCCGCCACGATCTTGTCGTCGCGGGCCGGGTATGTCCTCGTGTCCCTCGCGACGCGCAGGGTCGCGCGGATGCGCTCCCAGCGGTCGGAGTCGTCGGGATCGACGCGCAGCTGGAGCGTGGAAAAACCGCGCTCGAACGTCCCCGCCGGCGTGACGCCCAGGAGCTCCGCCGCCCAGTCGCCGTCGGCGTCGCCGAGGACTTCGCGGAGCTGCGCCGGGTTCCAGGCGTAGAAGGTGCCCTCGTGGCCGTCGCTGTCCGCATCAAGCGCGGACGCGAAGCCGCCCTCGTCGGTCAGGAGCTCGGTCAGCATGAACTCGGCGGTTTCCCGCGCGATCCGCTTTGCCAGGGGGTCACCGTCCTGGCGCCAGAGATGCAGGTAGACGCGCAACAGCTGCGCGTTGTCGTAGAGCATTTTCTCGAAGTGCGGCACCCGCCAGTAACGGTCGACGCTGTAGCGGGAGAAGCCGCCGCTCAGCTGGTCATACATGCCGCCGCGGGCCATGGCGTCACACGTGTGCCCGACCATCGCGATGGCATCGGTGGAGCCGGTGCGGTGGGCATAACGCAGCAGGAACTCAAGGATCATCGACGGCGGGAACTTCGGGCTGTTGCCGAAGCCGCCGGCCTCACGGTCGTATTGACCGGCCAGCATTCTGGCCGCCTCGTCAAGTGCCGCAGCGTCGAGGGCGACGCCTTGGCCGTCGTCGGTGCCGGCGAGGTGTTCGACGACCTCGGCTCCGACTTTTTCGACCTCGTCGCGGCGGTTTTCCCAGGCATCGGCCAGCGACTGGAGGAGCTGGGAGAAGGACGGCATACCGTGCCGCGGCTCAGGGGGGAAGTAGGTGCCGGCGAAATACGGTTTGCCTTCGGGCGTCAGTATGCAGGTCATGGGCCAGCCGCCCTGACCGGTCATCGCCTGGGTGGCCTTCATGTAGACCGCATCGATGTCGGGGCGCTCTTCGCGGTCGACCTTGATGTTGATGAAGTGCTCATTCATGTAAGCCGCCGTGCCCGCGTCCTCGAAGGACTCGTGCGCCATGACGTGGCACCAGTGGCATGCGGCATAGCCGACGCTCAGAAGGATCGGCTTGTCCTGATCGGCTGCTGCGGCGAGGGCCTCGGAGCCCCACTCATACCAGTCGACCGGGTTGTCGGCGTGCTGGAGGAGATAGGGGCTCGTCGCCGAGCCGAGCCGGTTCACGGCTTCTTCGTGCCGTTGGTGTCGCCCTCCCACGGTTGACTTGCCTTGCGTGCATGCTTCACGAAGCTGCGCAACAGGAAGAAGGTGGCCACGCACAGAAGGATGACGATCCACAATGCGAGCCAGCCGGGCTTGACGTCATTGGGGTCGATCGGTTTTTCGCTGACGGCGAGGGTGGCTAAGACGAGGCTGTTCATGCCTCCAGACTATCCGCGGGCCCGTAACCGCAGCACCCTCAGGCTTCCCTTTCGTATGTCGCCGGCGGCGTCCCGACAACCGAGGTGAATGCGCGGGTCAGGTGTGCCTGATCGCTGAAGCCGAGTTCGGCCGCGAGCCCGGCCCAGTCGGTGGGTTCCCCGTCGTGGGCCGCGGCCGCGGCATCGAGCAGGCGGAACCGCTGGATGACCCATTTCGGCCCGATCCCGATGTACTCGGTGAAATGCCTCTGCAATGTCCTCAGGCTCACGCCGGCACGATCGGCGAGGTCATCGGCGCGGGTGACGGTTCGATCGTCTTCAGCCAATGCCACGAGGTCACTCAGTGCGTGGGCGGTCTCGTCGTCGCCCACCTCGAGCAATCCCAGATAAGACTCGAGCGCGGCGATCATCGCCTTGTCGCTTGCACCCGGATCGAGTATGCGCGTCGCCGCGGCCATGTCGTCGACGCCGAGGATCTCTCCTGCGGGCACGACCCGGCCGGTGAGAACACCGACGCTCGATCCGAGCAGCGGGCGGAAGCCGGCGGGATGGAAGGCGGCACCGAGTACGTGGCCCTTCCCGCGCAGCGTGCGAACGAACGGCTCGCGCGTGACGCCGTTGACCAGCAATCGGCCGGCTTCGGCACTGAGGTGAATGCACGGTTGCGGGATGACTTGCTGGTCGTGTGGATCGTCCAGGTCCCAGCGAACGATCCAGTAGTAGTCGATGAACGGCGCCCATTTCGCTGACGGCCCGTAGCGGCGGACCTCGATCTTGCGAGCCGCCTCCGACGGTTTGACGATCGCGCGCTGGCGCCCGGCCGGTTCGTTCATACCGCCGAGCATAGTGACGCTTTTCTTCAAGACCTGCCTCCAGTTGCGGCCATAACGTCGGTGGCATGACTACACAAAAGGCAGAAGCCACGTTCACGGTCGCGAATTGGACCGAATCGCTAATCACCGACATTGACGGCACCGGGATCACCGCCGGCGATGCCTACTACCCGCACCGCGGCGTCACGCAGGTCCTGGCCACCTACGCCTACACCGGCGACATCGACGGCACCGGCACCGTCGCGAGCCTCATCACCTACATGGAGGGACCGGCTCCGGTCCTCGGCTTCGAACGGTTCGAGGGCTCGATCGGTGGCCACGAGGGCAGTTGCGTCTTCCGTCAGATCGGCGATCAGGACGCGGGGTCGGTCACGGTCCGTATAGAGATCATCCCCGGCCTGGGCACCGGCGCCCTCGAGAACATGACCGGCACAGCCGACCTCGCCATCGCCGGAGAGAGCGAAGACGGCTACGGCGTCACCCTGGAGTACGAGCTGAGCTGATGGACAAAGTGAATTCAAGCGGTCGATGCAAAATTGTTTGGATTGAACGGTTCTGAGAGTAGTTGGTCGAGCGCTTCGGCGGGGGTTCTGAAGTCGAGTCTCTTGCGTGGTCGACGGTTCAGTTTGCGGGCGACGTGCTCGAGGTAGTCCGGTGCGAAGACCGATAGATCGGCTCCCTTGGCGAAGTACTGGCGCAAGAGTCCGTTGGTGTTCTCGTTGCTGCCGCGCTGCCAGGGCGAGTGCGGGTCGCAGAAGTAGATGTCCAGGTCGGTCGCCTCAGCGATCTGGACGTGGTTGGACATCTCGACCCCCTGGTCCCAGGTCAGGGTCTGCCGCAGGGTCGCGGGGAGCCTGCTCATGGCCTGGACCATCGCGTTCTGAACGGCGTCGGCGCCGTGGTTGTCGGGCAGGTGCAGCAGCATCACGAAGCCGGTGGCCCGTTCGACCAGGGTCCCGATCGCGGACTTGTTCTGGGTGCCGGTGATCAGGTCGCCCTCCCAGTGCCCGGGAATGGCCCGGTCCTCAACTTCGGGTGGCCGTTCGGCGATGTTGACCATGTCCGCGATCTGGCCGCGGCGTTCGCCAACCTTGCGCCGGGTCTTGCGGACTGCGCGACCGGTTCGCAGCCGTTGATGCAGGTCACGGCGCAGCTCGCCGCCGCCCTGGACGAACAATGCCTGATAGATCGCCTCGTGGCTCACACGCATCTCCGCATCGTTGGGGAAATCGATCTTCAGCCGGCCCGAGATCTGTTCGGGGCTGAGGTCGTCCTCCAAATGATCCTGCACCACCTGACACAGCCCAGGATTGGCGGCGAGCTTGGACTCACCGATTCGACGGGCCGACCAGTGGGCGCGTTTCTGCGCCATCGAGGCCCGATACTTCGGCCGGCGGTCAGGGAACGTGGTCGACTTCAACCTCAGTTCGCGCCCGATCGTGGACCTGTGGCAGCCCACCGCCCGGGCGATCTCGGCGTTCGTGGATCCCGATCCGAACAGCACGACGATGTCCTCACGCTGCTCGAAAGTCAACCTGGGCCTGACCGTAGCGGCACGACATGTTTAGGGATCACCCCGCCAGCCTGACGGAACCAATCCTTGCCAGCCTTATGGGACACCCCGATCGCCAGAGCCGCTTCCCGAACCGATTCACCGGCCATCTCCCAGAACCGACGCCGCACCGCACTTGGATAACCCGGACGAGCCACCGACACCACACCCCTTGAAACTCAGATGTTGCATCGACCCCTTGAACTCAAGCAAAGCCCAGTGAATGAAGCAAATCGTGCCCGGCGTACGGTGAAAGGTGCTGGACATACGCCGGCAAGTTCACAACTTCGACTCTCAAACAACTAACGGAGCGTCATTGTGCCGAACACACTCATGAACAATTCCCTCTTGTCCTCCCGGTCCGAGGCCGTGGTGCGAGCGACGGCAGGAGTCGTCGCCGAGAACGCGGAAAAGATCACCGCCTGCTTTTATCCCCGAATGTTCGACGAACACCCGGACTTGCTCCGGGTCTTCAACCAGGGCAACCAGGCGACCGGCGAGCAGAGCAAGGCGCTCGCAGCCTCGGTGGTGGCGTACGCGGTGCAACTGATCGATCCCGACGCCCCCTCGTTCGACCACGTCATGAAGCGTATCGCGCACAAGCACATCTCGCTCGGAATCCGCCCGGATCAGTACACGATCGTCGGCCACCACCTGCTCGCTGCGGTCGGCGAGGTCCTCGGCGACGCCGTGACCCCGGAGATCGCCGGCGCCTGGGATGAGGTCTATTGGTTGTTCGCCACACAGTTGATCGCCGAGGAGGCCCGGCTGTACCAGCAGGCCGGCGTCGATCCGGCGCGCCCGCTTCGCCCATACCGCGTGGTCCGACGCATCGAGGAGACCCTCGATGTCGTCTCCCTCGTCATCGAGCCGGCGGACGGCGCGCAACTACCGGACATCTCCCCCGGGCAATATGTCTCGGTGTTCGTCGACCTCCCGGACGGCGGCCGCCAACCCCGGCAGTACACCGTCTCGTCGACCGCGCTGGGAACCCGGCTGCAGATCACGATCAGTCGGGTCAGGGGCACCAACGGCGCACCCGACGGTGTCGTGTCGTCGTACCTGCATGATCACGTCGCCATCGGCGACCTGCTCGACGTCAGCGCCCCCGCCGGCGACTTCGTCGTTCAGGCCTCGGACGGACCGCTGCTGTTGGCGAGTGCGGGTGCGGGCATCACGACGGTGTTGCCGATCGTGGAGCTCATCGCCAGGACCCAGCCGCAGCGCAAAGTGATCGTCGCGCACGCCGATCGGACGGCTCAGGACCACGCGCTACGCGACACGGTCCTCCACGTCGGACGGCAGATCGACGACTTCAGCGCCTACACCTGGTACGAGACCGTCGATCCCTCCGACCATCGCTCCACGCAGGGCCTCATGGACCTGTCCGATGTGCCGCTGGGCGACGACATACAGGTGTTCACCTGTGGTCCGCTGCCGTTCATGCGGCACGTGCGATCAGGTTTGCTGGAGCGCGGAGTGCCGGCATCACGGATCAGGTATGAAGTCTTCGGTCCTGACCTGTGGGAAGTCTGACCCCGGACCGACAGTCACCAAGATTTGGCCGATTCTGCCCCTCAGAACAGCAGAATCGGCCCAAATCGCGGGCAAGATCGGCCAAATCTTGGCGCGTCAGCACAGGCCCGCACTAGCCATATGGTCGCGGGCCCTGCTAGCGCAGGCCCGCGAACAGGTCCTCTTCAGGCACAGAGGTGTCGACGAACGACTCCACGAGCTGGAAGTCCTCGGTCGGCCAGGCCGCTTCCTGCACTTCATGCGGGATGGCGAACCAGAAGCCGTGCGGATCGATCTGCGTCGCGTGGGCCAGAAGGGCCTCATCACGCACACGGAAGTACTCGGCGCACTGGACGCGGGTCGTCAGCCGCTTGAGGTCCTCGTCCTTGACGACCCAGTCCTTGAGGCGGGCGGCGAACGGGTTCTCGAGACCGTGCTTGGCCATCTCGTCGTCGATGGCCTTCATCCGCGGATAGCTCCAGCTCAGGTGGTAGTAGAGCTTGGAGACGCGCCAGGGCTCGCCTGCATCGGGATACCTGTCCGGATCGGCCGCGGCCTCGAAGGCATACACGCTGATCTCGTGGCACTTGATGTGGTCGGGGTGTGGGTAGCCGCCGTTCTCGTCATACGTCGTCAGGACATGCGGCTTGAACGAGCGGATCAACCGCACGAGCGGCTCGGCCGCTTCCTCCAGCGGCACGACGGCAAAGCAGTCCTCGGGCAGCGGCGGCTTGGGGTCGCCCTCGGGCCAGCCGGAGTCGATGAAGCCGAGCCAGTCCTGCTTGATGCCGAGGATCTCGCGGGCGCGGTCCATCTCCTCGCGCCGAATCTCGCCGATCAGTTCGGGGTTGTCGATGATGCCGGGGTGGTCGAAACCGGGGTTGAGGATCGACCCGCGTTCGCCCCCGGTGCAGGTCGCGACGTGGACGTCGACACCCTCGGCGACATACTTCGCGGTCGACGCTGCACCCTTGCTCGACTCGTCGTCGGGGTGCGCATGCACGTGCATCAATCGCAATTGCTCGGCCACGGTGCTCCTGTTGTCTTCGGCTCAGCACAAATCCTTGCACTGATGGTGAACTCCGTCACGTACGGGTTGATTCCCGCGGGCCTCAACCCGCGTGTGTCGGCGGCTGAGACAATGGGGCCATGACCGATCAATCGACGCGTTACGGCACAAGCACGCGTCGCCCCTGGCTCTTTCCGGTCATCGCGGCCGTCGGCATCACCCTCGGGATCGTGTGGGCCGTATGGGCGGCAACCGCCGACAAGCCGTTCTCAGCCAGGCTCTACGGCTATGAGGTCATCAGCGACCACAAGACGACGGTCAAGCTCGACATTCATCTCCCCAAACCGCGCGAGCTCGAATGCACGGTGCAGGCCCAGGCCGAGGACCATTCGGTCATCGGCGAGCGCACCATCACGATCCCGTCCTCGGCGCGCAAGGCCATACGCACGACGACAAACATCACGACCGAGCGCCGGGCCGTCACCGGAGTGCTGAAGGGCTGCATCGTCAGGGACTAAATGCTAATCTTGTTGTTTCACCCCAGGCGAAGGCCTGGGGTGCAGTACGTAGAGGAGTATGCACATGACTCAGCCCACCGAACAGAGCACCATCTGGGTTACCCAGGAGGCTTACGATCGGCTGCAACAAGAGCTGGATCATTTGCGCGGAGAGGTTCGCGCCGATATCACCGCGAAGATCGCCAACGCACGCGAAGAGGGCGACCTCAAGGAGAACGGCGGCTACCACGCCGCGCGCGAAGAGCAGGGCAAGACCGAAGCCCGCATCCGCCAGCTCGAAGACATGCTCCACCGCGCTGTCGTCGGCGAGAAGCGCGCGGACGACGGCAAGGTCGAGTCCGGCATGATCATCACGATCAAGTTCAAGGGCGACACCGACACCGAGTCGTTCCTTCTCGGTTCGCGCGACCTCCTCGGCCGCGATTCGGCCGTCGACGTCTCGGTCTACTCCCCCGAGTCGCCGCTCGGCACCGCCATCCTCGGCAAGTCCAAGGGCGATTCGGCCACGTATGAAGCGCCGAATGGCAAGAACGTCACGGTCGAGATCGTCGACGCCAAGCCGTTCTGATCGCCCGGCCGAACCCGGCCCCGGCTCAGTCGCCCGCCTGCGGCCGTCTCGAAATCAGCGTGGTCACGCGGCCCCGGCTCAGTCGCCCGCGGGCCAGGCCTGCAGGTTGATGTCGTAGCCGAGCTCGGCGAGCTTTGTCTTGACCTCTTCGCGATGATCCGCACCACGGGTTGCCACCTGCATGGCGACCTCGACCTTGCCGATCCCGAGGGATTCCGAAGCGCGGTCGTGGGTCACGTTGAGGACGTTGAGCTGCATCTCGGCGAGGTCGGTCAGCAACCGCATGAGGTTGCCCGGGCGGTCACCGATGCGCACCCGGAACATCAGGAATCGGCCGGACGCGGCGAGACCGTGGCGGATGACCTCGAGCAAGATCAGGGGGTCGATGTTGCCGCCGGACAGCACCGAGACGATCGGGCCTTCGAACCTGGTCGGGTTTTCCAGAATGGCCGCCACGCCTGCGGCACCGGACGGCTCGACCAGCATCTTGGCGCGTTCGAGCAGCATGAGCAGCGACTGACTGAGCGACTCTTCGCTGACCGTGATGACTTCACCGACCTGTTTGGCGATCACCGCGAACGGCAAAATGCCCGGCTGTGCCACGGCGATACCGTCGGCCATCGTCGACTCCATCGGCACGTTGATCGGGTGACCGTCCCGGAGTGAGGGCGGGTATGCCGCCGCGGTCTCGGCCTGCACGCCGACGATGTGGACGTCGGGGCGTTCGGACCGGATGAGCGAGATGCCCGCGGCCAGCCCGCCGCCGCCGACCGGGACGAGGATCGTCTTGACGTCGGGGACCTGTTCGAGGATCTCGAGGCCGACCGTGCCCTGTCCGGCCATGATGTCTTCGTGGTCGAAGGGGTGGATCAGGATGGCGCCGGTGTGCTCGGCGAATTCCATCGCACCGCCCAGCGCCTCCGTGACGCCCTTGCCGTGGAAGCGGATGTCGGCGCCATACGCCCTGGTTGCGCTGATCTTGGGAAGTGCCGCCCCGTCGGGCATGAAGATGGTTGCCTTCGCATCGAGCAGCGACGCGGCGAGGGCGACTCCTTGGGCGTGGTTGCCGGCGCTGGCCGCGACGACCCCCCGCGCACGCTCTTCGGCACTCAGCCGGGCGATGCGCACATAGGCGCCGCGGATCTTGAACGACCCCGCGCGTTGCAGGTTTTCGCATTTGAGGTGCACCGGGGTCGAGGCGATCCGGCTGAGCCAGCGCGACTCTTCGGAGGGCGTCGTGAGGGCTACGTTTTGCAGCAGTTCGCGTGCTGCTTTCAGGTCGGAGAAGTCCACTCCCTCAGACTAATGCCACCTGGGGCAATGGGTTTCTGGTTGCACTGTTTTTAGTTGCATTGCGCAACCTCATATATACTTGCAACATGCAACCATTTCACGCGAGTCATGAGCCTGAAACCGCCGAGGACGCCCTGGCCGTCTTGCTGATGACCCTCGGCCGTCGCATGCGTATGCGCCATCACGACGACCTCGTCGATCCCGCGCAGATGCCTCTGTTGTTCTTCCTCAGCTGTCGCGGCGTGGTGCGACTCAACGACATCGCCGTCGCCACGCACCTCGACCCGTCCACGGTCAGCCGCCACGCGAAGCAGTTGCTGGACAAGGGACTCATCGCCAGTTCCCCGGACCCCGGGGACGGGCGCGCCCGGCTGGTCGAGATCTCCGACGAGGGCACCAAGGTGCTCGGCCGCACCGTCGACCACCGCCGACAGATCGTCGCCGAAGCCCTCACCGAATGGTCCGCCGACGACCGCGAATCACTCCGGCTGCAGCTCAATCTCCTGACCGAGTCGTTCAACTCACGACTTTTGAAGCCCTGTTGACAACCGGAAGTCTTCTTCGTTGACGATAAGGCTTCAAAAGTTGGGGTGCCAGTCGCTAGGCAGGCTCGGGATCGGGCGGCTTGGCCAGTGGCAGCGGCGGTTGCGAAACCTCGGTCAGGTGCCGGACGACGCCATTGAGGCAGGCCGCCAGGGGTACGGCGATCAGGGCGCCGACGACACCGGCAACGATCACGCCGGCGGCGATCGCGATGATGATGGCAAGCGGGTGCACCGCAACAAGCCGACCCATGAGGAACGGCTGCAGGACGTGTGCCTCGAACTGCTGGACGGCAATGACCGCAAGCAGCATGAACAAAGCCGTCCACGGCCCCTGGGCAACAAGGGCGACGAGCACCGCGACCAGTCCGGACAGGAACGCGCCGATGATCGGGATGAAGGCGCCGAGGAACACCAGGACGCCGATCGCGAACGTCAGCGGAACCCCCAGCACCCAGGCCGCGAAGGCGATGCCCATCGCGTCGGTCAGGGCGACGATGACCGTCGCGTGGACGAAAGCCGTCAGCGAACTCCAAGCCGTCTGGCCCGAGGAGTTGACCCGTTCGCGGGCAGCGCGCGGGAACAGAGAGACGGCCCAGCCCCAGATGCGCTCGCCCTCATACAGGAAGAAGAATACGGAGAAGAGGGCGATGAAGAAACCGGCCACGATGTGCGTGACCGTCGTGCCGACTTCGCTGATGCGGGCGATGACCGAGGTGTCGCTCGATGAGATGCTGACCTTGGCCTGATCGACCCATTCCTGGATCTGGTTGTCGGTGATGCCGAGCGGCCCGGTGGTGAGCCAGTCCTGGACCTGGGTGATGCCCTGGACGACATTCGCCTTGAGGTCGGTCACCTGGGTCGACAGCTGCTGGCCGACAAGGCCGAGCATGCCGAAGAAGACCACAAGCATCGAGAAGACCACGATGAAGGTCGCCAGGAGTCGCGGGATCTTGTGGCGTTCGAGGAAGTCGACGGCGTTGATGGCCAACGCCGTGCCGAGCAGGGCTATCGCGATCGGGACGGTGACTTCGGAGAAAAACCGCATCAACCAGATGCCCACCGCGCCGGCCGCAGCGATGACCAGAAAGCGCCACGCCCAGCCTGCTGCGATCTCCACCCCAATGGGCACGTCATGCCGCTCTGACACTGATTCCACCACCTTTGGGCATGAGCCTAACGGGAACATCTGTCCGCTCACGGACCACTTCGGGTTCGTGTCGTCACGTAGTCTTGAATCGAAAGGTGGCCCCGATGATCTTCAACCGTTCCAAGACCCAATTGCCCGACGAGACGACTGCGCTGCCGGGCCACGAAACCCGACCATTCTCAGTCGGCGGAAACCACCTGGTGCTCGGCAATCCCGTCGAGACCGAGGCGCCCGAGGGCATGGCCGTTGCGGTCATCGGCCTGGGTTGCTTCTGGGGTGAAGAGCAGACGTTCTGGCAGCTCCCCGGAGTCTGGTCGACATCGGTCGGTTATGCCGGCGGCGTGACGCCCAACCCCACATACGACGAGGTATGCAGTGGTCGCACGGGCCATGCCGAAGTCGTCCGGATCATCTTCGACCCGGCCAAGCTGAGCTATCTGGATCTGCTCAAGGCGTTCTGGGAGAACCATGACCCCACGCAGGGGATGCGCCAGGGCAACGACCGCGGTTCGCAATATCGCTCGATCATCCTGACGACGAGCGATGAGCAGCAGGCCGAGGCCGAGGCGTCACGCGACAGCTACCAGAAGACGCTGACTGCCCGCGGCTACGGCGAGATCACCACATCGATCCTGCCGCTCAAGGACTACTTCTACGCCGAGGACTACCACCAGCAATACCTGGTCAAAAACCCCGGCGGATACTGCCCGCTCCACGCGACGGGCATCACGTACGAGGGCTAGTCAGCCTCGCAACACGAACGGCGCCGCCATGACGAGGAACCGCGCGGTGCGGCCGGTCAGGCAACAGACGATGAAGTCGAGCCGGCGGGTCTTGGCTGCGCCGGCGACGATCGTCGTCGCGAACAGCGGCGGAATCCCGACGGACGCCGAGGCGAAGAGGATTCCGTTGCTGCTCCAACGGCCCTTCATCATTGCGATCATCCAGTCGTTGAGGCCGGCCATGCGCCGGCGCCACCGACCCATCTGATCGCGGGGCTTCGGCACATGTTTGAGCCGATGACGG
This sequence comes from Actinomycetota bacterium, assembly GCA_030856025.1. Classification (GTDB taxonomy): domain Bacteria; phylum Actinomycetota; class Actinomycetes; order Propionibacteriales; family Nocardioidaceae; genus JACMOZ01. The sequence continues at coordinate 17,886 of JALYQD010000080.1, forward strand.
TCGATGCCCTGCCTCGCGCCTTCATACATCGCGAGCTTCCCGATCGTCTGCCCGACGGCGATGCCGATCGCGATCAGGACGGCGAGCGCGGGAGGAGAGGCGATCGCGGCGGCGATCATGGCCGCTTCGGCGTTGACGATCGGGATGAGGGCCGAGGCAATGCCCGTCCCGATGGCCGCCGCCACCGCGAGTAGTGCAGCGATCACTGCACATCACCCTCGCGGAAAGGGCTCACCGCTTGTCGCGTTGGCCCTCGACGATCGAGCCCGCGACCTTGTCGCCGCCGCCCATCTTCTGGACCTTGGCGTTGAAGGCGGGGAATACGGAGCCGAACTTGGCGCCGACCCGCAGCTCGAACGGAGCCACGACCGTTTCGGCTCGATCCTTGGTGATGGCGTTGACCACTCCACGGGCCACGTCCTCGGGGGTCACCGTACGGACGCCCTTGGGCAGTTTGCCGCCCGATTCGGCGAACATGCCGGCGTCGCGCACGAAGCCGGGTTCGACGAGGGAGATGCCGACGCCGGTCCCGTCGAGGTCCTGGCGGAATCCGAGCGTGAAACCGCGGACGCCGAACTTCGCGGCGTTGTAGAGCGACGACGCGACCGATGGCGTGATCCCCGAGACCGAGCCGATCATCACGATGTGTCCGCGGTTGCGGGACGTCATCGCCAGGGCCGCTGCGCGGGCCATCAGTATGGGCGCGTGGAGGTTGACGGTGATGCTGCGCGCGATCTGTTCGGGCGTGTATTCGAGCACGTTGCCGGAGCTCGGCAATGCCGCATTCGCCACAAGGATGTCGATGTCCCCGGCCTCGTCGAGCAGCCGGTTGACGTCGTCGAGGTCGGAAAGCTCCGCAGCGATCGCGGTGGCGCCCAGCTCCTTGGCGAGCGGCTTGAGCACGTCGAGGCGACGGCCGCTCAGGACGAGCTCGACACCTTCGGCGGCGAGCGCGCGGGCGATGGCCTGGCCGATGCCGCCGGTGGCACCGGTGACGAGGGCGCGGGCGCCCCGGAGTTCAAAACGAGTCATGGTCGTCCTCTCGATGTTGCGGGTGCGAGCGTGTGGAGGCCGCCAGCCTACTGGTCGCGCCGCCTCAGACGATCGTCGTAACGCGTGACGATCGCGCGTTGGTCAAGACCGTTCTGGCGGTAGTCAAGGGTCTGCACCTCGATGTCATAGAGCGCCGAGAGCGCCGTGTCGGTGAGCATCTCGTTCGCCGCACCGGTGCGAATGTCGCGAGGACCCAGCATCAGGACCACGGAGTCGGCCAGGTACAACGCGTGGTCGGGATGATGCGTCGTCAGCAGCACGGCCATACCGTCGGTGACCAGCTTGCGGAGCAGCGACAGGATCTGCGCCTGGTTGCGCAGGTCCAGTCCCATGGTCGGCTCGTCGAGGGCCAGGATGGGCGATTCCGAAGCAATCGCGCGGGCGATCAGGACGAGTTGTTGTTCGCCGCCGCTGAGGGTCGGGAACTGCCTGTCTTGCAGATCCGCGATGCCGACTCGCTCCATCGCGTCGGCGGCGGCGACGCGATCCCCCCTGCTCGGTGTCCCGAAGACATGGACCTGCCGCACCCTGCCCATCACCACCATGTCGAGCGCGCGGAAGGCGAAGGAACCACCCCGTGCCTGCGGGACGTAGCCGACCAAGCCGTCAGGTCGCACTTCGCCCTCCTGCGGCTTGAGCAGTCCGGCAGCGCATCGCACCAGGGTCGTCTTGCCACGACCATTCGGGCCCAGGACGGCCGTCACCGATCCGGGTGCGACGCAAAAGCTCACACCCTGGAAGATCCAGTCGCGGCCGGGATAGCGAAATCCCACGCCATCCATCTCAAGCACTGTCCCAGATCCTTTCGCGGTTGCGGCGAAGCAGGATGAAGAATGCGGGCGCACCGAAGAGTGCCGTCAGGACACCGAGCGGGATCTCGCCGGACGTCATGGTGCGGGCCAGCGTGTCGATGACGATCAGGTATGCCCCTCCCATCAGGAACGACACGGGCAAGAGGACGCGATGGTCCGGGCCGACCCACATCCTGGCGAGGTGTGGGATCACCAGCCCCACCCAGCCGATCACGCCGCTGACGGCAACGGCGCCGGCGACGATGAGGGAGGTCGCCACGAGAATCACCCACCGCAGACGACTCGGCTTCACCCCGAGGGCGGCCGCATCCTCATCCCCGAGGGAGAGCACGTTCACTCGCCAGCGGAGGAGGAACAGGATGGCCGTGCCGAGCAGGATCGGCACCAAAGCGATGACGACTTTGGCGTAGGTCGCCGTCGCCAGGCTGCCGAGGAGCCAGAAGACGATGGCGGGCAACGTCGTGTACGGGTCGGCGACATAGGTGACCAGCGAGACGAGAGCCGAGAAGAATGCACCTGTCACGACCCCGCCCAGCACTACCATGAGTATTGGCGTCCGGTCGCGGGAAAGCGTGACCGCGAACAGCAGGCCGAGTGCCACCAGGCCGAAGATGAAAGAGGCGCTGACCAGGAAGAACGAGCCCATTCCGAGCAGGAGCGCCAATGCGCCGCCGAATGAGGCACCCGAAGACACACCGATGATCTCGGGGCTGACCAGTGGATTGTGGAAGACGGCCTGCAGTGCCGCACCCGCGATGGCCAGGCCTCCGCCCACAAGCACCGCCAACAGGACCCTTGGGACCCTGACCAGCCACACGACATTCTGCTCGACCTGGCTCGTCGAGTCCTCGATCGAGAGCACGTGGGTCCCGACTATGCGTATGACGTGTGGGAAGGACACCGGGAACCGGCCGACAGAGAGGGCGACGATGCTCACGCCGGCAAGGACGATCGTCATGGCGACAATCGGCACCACCGTGCCAACGAATCTCCTCGATCGGACCGCCGTCAGCTCAGGCGTTCGACTCGCCTCACGCAGCATCGAACTGCCCGTAGTTGGCAGATGCCTTGTTGACGCCGGTCCAGAGGATGTCGTCCATCTCGGCATCGGAGGGCTTGTAGTCATAGAGGAGGGCGTATGAACTGACGATGTCGTCGCGCAACCCGGCGTTCTGGTCGCTGGGGAATGCGATGCGTGAGAGCCATTTCCACATCAGCGGCGACTCTTGCGAGGGCGGATCCCATCGGTAGCCACCGAGCGGCGCCTTGTAGACACGGCGGCTCTTGACCGCGGATACGGCCTCCCAAACCGTGTCCTTGTAGATGTCATCGGGCATCGCCGCGTCGAAGTTGCCGAGCAGGATGACGTCGGGATCCCATTTGAGCACCTGCTCCACGTCGACACCCACCATGCCCATACCCGGGGCACCGCCGTCGCCGGCGGCGGGGTTGGTGGCGCCGACGAGCCTGATGTAGTCGTCGTTGTAGGTCCTGTTGCCGGCCACCTTCAAGCCTTCGGCGAAGCGGTTGAAGTAGAGGATCTTCGGTTTCGCCGACCGGCCCGAGGCCGCCGACTCGATCCGCTTCCGTTCGTTGTCGATCCGCGAAATCATCTCCTTGGCGTGATCGGGTTTGCCCAGCATCGCGGCAAACATCCTGAGCCACGTGTTGACGGTCTCCTGGGTTCCGTATTGCACGCCCAGGACGGTGAGTCCGGCATTCTCCATCGGCGCGATGATGCCCGCCCCCTGATCCGCCCATTGCACGACGACATCCGGCTTCAGGGCGAGGATGCTCTCGACGTTGGGGGCGAATTCCTGGCTCGCGACATCGTGTGGGATCTCGAGTGTCCCGGGGAACATCCTGCCCATGATCCCGTCGCGCATGGCCGTCCAGGACGCCGTCTGCATCCCGACGAGGTGATCGGCCGTCCGATCAACGGCCACCAGTATGGAGGCGGCCGGCATGGGGACCGTCACGACCCGCTTGACCGGACCGTCGAAGACCAGGGTCTTGCCTCGCTGGTCCTTGACCGTGATGCCGCGGGGTTTGGTCGCTGCCGGCGGGCCGCCGTTGCCGCAGGCGGCGAGCAGCGCACTCCCACCGAGGATCGCGGCGCCCTTGAGCACGGTTCGCCGGGGAATCGGCACATACAGTTCCTCTGGCTTGCCCATCGTGTGCTCCCATCTCAGGTCCCCAAAAGGGTGGCCGGCCCCGAATGAAGATTGCCTTCGTTCACGATGCGCAGGTGCCGCATCGTGAACGCTCGCAGGTAACCGACCTGACGTTCTGTCAGTCGGTCGCAGACCCATTCCCAGTGCAACGAGACCCAGTCCCCCGCCTTGAGATCGTCGAACATGCTGACGCCGTTGACCGAGCGCTCAGCCGTCTCGATCTCGGGCTCACCGACACCGAGCTGATGTCCGTCCCACGTCAACGGCGAGGACTCGACGATCACCTGGTCACCGATCACCGAGATCACCTTGCCCCAGCGAATCCGGCACCGGTCGAGGACCGTGAGCGCATGCTCGGCCTTGCGTCCGTCACTGAGCAGACCGGTCCACGGGTAGATGCAGAACACCGCGAAGCTGTGGTGGGGAACTCCGCCGGCGAGGACGCTTTCGGTGAGCGTCGGGAAGGCCGAACCCGTCATGAACCGAAACCGATCCTCCATCGAGTTGCCGACCGCGCGTGTGCTCACCTTGTCCAGCCACGGGTTGCCGATCCAATAGGCCTCCACCACGCGCCGATCGAGCGGGTCGTCCACACCGATCGACTGGGCGATGAGCTCAAGGTAGGGCCAGGCGCCGGCGAACTGTTGCGACATGGCCCGAAGTCCGCGGTCATCGGCGCCTGCGACGCCATACTCGAAGAACTCGTCGTGGTCGGCCGGTCCGCAATAACCATGCGAGTTGGGCGGAAACGCATAGCGGGCAAACAGGACCGGGCCGGGAACGACGTCAGGCATCGCGCACCTCCTGCCTGGGCCGGGGGCGCCCGATCATCTCCAGTCCCGCGATCGCGTCGACGGCGGCTGACTCGTCGATGACCTCCATGGCGAAGCCCATGTGGATCAGGATCCAGTCGCCGGCGTCGGGTGGGGCGTCGAGGATGCCGATGTTGACCTTGCGCTCGGCTCCTTCGACGTCGACCAGTGCGATCTGGTCGCCGAACCCCTCGACCATTCCGATGACTCGTCCGGGGATGCCCAGGCACATGGTCAGACCACCGCCTTGCGGTCGGCGACCAGGCCGCGGACGGTTGCGACGGCCTCATCGAGGACAGATGAAACACAGCCGCTCAGGCCCATGCCTTCCCTCAGGTCCTCGGGCACACAACCGACGACGAATGTCGGCGGCAGACGGCCGCCCAGCGTGTCCAGGTTGGCCAGCACGGCGACGGGACTCATGCCGTGGGCGTCCATGGGGCTCTCGCCGAGATCTTCGGCTCCCACTTCACGCACACTGATCGTGCCGGGATCGCCCGGACCGGGCACGGTGTCCACGAGCACCAATGTCCCGACGCCGTCGAGCAGGTCGTAGGCGAGGTGCATTCCGCGTATGCCGTAGTCGACCACGCGCACGTCATCGGTGACCTCGTCCGCAAGTCTGCGGACGACTTCGGGCCCGAAACCGTCGTCGCGGAAGAAGATGTTGCCGATGCCGGCAACGAGGACTGCGGTCATCGGATCACATCCGGCGAATTCGCAGATAGCGCTGGATATCGGAGATCGACATGACCGCGACGACCAGTCCTATTGCGAGGGCAGCACACACCAGCACTGTCGCGACTATTCCGACTTCTCTCATCAGAGCACCTTCCTTCCTGGCGGAGACTTTCCTGCTTCGAGCGTTGAATCGGGTCCTGCAGGCACGAGCTCATCCGGCGCGAAATAGAGGAAACGCCCGTACCATTCGTGCAGGTCAGCGGCCGGATCGTCGAGAAGCACCACGGCTACGTGGGTGCTGCCGTCGACGTCGAAATGCACACCGGTGACGCGGGCTTCCCGGCCGGCGGAGAAGAGGTCCTGGGCGTCAGCCCGGCGATTGGGCCGAATCGTCACGATGCTGTCCTTGGCCACCGTCACGCCATCGATCACGACCGAATCGACGTCGGGCCGCACGCTCCCATCGACCTCGGGATCCCACCACGGCGCATCAGGATCGGGAGTTGAGAATTCGGGAAAGTCAGGTGTCGTGAAGAGCTCCGCCGCCGGCTGGCCGAACGATCTCGGGTCGCGGAGGGTGCCGTGCAACTGCTGCATCTCGTGCGGCGTCATGTTTTCGCACCGGTCGATGATCTCGGCTGCACGCGGGTCGGTCCGACGGGCTTCGGCCTTTTCCTCATCCGTGAGGGTCAACACCCGGAGGGTCAGGATCTCGTCGATCTCGGTGGAGTCGAACAGCGCAACCGAGCTTTCCGGCGCCACGGCTGGGTGGTCATACAAGATGATGGGCGAGATCAGCAAGACGTCATGATGGCCTTCCGGGCCGGCGAGAACCGGCCAGCACCGGTGTCGTACCCCGGCGTCAACGCGGTCCTTGACCTCAGCCGGCGGGTCGACCATCGAGACGAAGTCGGTCGACGAGGCCAGGAGCAGGTGCGTGCCGATGAGCGACCGCGCGATCGCCGACTCCTTGTCGCAGTCGTCGTCGGCGGTCACATTGTCGATCCGAACGGTCAACCCGACGAAGCCGTCAAGTGCGTGTGCCGTCACCGTGAACCTGGCGCGAAGCGGCTCCCGACGGCGCACCACCCGCCCGACGACATGGCCGTCGTCATCGACAAGGTCCTCGATGTCCTCACCGCCGTCGATCCCGACCTCGAGATCGAGCCCTTCGATCAGCGCATCACGGTCGAAGACGCCGACGAGCTCCTCATGCTCCGTCGCCTCGTCCCAGCTGGTCCATTGCGAGGAGCCAATCGTCAGTTGTTCGACATCCACATAGTCCATACCGACGACGCGGGCGACCGTACGGCGTTGCAACTGCAGGAACCGGAGGTAGATCTCGAGGCGCAGGTCGTCGCCGTCGCGCACCATGCAGTCGGTCCACATCGACGCCTCCTCGCCGACTCCGGCCTCGGACGCGCCGCGCGGGCCGAGAACCCCGAACTGCCACCGTGACTGGTTCTTGGTCGCCGAAGCGCGATAGGGATACAACAAGTAACCCTCGTAGAGGACGGCATCGGCCACCGCGCGGGCGAGCGAGAGGTTGGGATTCACGACACCACCTCTTCGGCCTGGCCGAGGAGTCCGGTCACGGCGGCTTCCCAGGACGTCAGTCCGCGGGCCGAACGGTAGTGGGACAACGCGTCGAGTACGTCCTTGTCGAGACGGATCCATCCCGAGTTGGGGAAGTATTGGTCCATCAGCTCGCGCCAGACGCGGACCGGCATCTGGTAGCGAATGTCACGGTCCCAGGGCACGTTGTCGATCGCGAATCCGGACTCTCCCTGCGTGAACACCGTGCCGGAGAACAGGAAGACGAGGGACACCGAACCATCCCGGAGCGCGTGCAGGTACTTGCTGCCGGCGACCTCGAAATCGTAGGTACACGGCAACGGCAGGTCGATGTCGCAGGAACCGGTGAATCCGGGGAGCACCGAGCCTGTCTGCATCCACAGGAAGGGTTTCAGCGTGGTCGACCACCGCTCGCGGGGCCCGAAGAGGTCGGCCAGACCCTGGTCTTCTTCTTCGGTGTACGCCCGCCGCTGCGGCTCGATGCGCACCTGGCACCGCAGAGCCAGCGCGTGGACGACGGCACCCGTGCTTTCGGTGAGGTGGATCTTCGCGACGAGCTGGGGCACCGCGGCATAGGGCTCGGCAATGACGTCGGTGATGTCGAGTGCCAGGTCAGTCATGGCGGGCTCCCCCGGCCGGGCGGCTGCGCTTCGCGACACTCGCGAAGAAGTCGTCGATCTCGGCCCGCGCGTCCTGGCCGCCGTCGAATCCTCGCCACACCTTGCGCAAGCGACCGACGAGCTCGTAACACGCGTCGATCGGCACGAGATAACACTCGGCCTCGCGGCCCGAACCCGGACCACGCACGATCAGCGCTTCGACGTCGGTGCCGACCGTCGCCAGCAGCGGATTGGTCGCCAGCACCGCCTCCCAGGCTTGAAGCGGAAGCTCGGACTCGGTCGCCCCGGCCGGCCCCGGATAGAACGCCGTCGTGGCCCCCGTACGGGAGTTGACGAAGAAGAACGCCAGGTTGACCGGTATCTCGAGCTCGTCCCACGTGCCTTCCCCGAGTGAGAAATCGGGGAAGGACGCATAGTGATCGGGCACCGCGCGAAACCGCAGGTTCGCCTCGGTCGACGTGAACAGCAGATAGCAGCCCCGGCACGTGCACATCAGGGCCCTGCTTTCCAGGTCCACCACGTGCTGATGCTCGTGGGCGATCGCGACTGCGCACATCTCGCAACGCTCCGAGTCGTTTTGGACCGGCCGTGTGGTGCTGATCCGGCGCAGAGTCGACAGCGCCGAACCGGCGCCGCGAGGACCTTGCGCCGACGCCGTCATGACGCTGCCGACACGGTGGGAATGGCGACCGACAAGACGCCGCTCCTCACGAGGACCGGCAGCGGATCGAGGTGGAGCGTTTCGTCTTCACTGCACACGCCGGCGCGGCGGACGTCGAAATGGCTGTGGCACGAGGGGCACGTCAGCACGCCGGTGCCCACCGCGGCACCAACTGGTCGCGCGAGTGTCGAGCCGGCCAGGGAAGTCGAACATCGGCCGCAGCGGTCACGGAACATGAAGACGTCAGAGCCGATCCGGCAGCCGACCACATCCATTCCGCCGGCGGTGTATCCCGCCACTTGTCCGGCGGCGAGATCGGCCAGCTCCGGCACGGGCGTCCACGTCCCGACCGAGTCCTCGGCTTCCTCACCCAGGCGTGCGCGAAGCGAGTCGATCGATATGAGAGTTGAGCCGCCTTCGCCGCCGGCCTGCTCTTCGACCTCGATCGAAATGACTTCGGGGGCGGCGGCCTCGATCGCGTCCTCGACGGCGAGCTTGAGCGTGACCGAGGAGGATGGGCAACCATCGCAACTCCCGAGGAGCCGCAGACTGACGGCACCGCTCTCACTCACACCGAGCAACTCCACGTCGCCACCGTGCGAGCCGAGGTAGGGGCGGACGCTGTCCAGTGCTGCAGCAACCCGGGTCTCGACGTCGTCGGGATGCAGGCCGTGGACGAGCAGCAGGCTGGAGACAAGCTCGTCGTCGACCAGTGCGCGGAGCGTCGGCGGGCTCAGGGCACCGCGTTCATCGAGGATAGTCAGGATCCGTTCGATCCCGGCGCCGTACAAAATCGTCAACTGGCGTACGAGGTCCTCGGCGCGTTCATGGACGATCGGGCCGGCCGCGGCCAATGCGTCCAACAGCGAGTCGATCCGCTCCCCGACATTGAGCAGTGGGTCGACCCCGTCGGGATTGGTCGCCGTCTCTTCGATCCTTACATCGAAGGTGCTCATTCCTACTGGGCACCAACGGATTGGGTTGGCGAGTGCATGGTCTTGAGCGTCTTGCCCTCGCCGAGATACATGTGTACGCCACATGGCAGACACGGATCGAAGCTGCGGACCGTGCGCATGATGTCGATGCCCTTGAAATGCTCGCGGTCGTTCTCCTCGAAGATCGGCTGGCCCTGAACGGCATCCTCATACGGACCGGGTGTCCCGAAGCTGTCGCGTGGGTTGGCATTCCAGGGGGTCGGCGGGTACGGGTGGTAGTTCGCGATCTTGCCGTCCCTGATCACCATGTGGTGCGAGAGGACGCCGCGAACGGCCTCGGTGAAACCGCAACCGATGCCTTCGTCGGGCACTTCGAACGGCTCCCACGTCTTGGTCCGGCCGGCCCGGATCTCCTCCAGCGCCTTCTCGGCGAAGTGCAATGCGCACGCTGCCGCATAGGCCTGGAAGTAGGTGCGGGCACGATTGCGCTCGATCGTGTTGCTGCCGTGTGCGGGGATCTTCCATTCGAAGCTGACTTCGGGCTTGAGAATCGTCTTCGGGAGATTGATCTGAACACTGTGCCCGGTCGACTTCACGTAGCCGATGTCGACGAGACCGGCGAGCGCGGTCGACCACAAACGGGCGAGCGGGCCGCCACCGGTGTCGAGCGCCAGGTGATCCGTTCCGTCGAACCACCGCGGCGACATGACCCAGCTGTACTTGTCGTCCATGTCGCGCTTCTGCGGGCGCGGATTGGTGTGCTGGTTCCAGGGGTGACGACGATCCACCGGGTTGCCCAGGGGATCCTTGTTCACGAACATCTCCTGGCCTTCCCAGTCCTCGTAGTAGGACGATCCGAGAAGGATGCGGATGCCGAGATTGATGTCGACCAGGTCAGTCGTGACGAGTTTTCCGTCGACCACGACACCCGGGGTCACGAACATCGCGCGACCCCATTCGGTCATGTCCTTGTAGTTGAAGTTGCAGACATCGGGATCCTGGAACGACCCCCAGCAACCCAGCAGGGTGCGACGCAGCCCGACTTTTTCGTAGCCCGGGAGTGCCTCGTAGAAGAAGTCGAAGAGGTCGTCGTGCATCGGCACGACCTTCTTCATGAACTCCACATAACGCATGAGCCGGCTCATGTAGTCGGTCATCAGCTGGATCGTCGCGACGGTTCCGACTCCGCCGGGATACAGCGTGGACGGGTGGACGTGACGCCCCTCCATGAGGCAGAACATCTCGCGGGTCCAGCGGCTCACCTGCAGCGCCTCGCGATAGAACTCGCCGGTGAACGGATTGAGCGACCGCATGATGTCGGCGATCGTGTGATAGCCGTGGTCGGCTGTATGGGGCGCGGGCGTGCGTTCGGCCAGCTCCAGGACACCGGGGTTGGTCTCGGCGACCATACGTTCGCAGTAGTCGACGCCTACGAGGTTCTCCTGGAAGATGTTGTGGTCGAACATGTACTCGGCCGCCTCACCGAGGTTGACGATCCACTCGGCCAGGTTCGGCGGCTTGACCCCGTACGCCATGTTCTGGGTGTAGCAGGAACACGTGGCGTGGTTGTCGCCGCAGATTCCGCAGATGCGACTGGTGATGAAGTGCGCGTCCCGCGGATCCTTGCCCTTCATGAAGATCGAGTAGCCGCGGAAGATCGATGAGGTGCTGTGACACTCGACGACTTCACGCTGCTTGAAATCGATCTTCGTGTAGATCCCCAGACTGCCCACGATGCGGGTGATGGGATCCCACGCCATGTCCACGAGGCCTTCGGGGTCCTCGCCCAGATCGGCGGGTGTTGGAATGGTCGACGTCATGTGCCGCTGCCTCTCGCTGTTTCTACCGTTGTGGAGGCGACGAGACGGGGCCTCCAATGCTGGGGTGGGCTACCAGGTTCGTTTGGCTCCCGTGAGAAGCTCGCTGCCGGGCTTGCGCCAGCGAGGTTCATTGTCGATTGTCTTGCCGGTCATCTGGCGAAGCTTTCGTACGGTTGCGCCGTACGGCCTCACCATGTTCGTCGAGAGCTTGCCGCCGGGCGGCTCATCCATGAACGGCATGAACTTGTCGGGGAACCCGGGCATCGTGCAGCCGATGCAGATGCCGCCCACATTGGGACAGCCGCCGACCCCGTTGATCCAGCCGCGCTTGGGCACGTTGCACTTGACGACGGGACCCCAGCATCCGAGCTTGACGATGCACTTGGGCGATCCGTACTCGGTGGCAAAGTCGCCCTGCTCGTAGTAGCCGGCGCGGTCACAGCCTTCATGCACCGTACTGCCGAAGAGCCACGCCGGACGGAGCTGGTCATCGAGAGGGATCATCGGCGCCTGGCCGGTCGCCATGTAGAGCAGGTAGGTCAGCGTCTCGGACATGTTGTCCGGGTGGGCTGGGCAACCCGGAATGCACACGATGGGGATGCCTGCTTTGGACTTCCAGTCCCAGCCGAGGTAGTCGGGCACACCCATGGCCCCGGTCGGGTTGCCCTGCATCGCGTGGATGCCGCCATACGCCGCGCACGTGCCGACGGCGACGATGGCCGTTGCCTTTGGCGCGAGTCGGTCGAGCCATTCGCTGGTCGTTATCGGCTGGCCGGTAGCCGGATCGTTGCCGAAGCCGCACCAATAGCCCTCGTCGTGGAGTTTTTCGTTGGGGATGGAGCCTTCCACCACCAGTACGAAGGGGTCGAGCTCGCCCCGGTCGGCCTTGAAGAACCAGCCGAGGAAGTCGTCGGCACCCTGACTGGGGCCGCATTCGAAGTCGATCAACGGCCAGTGCACCGCGACCTGTGGAAGGCCCGGCAAAGCGCCGAGCGCGATCTCTTCGATGGTGGGCTGGGTGGCCGCTGTCAGCGCGACCGAGTCACCGTCGCAACTGAGCCCGGCATTGATCCAGAGCACATGGATAAGTGTTTGTTCCGCCTTGACTGCTTCGGCTGTTGGCATGATCGCGTGCTTTCCAGGAGAGAAATCTCCCCGTCATTGCCGGGGCCGCTCCGTGCGGCTCGCTTGCGCAACACTCATTCCATTTAGTCCCGGTCGAAACACAAAGTCAAGACGCTTGTGTGATTTGTGTCACATTGAAATGCTGTGGGACCCCGGAAAGCCAGTCATACCAATCCGCAAGATTTTCGCCGCTGCGAGCAGAAACCGGAAGAATCTCGATCCCCGGGTTGACCTGGCGCGCGTCCTTGGTCAATCGACCCAGGTCGAAGTCCACGTAGGGCAGGAGGTCGATCTTGTTGAGCAGGACCAGATCGGCGGCGGCGAACATGTGCGGGTATTTCAGCGGCTTGTCGTCCCCCTCGGTGACCGAGATGATCACGACCTTGCTCCGCTCACCCAGGTCGAAAAGCGCGGGGCACACCAGATTGCCCACGTTTTCGATGAACACGAGGCTGTCGTCAACCGGATCGAGCTGCCCGAGGGCCCGCTGCACCATCGTCGCGTCGAGGTGGCAGCCCGAGCCCGTATTGACCTGGACCGCGCGGGCACCGGCGGCCTTGATCCGCTCGGCGTCGAAGAGCGTCTCCTGGTCGCCCTCGATCACCGAGATGCTCGACCGAAAGTCCTTGATGGTTCGCTCCAGCAGTGTCGTCTTCCCCGCCCCCGGCGAGCTCATCAGGTTGATCGCCGTGACCCGTCGATCGGCCAGCCATTGCCGATTGTGCTCGGCAAGATGATCGTTCTTGGCGAGCACCAGCTGTTCGATCTCGACCGTATGCGTCCGGAGCTCGTCGAAGGCATGGTCGTGCGAATGTGTGTGGCCGTCCCCGTCCCCGTGGTCGTGCGAGTGGTCATGGTCGTGCGAGTGGTCATGGTCGTGCGGGTGGTCATGGTCGTGATCGTGCGAGTGATCTCCGTCCAGCCCCACTGTCGTCACACTCGCCTCATCGGTTCCGCAGCCACAGGTTGCACACATTGCTAGACCACCTCCACTGACGTCAGTTGCAGTTCGCGCCCCGAGACGACTTCGACATCCGCGCTCCCGCATTCGCAGAGCAGGATCATGTCGTCCCTGGCGTATTCCTGGTCGCACGATCGGCAATGGACCCGTCCAGCGGGTTCTTCGATCCAGAGCTCCGCGCCCTCGAGAGGAGTTCCGGCGGTCGCGAGCTCAAAGCAGAACTGTAACGAATCGGTGACGACGCCCGACAGCTTGCCGACCCGAAGGCGCACGACCGTGACGTGCCTTCCCGCGGTGCGATCGAGAACCGTTTCGACAACCGATTCGGCAATTGACAATTCGTGCATGGCGTCCGCCTCGTTTTTTTCACCATAGGACCGGGTTCGGAGATCAGCAAGGCCTGATCGCCACACGAAGGTCCACAATGGACGCATGACGACGCGCGCATCGAACCACACGCCACGTGTTGCCCACGCGGTTGCCACGTTGCGTGAGCACGGCGAACGCATCACGACATCTCGCCGCGCCGTGATCGACGTCCTGGACAGCACTGACGAGCACCTGACCGCCGACGAGATCGCCGAGCGGGCGGCCGACATGGCTCCGGGCGTGCACCGCACCACGGTCTACCGCGCGCTCGCGACCCTCGGCGAGATCGGCTTGGTCATACACACCCACATCGCGGGTTCTGCCACGATCTACCACCTCGCCAGCAGCCACGATGAGAGCCACCACGTCGAGCACGCGCACGTCCAATGCACCTCATGCGGCAGCGTGATCGACGTTGCCGAGCACCTTCTCGAGCCTGTCGCCGAGAGCCTCGCCGATGACATCGGCTTCCGCGTCGACGTTCATCATGCGGCGCTTCTGGGCACCTGCGCCAGCTGCCTTTCTTCCCAGGCCGATGGCTGATCGCGGCACTTAAATTTTGTGATGACCTCTTGCAACAAGGTTGCATCTGAGTAATGTGCTACTTAGCGCGAATGTGCAAATGCCAGGAGGTCCCATGGGCGTCGCGACCAGACAGAGATGGACGTTCACCCGGAACGAATGGTTGTCGCTGTGGGCCATGACGTCATTCGTGCTGCTCTTGCATCTGGCCGGCTGGGGGCTGCTCCTCCTCACCGTGTCGAAGAACCTGGAGCTCGGAAATTCCGGCGCGTTCGGCATCGGGCTGGGCGTCACTGCCTACACGCTCGGGATGCGTCACGCCTTCGACGCGGACCACATCGCCGCCATCGACAACACGACGCGCAAGCTGCTGACCGACGGGAAGGAGCGCGGGAGGCCCCTGTCGGTGGGGTTCTACTTCTCGCTCGGACACTCGACAGTCGTCCTCGGACTCTGCGTTCTCCTCGCCATGGGCGTTCGCGCACTCAGCGGGCCGGTCGGTGACGAGTCGTCAGCGCTGCAACAGACGACCGGCCTCATCGGGACCACCGTCTCGGGCGTATTCCTTCTCGCCATCGGCGTGATCAACGCCGTCATACTCGTCGGCATCGTGCGCGTGTTCCGAAACATGCGCAGTGGCGTCTACGACGAGCAGGAACTCGAGGATCAGCTCAACAATCGCGGTTTCCTCAACCGGATCCTGAGTGGCGTGACCAAAGCGGTGAGGAAGCCCCGGCACATGTATCCGGTCGGCCTTCTCTTCGGGCTGGGCTTTGACACGGCGACGGAGGTGTCGCTCCTGGTGCTCGCCGCCGGCGCCTTCAATTTGCCCTGGTACGCAATGCTCGCGCTTCCCCTTCTGTTCGCCGCGGGCATGAGCCTGCTCGACAGCATCGACGGAGCCTTCATGGGGATCGCGTATGACTGGGCTTTCCTCAAGCCGGTGCGCAAGGTGTACTACAACATCACCGTGACCGGCCTGTCCGTGCTCGTCGCGCTGGCGGTCGGCAGCATAGAAATCGTCGGACTTCTGGGCGACAAGCTCGGGATCGCCAACGGGCCGATCGCCTGGATCGGCGGGATCAGCCTCGAACATGTCGGTTATGCCATCGTCGGGCTCTTCGTCGCGACCTGGGCTATTGCGATCGGGGTCTGGCGCTTCGCCCACATCGAGGAACGGTGGTCCAACGGCTTGTGATTTCCGTCGGTGCAACGCACTAGCGTGACGGCATGGAACAACGACTCAGTCTCGTGACCCTCGGCGTTGCCGACCTCGCCCGTGCACGGCGCTTCTACGAGGAAGGTCTCGGCTGGAGCCGGGGCAATACCGAGGAAGAAGTAGCGTTTTACCAGCTCAATGGCCTGATCCTCGCCCTCTGGACCCGACCGGACCTCGCCGAGGACGCCAACCTCACCGACACCGGCGCCACCTTCAGCGGCATGGCACTCGCCTTCAACACACGCAGCCACGACGAGGTCGATGAGGTCCTCGCCGAGGCCGCGGCGGCGGGCGGCACGATCCTCAAACCCGCGGAGGAAGTCTTCTGGGGCGGCTACTCCGGATACTTCGCCGATCCCGACGGGCATACCTGGGAAGTCGCCTGGAACCCCGGCTGGGCGATCGATGTGGCCGGGCACATCTCACTGTCTTCCTGAGCCTCGCTGTCTTCCTGGGGCGCTGCGCCCAGATCTGACTCAGTTCCGGCCGAATCGGCGGCCGGCATACGCGGCGTGATGGCGAGCCGGAAGCCCTGCGGCATCAACGTCAGCCGCTCGGCGATCTTCAATTCATAGGCGGGATCCGGCGTCAGGTCGTAGCGGTGCAGCATCCGTGCCAGCACCAGGATCGCCTCGTGCAGGGCAAACTGCCTGCCGATGCACGCCCGCTCGCCCGTCCCGAACGGCTTGTAGGTATGCGCCGGTCGACCGCGCGAATTCTCCGGCAGGAACCTGTCGGGATCGAACTCGTCGGCGTCCTCGCCCCATACGGCCTTGTCGCGATGGACCATGGGAAGCAGCACGATGGCCCAGTCCTGCGGGCGCATGAGGTACTTGCCGGCGACCATCGTCTCTTCGCGCGGGCTGCGCGTGAAGGCCGGCGCAGTTGGCCAAAGCCGTAGTCCCTCATCGAGGACCCGGCGCAGATAGCGGAACTTCGCTACTTGTTCGAAGGTCGGCTCCGCATCGCGATCACTGCCGAGGATGGCGTCCACTTCGGCATGCGCTTTGGACATCATGGCCGGCTCACGCGAGAGGTAGTAGAGGGCGAACGACAGCGCGCCCGAGGTCGTCTCGTGACCGGCAACGAGGAAGGTGAGGATCTGATGGCGGATGTTGAGGTCGTCGAGACGTGCACCGGTCTCGGGATGCGGCGTGTGGAGCATGGTGCCCAGGAGGTCCTGCTCGTCGCCCGCGTCGATGCCACTCGTGCGCCGCTCGGCGATGATGCCGTCGATCAGCGAGTCGACATAGGCCTGATGGTGGGCGTTCTTCTTGTCGATCCGCTTGGCGAGCAGGGCCGAGCCGGGCATCGAGTTGAGCGAGCCCTTGCGCTGCCCGGCCTTGAGAGCCGCGATCATCGCGGGGACGAAGGGATGCGGCTCGCTCCGGGAGAACGAACCGAAGTCGTGGCTGAACGCGGTCCGGCTGATGGTCTCCATGGTCAACTTCGTCATGTCCGCCGAGACGTCGACCGTCCCCGATCCCTGGTCCCAGTTGTCGAAGAGCTCCTGCGCGGCCTTGAGCATCACCGGGTGATAACGCTGCATCGCCGACTTGGTGAACGCCGGGCGGAGAAGATCGTGCGCGAGCGACCAATTGGTCTCGTCGTTGTAGGCGGTGAACAGTCCCTCGCCCACGAACTCCCGCAGTGCGACGAGGGCCGGTGACAGGGCCTTCTCGAATCGGGTTTCGTCGGCGAATTCGGCCGCCAGCTCAGCACTGCTGACGAAGACGAATTGCTGGTCGAAGATCTTGAGCTCGAAGATCGGCCCGAGGTCGGCCGCGCGCTTCATGGTTCCTTGCAACGGCATCTCGGGGTCCGCGCCGAACACGTCGCCGGCGACAGGCCGACGGCCAGGAGGGTGTGGGAAGGTCGTGCCTGACCAGTCGTTGCGCACAGCAACTCCTTATTGGATGTCGATTCAGTATCTCCAGACTACGTGCTGTTGAGTCAATGTCAAGTAGTCTGTTGGCATGGCAACCCGGACCCGACTCAGTCGCGAGGACCGCAGCGATCAGTTGCTCGACCTCGGCGCCGAGTTGTTCGCCACTCGTTCCTACGAGGACGTCCACATCGAGGAGATCTCCGAGCTCGCCGAAGTGTCGCGTGGGTTGCTCTATCACTACTACCCCACCAAGCGGGCCTTCTTCGCCGCCCTGTTGAGGCGCGAAGCCGCTCGCATGATCGACCTGACCGAGCCCGATCCGGGCCTCACGGTCCTCGAGCAGTTGCGCGCCGGCATCGACACCTACCTCGAGCACTGCAAGCAGCACGCTCACGGCGTCAAGGTGGTCTACAGCGGGTGGGGATCGGCCGACCCCGAGGTCCAGGAGATCATCAAGCACGACCTCCGGGTCCAGGAAGACCGCATCGTCAACGCCGTCAGCCCGGACGCACCCGGGAGCGAATTCCTGCGGATCGCCGTGCGCGGCTGGTTGGCGTTCATGCGCTCGGCCTGCCACGACTGGCTCGACTCCGACGACATCGCCAAAGAGGACGTCCGGGACCTGTGTACGCAGGCCCTCATCGCGACGCTTCTCGCGTTGCCCGACGACGCACGACCGGCCTCGTTAGCCCAACTTGCCGGCACCGATCTTGCTTGACCTGATCTTGTCGGACAGCTCCTTCGACGCGACGATGATCCGGTCGCGGAACGCCTCGACGTGGTCGGCCGGATGCTGCAGCCGGTCGTCCGGCCCATAGTCGCTTCCCGGTATGACGATCTGGACGCCACCCTCGACCGGATCGGCCCGGATGTAATGCAGGACCTCGGTGAGCTGGGCGTTGCACTTGGGCCCACCCCTGCTTCCGTAGCTGATGATCAGGAACGGCTTGTGCCGCCATTCGGCATACAGGAAGTCGATCGCGTTCTTCACCGAAGGCGGATAGCCACCGTTGTACTGCGGCGTGATGATGACGACCCCGTCACTGCTGCGGACGGTCTCGCTCCAGGCGCGGGTGTGCTCGTGGACATAGTTGCCGTCCGAAGGCTGGCGCGGTTCGTCGAGGAACGGCAGGGCGAGCTCGCGAAGGTCGACGACATTGGACTCGTGCCCGCTCGCCTCCTCAACGATCGGTATGACGTGTTCGGCCAGCTGATCGCCGACGCGGACTGGGCGGGTACTTCCGACGATCACCAAGAGCATGGCGACATTCTGGCATCGACCCGCTCAAAGCTTCGCGACACGGCGCCCCAGCGCAGCAAAGACACGCTGATAACGCGCGCCGGTCAGCCGGACGAAGGCGTCGAGAGTCACCGCATCCATACCGATCAACACACGCGGCTTGCCCTTTTCGACCCCGCGGAGGATCACGTTTGCGGCCTTTTCCGGAGTCGTGCGGGCCAGCTTCTCGAACGACTTGGCCAGGTCAGCCTGATCGCGGCCCTCGGCTGCGGTCGCGTTGCGGGCGATGTTGGTCTTGATGCCGCCGGGGTGCACACACGTGACCTTGACCGGCCTCCTGTTGATCAGCATTTCCTGTCGCAGGGACTCAGTGAATCCGCGGACGGCGAACTTCGCCGCGTTGTATGCGCTCTGCGACGGCATGCTGAAGATGCCGAAGATGCTCGACACGTTGACAACGTGGCCGTCGCCGGAGGCGATGAGGTGCGGCAGGAATGCCTTGGTGCCGTTCACGACTCCCCAGAAGTCGACGTCGATAACCCGGTCGATGTCCTTGAACTCCGATTCCTCGACGTCGCCGGTGAACGCGATGCCGGCGTTGTTGAAAACCACGTTGACCTTGCCGAAATGCGCCGCCACGTCATCGGCATAACCCAGGAACGCCTCGCGCTCGGCCACGTTGAGCGCATCGGCCTTGACGTCGCCGCCCAGACCAAGCACGAGAGCCTTGGTCTCGGCGAGTCCGACCGAGTCGACATCGGAGATCGCCACCTTTGCTCCTCGTCGCACCAGCTCGAGCGACAGCGCCCGTCCGATGCCTGAACCCGCACCGGTGACGACGGCGACCTTGTTGGTGAAATGCGACATGTGAGATTCCCTTTCGAAGTCAGATACCAACGGTATCTGAAATCTCCGGGCGTGGCTAGAGCGAGTCCACCACGGCGCGCCGGCGCCGCGGCGTGAGCCGGACATGCGGGAGCCCGGGCGCAGGGATGACCTGACCGTCGTGGCCGGCGACCGTGCCGAACCGCCCGGCACCGGCTTGCCAGTCTTCGCGGGCCTCGGCGATCTCGTCGTGAGTGCGGCCGATGAAGTTCCACCACATGACGAGTTCTTCCTCGAACGGTTCGCCCCCGATGAGCAAGAGCTTGGCATCGCTCTCGGCCGTGATCGAGACCGTTATCCGGTCCTGGCGCATGTAGAGCATGTCCGTGCGCGCGAGCCTGCTGCCATTGACCCGGACGTTGCCCTCGATCACCATAAGGGCGTGCTCGAAGGCAGGATCGACACGGAGCTCGGTCGTCCCGCGTCGCACCGCCAGCTCGGCTCCGACCATCGGGGTGTATGTCGTCGCCGGCGACTCGGCGTCACCGAGAACGCCCATGAAGACGGTCGCGCTCAGGTGGGGCATTTCGAGCGTGGGAAGGTCGGCATGGTGTTCGAAGGCGGCCTCGCCGTGACGCCGCTCCTCGGGAAGGGCCACCCACAATTGCAATCCGTGCATGGGTCCATCAGCGATTTCGAGACTGAACTCGGAGTGCGAGACGCCGTGGCCCGAGGTCATCAGATTGAGCTCGCCCGGCTTGAGGACGATGTCGCTGCCGAGGTTGTCCTTGTGCCTGATCTCTCCGCTCAGCGGCCACGTCACGGTCTGGAGTCCAGTGTGCGGGTGGGGCAGGAGCCTCATGACTTCGTCGGTCGGCCCGAAGTAGTCGACGAAGCACCAGGCGCCGACGGTCGGCAGGCCTCGATGCGGCAGCGTGCGCTGGACCGTGATGCCCCGGACACCGCCCAGAGGGACCTCACGACTCGGCAACACACGGTCTGACCAGGTCATGCCAAAAGCGTACTTCTCAATCGCTCGGTGAGACCGTTTTCGGCGCCGACTTTGTCGAGCCAGCCCTCGGTGCCGCCGTCGTGGGCATCCCAGTGGTCCAGCACGCTTTCGATGGCTTCGACCGGAACCTCGAAGAAGGCCCGGGGCAGCGTCTCCCGGTGTTCGCGACCCGCGACCCTCTGCAACCGCGCGGCGATCGCGTCGTAGGCGTCAGCGCTGGCGAGGTAGTCGGCGACCACGTGTTCGCGCGGAACTCCGATCAGCCGCAGCAGCAATGCGATCGAGACGCCGGTGCGGTCCTTGCCCGCCGCACAGTGGATCAGGATCGGTCCTTCGGCGTAGCTGACCTCGCGCACCAGCTCGAGCAGGCGCAGATCGGCGAAGTCGACCATCACCCGATAGAGGCCGATGAGGTCCTCGGGAGGGACGGCGCCGGGGCGCAAAGCACTCAGCAACGGCAGGTTGATGATGCGTGCCGCATGCGAGTCGAGCGGATGGACGTCTTCGGACTCAGCCGGTGACCGCAGGTCGATGACCAGCGCCGGCGGCCACACGATCAGCTCGGGCACATGGTCGTCGACGGCAGGCATCGCGCTGCGCAACACCTTGCCGTGTTTGACGACAGCGCCGTCGACTGCCGGCATACCGCCGATGTCTCGCAAATTGGGAAGATAATCGGGCACGCACAGATCCTAGTTCGCGACACTGACACACAGTATTGACGCCAAGTTCACAAAACTGTGAGTCGGGGAAATTACACTTGTGTCATGGCCACTTCGAGGAAGATCGCGACGACGGCCGCGTTGGGAAGCGGCGCGGTAGCGACGTCAATCTTCGGATTGCTGTTCAGCGAGAGCGCTCTCGCCCGCAGGACCATCGGCACCACTGACGACCGCCCGCCCTCCGCCGACGGCATGTATGGCGACGCCGATCATCTGGGCGGGGCGACCGGTGAGCCGATCTCGTGCCTCATCCTCGGTGATTCGGCTGCCGTTGGCTACGGCATGACGAGAGCCAATGCGACTCCCCCGGGCATGGTCGGACTCGGACTGGCCCATCTGCTCGACTGCCCGGTCCAGATCACCAGCGTCGCCGTCGTCGGCGCCCAGACGTCTGACCTGGATGCCCAGATCGACCTCGGCCTCCGGGCCAAGCCCGACGTCGCCCTCATCGTGATCGGGACCAACGACGTCATCCACCGCGTGCTCCCGGGCGAATCGGCCCGCCGCCTCACCGCCGCGGTCAGGCGCCTCAGCGAAAGCGGTTGTGAGGTCGTGGTGGGCACGTGCCCTGACCTCGGCACGGTCCAGCCGCTCCCGCAGCCCCTGCGTTCGGTAGCCCGGACGTGGAGCCGGCGACTCGCGGCCAAACAGGCGATGGCCGCCCTCGAGGGCGGCGGCCGTGCGGTCTCGCTCGGCGGGTTGCTCGGCCCGGTCTTTGCCTCGAGTGCCGACGTGATGTTCGGCGAAGACCGCTTTCATCCTTCCGAGACCGGCTATGCACACATGGTCTCGGTCGTCATTCCGTCACTGGCTGCGGCAATCCGCGACAAGAATGTCGACGCCGCATACGCCATCGACACAGCGGTGTCCGAACCCCCGCGCGACATGCTTCCCGTCGCCGAGGCCGCAACGAAAGCGGCCCAGCACGCCGGAACGGAACTCGTCCAAACCGGGCGCTGGGCCACATTGCGGCGCAGGCGTCGCAACTACGACACTGCGTCCAAGGTTGTTGCTTAGTCGTTGCCCCGCAGGCTAGTCATTGCCCCGCAGGATGGCGAGGATACGCAGGATCTCGATGTAGAGCCAGATGAGCGTGACGGTCAGACCGAACGCTGCACGCCAGGACTCGCGCTCGGGGAGACCGGCGGCGACGCCGCGCTCGACGAAGTCGAAGTCGAGGATCAGCATGAAGACGGCAATCACGACGGCAATGGCTGAGAACACCAGGCCGAGTGTGTTGAATCCCTGCAGTCCGCCCGACTCGAGGACGCCGGTGAGGCTGAGCACGAAGTTGATAACCATGAGCCCGACGAAGCTGAACATCGCGATGGTGACGACCTTGCGGAACTTGTCCGTCACCTGGATGTTGAAGAACTTGTAGGCGAACAGCGTGCCGCCGAACGCGACCAATGTGCCGAGCACAGCCTGGAAGACGATCGTCGGGTCACCGACATAGCCGGACACGATCTTGGAGAACGCGCCGACGAAGACGCCTTCGACAACCGCGTAGATGAGGACGAGCGGCGGGCTGATGATCTTCTTGAAGGAGTTGACCATCGAAAGCGCGAAGCCAATGAGGGCGCCGCCCAGGGCGAGCGTGTAGGCCTTGCCGATATTGGCGTCGACGGCGAGGTTGCCGATCATGAACCAGGCGACAGCGGCGGCAACCGTGAGCAGACCGAGCGTGAGGCCCGTCTTCTCGACAACCGAGTCGAGCGTCATACGACGATCGCCGGTCAACGATTGCGGGGGTCCGCCGCCGTTCAGGTCGATTTGCCACTGTGACGGATCGTTGCGGACCGGCGATGTGGCTTTGCCGTTGAACTCGTCGCTGCGGGCAAAGACGGGATTGCTGCTTTGCATTTTTCCTCCGTTAGGTCGGCTCCGGTCTGGAGTCGGTGTTTCTACTGTATCTAACGCGGTCGAACTCACTTTTGTGCCCGAATCAGCCGTTGCCTTTGTCAACCTCCTCGGCGGCCTTTTCGGGCTTCTGCAACGCAGGAACCTTGACGCAAGGGGCCTACCGCGGTGAGGTTCGCCCACGTCAGGCGTAGATGTTGAACTGGCCGGTTCGGTTGAATCCGACCAGCGTCATACCGGCCGAGATGGCGTGCTCGACGGCGAGCGATGACGGCGCCGACACTGCACTCAGGACCGGGATTCCGGCCATGTGGGCCTTCTGCACTAGCTCGAACGATGCCCGGCCGGAGACTTGGAGCACGGTCCCCCGCAACGGCAGTCGTCCCTCACGCAAGGCCCAGCCGACGACCTTGTCGACCGCGTTGTGGCGGCCGACGTCTTCACGAAGGCACAGCGGCTCGCCGGCAGAAGTGAAGAGACCTGCCGCATGGACGCCACCGGTGCTGTCGAACACCTTCTGCCGATCGCGCAATGAATCGGGAAGCCGGCCAAGCACCGTATGGTCGACGCCTTCGGACTCGACGCGACCGAAATGGGCTGTCTTGTGCACCGCTTCGATCGACGCAGTGCCACAGATGCCACAGGAGCTGGACGTGTAGACATGGCGCTCGAGGGACGGGTCAGGAGCCGGCGTATCGGACGAGAGCTGGGCATCGATCACATTGAAGGTCTGCTGACCAGAGTCGTCGACACCGCTGCAATAGCGCATCGCGGCGAGCTGCTCGGCCGACCACACGACGCCCTCGGAGACGAGGAAACCGGCGACCAGATCGAAGTCGTCACCGGGAGTGCGCATCGTGACCGAGAAAGACTTGCCGTTGATGCGGATCTCCAGCGGCTCCTCGACGGCCAGGGCATCCTCGCGGGTCGTGCGAGAGCCGCCGGCGTCGACGCGAGTGACGCGGGCTCGCTTGGTGCGCCGCCCGCTCATCTAGTCGGCATCTCCCAGGCGGTCGCACAGAGCGGTCGCCACCTCGAGGGCATCGACGATGGCCTTGGTCGTGCCTCCGGCCTGGCCTGCGGCAAAGCCGGCGAGAAAAGTCGTGATCGGGGCGGCCGGGCGTTTGACGTTGTGCGCCGCCACGGCGGCAAGGTCCAGTATCTGTTCGACGTCGATGTCGAGCTCTGTCTCGATGCCGAGCTCAGCCGCGACGGCCGCCGCCCAGTCTTCCAACGAAATCTCATCCATTTTCGGCACCTCCCCGGTCGATTCCCAACTCCTCAACATCGTGCCACGTGTCGACGTCGAGGGTCGATCCTTCGGGCACCGTAACTTCGGCGAAAGTCAGTCCGGCAATGAGCGTGCGGACCGACAGGCCGTCCAGGGACCCGGCGCTGTCGATGGCGGCACGAAGGCTCGACGTCCGATAGATGCCCAGAAGGGTTTGCCGCCGACCCGAATCATCGGCGGCGACCAAGGCATCGACATCGAATCCACGGGCGGCTTCGGTATGCAGTGCTGTGAACGCGGCGGCCGCATACGGCAGATCGCAGGCGAGGACGGCGACCAACTCACTCGAAGCCGAACCGAGCGCCGCGAGGCCGGCGCCGATACCGGCTGCGGGTCCTCCGAACGGCGGATCTTCGAGCACGACCTCGATCCCGGTCGGCGGATCGTCCACCGTCCCGACGATGACAATTCTTTCTGCGTCGGCGACGGCTGCGCAGGCGCGCTCGAGCAGCGTCTTGCCGTCAAGCAGGAATGCCGACTTGTCGGCACCGTCGAGGCGTTTCGATCTCCCGCCGGCGAGGACTATCGCATCGAACTTCACCCGTCGACGTCGTGCAGGTGGTGGACGACGTCGTGGAGGAAGTACTGGCCCAGCGTCGCGGCGGTGAAGACCGAACCATTGCTCCGGCGCGCTGGCCGGTCCCAGGCGTCTGGGGGGATGGCGTCGAAGGCGGCGGCAGCCTTCGTCCCGGCAGCCACCAACTCTTCGGACACTGGCGCCGCCAGCTGAGACGCGTAGTCGCTCTCGATGGCGGTGACATCCTGGTCCCAGTTGGCGAACTCCGGGTCGTCCTCGTTGAGGGTCAGCGCGAGCCTCTCGGTGAACAACCCGAACACGTCGCGCACGTGGCAGGCGTATTCGGTCGCGGACCAGATGTCTCCGGTGGGCCGCACCCCCGCGTCGGGCTTGGCGAGGAGAGCCTTCCAGCGGGGCAAGTCGTCCCTCACGCGCTGACCTATTTGTTCGGGCGGGACGTCACCGGCCGCGAGTCCGCATTCGGGACAGGCCTCGTTGAGGACCCAGGTCCAGTCTTTGGTGTCGGGGGAAATCGCCATACGGCCAAGACTGTCAGGTCGGTAGGCTTTCTTCCATGGCCCCCACGGAATCTCCCGCGACGTTTCGCACCGAACCCGTGTCGTTCGCGCGGCGGGGTGGCCGGCTGAACGATCGCCAGCAGCGCGCCTGGGATGCGCTCGCCGATGCGCACATCCTGGATTTCCCCCGGCTGGGCATCAGCACCTCGATCGATCCCGACTTCCGTTTCGACCAGGCAGCCGTCTTCGGTCGGAAGGCGCCGTTCGTCGTCGAGATCGGCAGCGGTCGAGGTGAGGCGATCGTCAAGGCCGCGGCCGACAATCCCGACACCGATTTCCTCGCCCTGGAGGTCTACATCCCGGGCATCGCCCAGACCCTCGTCGCCATGCAGAACCAGGGCGTCGACAACATCCGCATCGCGCTGCTCAATGCGACCGAGGCCCTGGACACCATGCTCGAACCCGAATCGGTCGACGAGTTGTGGGTGTTCTTCCCCGACCCGTGGCACAAGCTTCGCCACCACAAGCGACGACTGGTGACTTCTTCGTTCGCCTCACAGGCCGCCCGCGTCGTCAAGCCCGGCGGCGTATGGCGGCTTGCGACCGACTGGCAGCACTATGCCGACCAGATGCGGGTCGTTCTCGAACACTCCCCCGACTTCGAATTCGCCGGCGAATGGGCGCCCCGGTTCGATGGGCGCATCGTGACGCGTTTCGAAGCCAAGGGCGCCGACGTCGGCCGAAACATCCGGGACCTTTCGGCCGTTCGCCTGTCCGCCAACTAGTCCGGTTTGCCCAGCGGACCCGTCGCGGTCCCGTCCGGGACCTGGCTGATCTTGACGAGTTCTTCTCGCCCGGCGCCGCCGGAGATGTCGAGGGTGAGGACGGGTCCGACCCCGGGGGCGTAGAACTTGTATTCCAGCACGTCCGGGTCGATCGTGATCGAATCCTTGGTCAGCAGCACTTTGTCGAAGTGCCCATGCTTGACGTCCACCATTTCCTTGACGCTCAACACCTCGCCGTTGTCCTCGGCCTCGCCCTTGTAATACTCCTGGCGGTAGGCCAGACCGTCCTTGGGGTTCGCCGGCATTGCAATGCCCGGCAATGCGCCGTCGACCCCGGCCTCGAACGAGCCATGGCGCGACGTGATCTTCCCGTTCTCGAACTCGGCAGTGTCTTCACCGAGGTACCAGACCGAACCCTTGGAGTCCTGGGCATACCAGTCGAAGGTGTCCTCGATGATCTTGCCGTCGCGCCTGACGGTGTCGCGAACCACGCGGGCCTCAATGCCATTGGCGATGCGCTTCGTCTCGCTCGTGATCGTGATGACGACACTCACGACCGATCCATCGCTGTCCAGCTCGCGGAATGTCCGCTGGGTGCCCGGCACCATCGGCCAATACGGATTGTCGATCTTTGTGGTGAAATCGGCTGGGTCAAGCTTGACCTGCTGGCTGCCTTGTGGCAGCCCGTCCGGTCCAGGCTCTTTGCCCGCCTGAGTGTCGGCCGTTCCGCATGCCGTGACGAGCAAGAGAATGCCGGTGATGCCGGCTGCCATCCGCTTCGATGTCTTCATGTCTCAGTCCTCCTGGGTGCCTCCTCGCACGAGAGGGCTACCTGGCCAGACTGCGCCGCCGACGCTGAACGCTGCCTGAACCCTGACGATCACCGACGGTCCGGAGGAGACGTTCGACGGCACTAGGATGGGCCCATGAGCGACAAGACAAATGCCGAGAAGCTCCAGATCAGGGAAGACAACATCGTCTGGGTCATCTCGACAAACGACGAGGAAGGCGCCCTGCTCGATCCGCTGCCCTCCGGCGCCGAGGTCGTCGACGAGGCCGCCGACAGCATGAGTGTGGCCGTGCTGTTCGTCGAGGACCGCGACTCCCTCACCGCTCAGCTCGACGAAATCCTTCCGCAACTGGGGTCGACACCGGTCATCTGGATCAGCTACCCCAAGGGCAACCGCACCGACATCAACCGGGATTCGATCTGGGAACTCGTCGGCGAGTACGGCTGGCGCCTCGTGAGCAATGTGTCGCTCGACGAGGTCTGGTCAGCCGTCCGGCTCAAGCAGGCCTGACCGGCGGCGCTCAGCCGGCAAATCGAAGCCGGGTGATCCAGATGCCCGGCGGCACTTCCTCGTCACCGATCGCCTCGAAGCCGTGCTTCTCATAGATCCTGATGGCCGGCGGATTGTCGCGACCTGTGGCGGTATGAATGGGCCGACGGTCGGCCGCTCCGATCACCCGCTGGACCAGGGCACTGCCCACGCCGCGACGATGGGCCGAAGGCGCGACCATGAGCCGATCGATCTCGAGCTGGTCGCCCTGGTCGTCCCAGGCAACCGCCCCCAGCAGCTGGACTCCGTCCCACGCCACGATCCAGTGGCCGCGCCAGGCCGCGATGCCCACCAGAGTCTCGTTCAGCGGCGGGATGCGGTCGTCTCCGAGCAGTTGCGCCTCGACCGCATACGCGGCCTTCTGCAGGTCAAGCAGGATCCGGGCGTAGTACGGATCGGCGGCGGGATCGGGTGAGGTGAACAGCATCGGTCTCAGACTACGACTTCGATTGGTCGATTTCCGTCGCCACGATCAAAGCATTGCGCGAGCCGTGCGGAGGAAGGCGGGGACAACGACGTCCGGGCCGTCGAGGTAAGCCCCGACAAGGGCGGCATCGCGCAGCAGGACCAGTGATCTGGCGATGTCCTGAGGGTTCTTTCGCCCCGTGGCGGTGACGGCGGCGGCGTTGATGAACGGGCACCCCGGGTGTGATGCCGGCCAGGACGATCTCGAGCGTCTCCTCGGGGTTCCTCGACTTCTTGGCCAAGTGGCGCTCAATGTTCGAATGAGGGAATGGGCCCCGAAAGTGTGCACGTTTGCACCAACCAGGGGCCTTGAGTTCAAGGGGTCGTGCAGACTCGCACACCTTGCGAATCCCGGCGTGCAGACTCGCACACTTTTCTCCCACCACGGAGCGGCAGCGCCACCGAGCCTCTAAACCGGCACCGGGCAAGCCGCTGTGGCAGGCCGCCACTGCGTTGTTTCAACGTCGGCGAATCCAAGGTCAACTACACAAACCCCGATCGGGCTCCGCTGCTCTTCATCGCGGGCGGCAACGACAACATCGTTCCGGCCAAGGTGAACCACGCGAATGCGCGCCGCTACAAGGGAAAGGGGACCGTCACCGAGGTCAAGGAGTTCCCGGGCCGAACGCACTACATCGTCGGTCAGGACGGCTGGGAAGAGGTCGCCGACTACGCGCTCGCCTGGGCGGCCCGCCACTGACTCGGGCGGGATCGGAAAATCGCTGAAAAGCCGAGCCCTACAGCCCTTGCCCGCGGGTCGGCGCAACGGTTAGTCTTGTGTTTTCTGGTGCTTATCACGAAATGAGTTGCTTTATGCGCAACAACAGCACAAAGGCGGAAATTCGTCGACTCCTCGTGAGCGCGCGTTTTGAAGTGCTGCCGACGGCGTCGATCGAGGACAAGATCGTTGCCTCCATCCCCGTCGGGCAGACGCTCACCGTGACGGCATCGATCGGCAAGGGCTTGCCTGCGACGCTCGATCTGGCCGAAAGGCTCGTCGGCCACGGTTATCACGCGGTTCCGCACCTCGCAGCTCGAATGATCAGTGGGCGCAAGGAGCTCGAGGAGATCGTCGCGAGGCTGCTCGAGAGCGGGATCGACACCGTCTTCGTGCCGGCCGGTGATGCCGATCCCCCGGCCGGCGACTACGAGGGCTCGATCGATCTGCTCCGGGACCTGACCGCGATGGGCCGGCCGTTCGCAAGTGTCGGAGTGACCGGCTACCCCGAATCGCATCCGAAGATCATGGACGACATCACCGTGCAGGCCATGTGGGACAAACGGGAACACGCCACCAATCTGGTCAGCAACCTGTGCTTCGACCCTGCCGTCGTGAGTTCCTGGGTCAAACGGGTGAGATCCCGTGGTGCGGTGATGCCACTGCTGATCGGCATGCCCGGACCGGTCGAGCGCGCGAAGCTGCTCTCGATGGCCACCAAGATCGGCGTGAGCGAGTCGGCCCGGTTCCTGTCCAAGAACAAGTCGGTGTTTGCCCGGATCGCCGCGCCCGGTGGCTACAGCCCCGAGAAGTTCCTCGAGAAGATCGCGCCCACGACCCGGGAGGCCGCCTCGCACGTCGAGGGGCTGCACTTGTTCACCTTCAACCAGGTCGCCGAGACGCAGGCCTGGCGGGAGGGCCTGATCGCACGGCTCGACTCCTCGGCAACGCTGCCGCGCTGAGAAGACCCACTGAGCAGGTCAACTGAGAAGGGTCAGAGCTCGAGGAGGTCGCGCATCGACTGGTCGAGCCCGGCGAGTCCGAGATCGAGCTCGGTCAGTGGCAGGCCCAGCGCATCGGCGGCGTCCGCCGCCATGGCGCGCAGCTCGGCATCGGGGTTCTGGGCGAGCCAGACGACTCGCGTGTAGTGCCGGAAATACTCTTCGCGCAGTTCGGGATAGCGGTCCAGTCCAAGCTCCTGCATGACGGTGCGCCTGAACGACTTCACCAGGAAGTCGGTCAGGACATACGTGCCGGCCTGCTCGTCGAACATCTTCCGCATCCGGTCGGCGCCGCCATAGACGTCATAGCAGTGCAGTCCTTCGAGCCGGCGGACGCCGTGCCGCGCGCATACGGCGTCGAGTGCGCCGTAGGTCCCGCAGTCGGCATAGGCGATGGCGATCGTCTCGTATGAGTCCCTCAAAGAGACGACCAACGGCTCGACCTCGGCGGCGATCTGCTCGGGGTGGTTGTGCAACAGCGGTGGCAGCGGATGGATGTCGACCGACCAGCCGTGCCTGGCCACGACTTCGGCAATGGGCTGGGCGATCGCTCCGCACGCGATGACGGCATACCGCGCGGTTTGCCTGCTGGCCGAGACGCTGCTACCCAGGACTCCGCTAGTCAGGGAAGCGGAGGAGGTCGACGAATCGGTCGTTGAAGTCCTTGCGATCAGAGAGCTCGACATAGGCCACCTCCTTCAGCAACGCCTCGGCGCCAGCTCGTTCGGCCTTGCTGAGCAGCGTCATCTTCGCGCCCTCGCCGGCGACGTTGCCGGCACTGATGATGCGGAGTACCGGAAGCTTCGGGACAAGGCCGATCCGGACGGCGCTGGCAGGAGTGAGATAGGAACCGAAGGAGCCGGCGAGCAGCACCTGCTGCACGTCGGACTCCTCGACGCCCAGTTCCTCCAAGAGGAGGGTCCAACCGGTCGAGATCGCGGCCTTCGCGAACTGGAGCTCGCGAACATCGCGCTGGGAGATGTAGGTCGATTCGCTGACGTCTCCCTCGGCGCCGGCCCAGTGGAGGACGAACACGCGCTCGGCACCGACCTGCGTCAGCCGGTTGACGAGCTTGGGGACGAGTTCCTTCGCGGCTTCTTCGGTGATGAGGCGGCCGCTGTGGTCGAGCAAGCCGACGCGGACGAGCTCGGAGACGGCATCCACGAGGCCCGATCCGCACAAGCCGATTGGTTCGACATCGCCGATGACCTGAAGCTCGACGTGTTCATCGGTCAGCTTGACGACTTCGATCGCCCCGTCGGCCGCGCGCATACCGCACCTGATCTGCCCACCCTCGAAGGCGGGCCCGGCCGGCGCCGCGGTCGACAGCAGTCGCTCGCCGTCACCGAGAACGATTTCGCAATTGGTCCCCACGTCGATGAACAGCCGAAGCCGCTTGTCGCGATCCATGCCCGAGGCGAGGGTGCCGGCGATAATGTCGCCGCCGACGTAAGCCCCGAGTGAGGGAAGGATGTAGGCCGGCGCCGCGGGGTGGATGCCGACGCCGATGTCGGAGGCCCGGACGGACGGAATCATTCGCGAACTGAGGATGAAGGGGGCGACGCCGATGGGCTCGGGATCGACGCCGAGCAGCAGCGACACCATGGTCGCGTTGCCGGCGAGCGCCATCTCATAGATCTTGGTCGGATCGATCCCGGCTTCGGCGCACACGTTTGCCGTGAGCTCGGCCAACGTGTCCTTGGCGAGCTGGGTCAGCCTCGGCAGCATCTCCGGATCCATCATCGTCGCGCTGATCCTGGTGATGACGTCGCCGCCGAACGGCTGCTGCTTGTTGAGCATCGACGCGACGGCGACCGGAACGCCGGTGGTGGTGTCGAGGAGGGTTGCGACAACGGTGGTGGTGCCCAGGTCGAACGCCAGTGCGTGGTGGCTTGCTGTGGTGTCACCGGGTTCGACGTCGATGAGCTGCTCGTCGACGATGACGGCGGTGACCTTCCAGTTGGCTGAACGAATCACCGACGGTATGCGGCGAAGGGCGTGCAGGTCGACATTGAGCTCGAGGTCGTCGATGGTGGCCAGCAGCCGTTCGACGTCGGGAACCTGGTCGGACAGCGTCGGCTCGGTCAGCTCGACATACCGCTTCTGGATGGCGGGGCGCAGGATCACCTGGCGGCCAACACCGACCGTCGCGGCCTTGGGCCGGGTCGTCAGCGGTGGTACTTCTATCTTGAGGTCGGTGTGGACGGCGGCGAGGCAGGCCAGACGCCAACCGGCTTCCAGCTGAGCGGGAGGGAAGGCCCGCTGATCCATCGGCGACACCGGGATCGTGCCGTCGAGGATCCTGACCTTGCACTTCTTGCACGTGCCGTGACCGCCGCAGGTCGAGTCGATAGCGATGCCGTTCCAACTCGCCGCGTCGAAGACCGTGACGGCCGGCGGCACGCGTACGTCGCGTTCGGCCGGCGTGAAGCTCAGGCGGAGGCGGCCGGTCCCGTCCCATTCGGGGTGGTCCTCGTCGACATGGATCGCCTGCGAGCGGCGTGGTTTGTCGGTCATCGCGCTGTTGCTGCCTCCTCAGCCGCCTTGGCGGCAGCTTGCTTGGATCGGTGGTCGGCGATCCACGCCATACCCCACTCGTCGTTGCCCATCACGACGTCGGCGCCCTTGACCGCGCGGACCATCCTCGGACTGCGCGCATCCATGATCGCCGACGTGAGTCCGGAGGCGATTGCCATCGGGAGGAAGGAGGCGCCGAGGTCGTCGCGACCGGGCATGCCGAAGGAGTTGTTGCCGGCGCCGCAGGTCGTGTTGATGCCCCACCGCTCGCGAATGCCCGAGACCGTCTGGAAGAAGGACCGGCCGACCTGGGGATCGGCGCCGATCGGCATTGCCAGCGGGTCGATCACTATGTCCGCGAGCGCGATGCCGTATTCGGTCGTCGCCACCCGGACGATCTTCTCGACGAGCTCGAGGCGCTTCTCCGGCTCCATCGGGATCTCGTCGTGGTCGTTGGGGAGCGCGATGACGGCGGCGTCATACTTCTTGACCAGCGGCAGGATCGCGGCCATACGGTCGTCCTCGGCGGTGATCGAGTTGACGAGGGCGCGGCCCTGGTAGGCGGCGAGACCCACCTCCAGCGCCTCGACCACCGAGGAGTCGATGCAGATCGGCAGGTCGGTGATGCTCTGGACCAGCTTGATCGCACGCCCGAGCAGGTCGGGCTCGTCGGTCAGCGGCACGCCCATGTTGATGTCGAGCACGTCTGCTCCGCCGGCGACTTGTGCCGCGACATCGCGCTCGATCGCCGACAGGTCGCCGGCCCGCAACTGTTCCTGGAAGATCCGCCGGCCGGTCGGGTTGATGCGTTCGCCGATGATGCAGAACTTCTGGTCGTGGCCAAGGATGACTTCCCTGGTGGCCGAGCGGATTACGGTGTGCACGTGGCTGCTCCTATGAAACTGGTTGGACTGTATGGAGGTCAGGCCATGACCGAAGCGCGGCGCTTCGCGATCAGGTCCTTGGCCTTCTTGACGGTTGCTGAGGCGTCGGGTGCATAGGCGTCGGCGCCCACCGCATCGGCATATTCCTGGGTGACCGGCGCGCCGCCGACCATGACGATGACCTGATCGCGCATACCGGCCTTTTCGAGCGCGTTGATGTTGGCCTTGAACATCGGCATCGTGGTGGTGAGGAAGGCCGACATACCGACGATGTCCGGGTGGTGCTCGTTGATGGCTTCGATGAACTTCTCCGGCGGCACCTGCACGCCGAGGTCGATGACGTGGAACCCGGCGCCCTCCAACATGATGTTGACGAGGTTTTTGCCGATGTCGTGCACGTCGCCCTTGACCGTGCCCATCAGGAATGTCCCGAGTGTCTGGGCGCCGGTCTCGGCGAGCATCGGGCGGAGGAGATCGAGCGCCCCGCTCATCGCGCGGCCGGCGATCAGCATCTCAGGGACGAAGAAGTCACCGCGTTCGAAGCGCGCGCCAACCTCTTCGAGCGAAGGAATGAGGGCGTCGAACAGAAGTGTTTCCGGCCCCATGTCGAGGTCGAGCCCCTCCTGGGTGAGCTCGAGAACACGTGGAGCGTTTCCGATCAGGGTCTCGTCGTAGAGCCCCTGCAGAATCTCGTCAGGAGTCATTGCGCACCTCTTTCCGGGGTGGTTGGCCTTGCATGGTGGACAGGTTTTTGAGTACACGACGGTTCAGGAGCTTCGTGAGCCGTTCGGACTCGACGGTGAGGAGCTTGCCCAGGGTGTCGAGTGAGTCTTCGATCCGGAATGCCGGTCCAGAGACGCCAAGAGCCGCGAGGATCTGTCCGTCGGCGCCGAGCACCGGGGCTGCGAGGCCGTCGAGTCCTTCCTCGAGCTCGCCCTGGGTGATGGCGAAGCCCTGACTGCGTACGAGCTGAAGTTCTTCGGCAAACGCGTCGGGCTCGGTGATCGTGTTGGGTGTGAGGCGTTCCAGTGGTCCCTTGGGCAGCGGGAGCGAACCGTATGCGTACATCACCTTGCCGAGTGCCGAGCAATGCGGCGGCACGTCGAGGCCGACCCAGTTCATCGCGCCGAGCATGTATGTGGAGTCGATCTGCGCGACTTGTACGACGGTGTCGCCGCGGGCCACGGCGAGGTTGACGGTCTCGCCGGTCTCCTCGGCGAGGCGTTCGAGGCTTGGTTGCGCGGCGCCGACGAGGGCTTCAACCCGGTCGAAGCGGGTGGCGTAATGCGCGAAAAGGGCCCCGCCACGGAAAGCGCCGTCGCGGTCGCGCTCGAGCAAACCATTGCGTTCGAGCCCCTGCAACAGCCGTGAAGTGGTCGAGCGAGCGAAGCCGGTCTGGTCGACGATCGACGAGTAGGTGACGGGACCTTCGGAGCGAACGACCAACGACAGCAACTCGGCAGCTCGATCGAGCGACTGGGTGCCATTACTCATTGAGACTTCGCCTTTCCGCCCGGCAATCTGCCGGATCTGAATTGTTGTGTCCGCACTCTTCCCAACGCGGCGGGAGTTCCATATGGTGGAACCACGTTCCCATAACATGAGAGTAAGATCACACCACTTCACCGGTCAAGGGCTATCGCCCAGTAGTTTTCCGATGAACGCCCGTCCGGATGCAAACTTTGGAGGTTCGATGTTTGAAAACAAGATGCCGCGCTACGAGATTTTGTCGGAAGATGCGATGGCATCCCTCGAGGCGGCGTGGCGCCGGCTCATGACCGAGGTGGGTGTCGAGTTCATGCACGAAGACGCCCTCAAGCTGTTCCGCGAAGCGGGCCAGAAGGTCGTCGACAACACCGTCTTCCTGGATCCCGAATGGGTGCTCGAGCAGGTTGCGAAGGCTCCGAAGGAATTCGACGTCCAGGCCCGCAACCCAGCCAACAACGTGCACATCGGCGGCAACATGATGGCCTTCAGCGGCGTCTACGGTCCCCCGTTCGTCCGCGAGGCCGAGGTCCGGCGCGACGCGATGATGGACGACTTCCGCAACTTCACCAAGCTTGCGCAGACCTACAACGAGCTCGACTCGGCCGGCGGCATCATCTGCGAGCCGTATGACACGCCGCTCGACTCCCGACACCTCGACATGACTTTTGCGTTGCAAACCCTGACCGACAAGATCTACATGGGCAACGTCGTCTCCGGCGTCAATGCCCGCGACACGATCGCGATGGGCGAGATCCTGTTCGGCGGCCGCGAGGCCATCGAGAAGACGCCGGTCTCGATCTCGCTGATCAACTGCAACTCGCCGCTCAAGTGGGACGACCGGATGCTGGAGTCCCTGTTCGAATACTGCAAGGCAGGTCAGCCGGTCGTGCTGACACCGTTCATCCTGATGGGCGCGATGTCTCCGGTCACGATCCCGGCCGCCTTGGTGCAGCAGATCACCGAAGCCCTCTCCGGAATCGCGCTCGCGCAGCTGGTCCGCCCAGGAACACCGGTGATCTTCGGATCGTTCCTTTCCAACATCGACATGCAGTCCGGTTCACCCTGTTTCGGCACACCGGAGTCGGGTATCGGCCTGCTGTGCACCGGTCAGATCGCGCGGCGCTTCGGCTTGCCGTTCCGTTCCGGTGGCGGCCTCACCTCGGCTCACCAGGCCGACGCCCAGGCCGGCTACGAGTCGCTGATGACCTTGATGCCTACATTCCTCGCCGGCGCCAATTGGGTGATGCACTCCGCCGGCTGGCTCGAGGGCGGCCTGGTGGCTGGCTACGAGAAGTTCATCATGGACGTCGAGCTGCTCCAGATGCTGCGCGCCGAGTTCACCCCGTTGGAGATCAACGAGGACACCCTCGCATTCGGCGCCCACGTCGAGGTCGGCCACGGTGGTCACTTCCTCGGCGCGATGCACACCATGGAGAGGTTCCGCACCTGTTTCCACCGCCCGTTCCTGTCGAGCTCGGACAACTTCGACAAGTGGACCCGCAACGGATCACTCGACACCAACCAGCGCGCGGCCGTGGTCTACAAGAAGAAGCTCGAGGAGTATGAAGCTCCGCCGATGGACGCGGGCATCAAGGAAGAGCTTGAGCGCTATGTCATCCGACGTCGGGCGGAGCTTGGCGACTGACCAGGCGCTGAATCCACGCGCCAAGGCTTGACTCGGCCGCACGGCTACTGGTGCGCTGACGTGGTGAGCCATGACGACCACCTGCTCGAGCGACTACGGCTGCTGCTGGCCGGACATCGCGATGTGGTTGAGAAGACGATGGTGGGCGGCCGGTCATTCTCGCTTCGGGGCCGGATGTTCTGCGGCGTCACCAGTTCCGGGCTGATGGTCCGCGTGGGACGGGACGGGATCACCTCGGCCCTCCAGGAACCGCACGTGAGTCGGATGTCGCTGGGCGGCCGCCCACTGGCGGCGTTTGTCATCGTCGCGCCGTCAGGCGTCCCAACCGACGCGCTGCTGGCAGCCTGGGTGCAGCGCGCAATCAGTGTCGTAACCCACGAAATGAGCCCGGCCGGCCGCGCGAAACCTCCGGCCGCCGTCGGATCGTCCGTGGCGCAATTCGCGGAGCTGGTGGAGCACTTCACGCACGATGCCGATGTCACCCTGCCCGAGCACGGCGGCGGCTTCGGTTCGTCCGCTCTGAAGGTCGACGGATCAATCTTCGCCATGCTCGCGGGCGATCAACTCGTCGTGAAACTTCCTCGTGCCCGGGTCACCGAGCTGATCGACGCGGGTTCCGGCGTGCCATACACGGCCGGCAAGGCGGCACCGATGAAAAGAATGGCTTGCCGTCACCATCGACGAGCCATCGGAGTGGCTGGCCTTGGCGCGAGAAGCGCGCGCCTTCGTCGGCTTGCGTTAGTGCCGCAGAATGAATGCCCCTGAAGTGACCCTTGTGGCGTGTGGGGTCCCTTCAGACACAGCAATGATTCGCCACCAGGGCGAAGAGCCTAGGAGTCACTCGGTCCAGATTCTGCGTGCAATCGGCCTGAACGCCCTATTGAGGACATGCCGCAGGTTATCTTCGAGAATGCCCAATTCACTGAGTCCAAGGGTTCTTCAACTCATCCATTGGTCTTGGGTGGCTGCCATCGTCGCGCTAGTCGTGCAGCTGATCGTTTGGGATGGACTACTGGACAGACCGAAGACAATCATTGGAGACCGCGAGGGTGGCGGGAGTTCCTTGGAATTGCATTGGAGCGCGCTCGGATTGCTCATCTGGGTGGTGGTCGGCCGCGTCGTGCGGACGCGTTACCGCGACCCTTCCGCGCATTCACCCGGCCCGCCAGACCGTCGTGGCTAGGTCGGTTGAGTCCTCGCCTGTTCCGCACGCCAGCGGAGACATCGTGAAAAAGCGATAGCAGGACGTGGCTGCTGTGGTCCTTGCCGCTGGTCAACCTGGCCGTCGTCCTAGCCATCGTCGAGAGCCCATACGGGACCCCACTGTTGATGCAAGACGACGTTCGGAATGCCAACTACTTTGTGCCGCTTGCTGCTGGGTTTGTCCTCGGGTTTGCCCAAACCTGCTTGTTTCGCGTGGGAGCTACTGCCACTGGGTGGGTGATCACGCTTGCCGGCGGGCTCATTTTCGGCGTGATGTCCGTTTGGGTGATTCTGCTTTGGTTCACCATCGCCGCCACGTGGGCGGGCGCCATGGTAGGCCTGCTCGTCGCCTTTCTGGTGGCGCACGTAGGAGACCGAAGGACGACTCGTGCTCTAGGGAACCGGCGTGACTTCGATCAAGAGACGGGCGAGTTCATCGGGAGCCGCCGCTCGGCGCTGTCGACGACGTTGGACAGCAGCAGGGCCCGGGTCATCGGTCCGACTCCACCGGGGTTCGGCGAGATCCAGCCGGCAACCTCATAAGCTCCAGGGTCGACGTCGCCGACGACTCCGTTCTCGTCGCGGCTGACCCCGACGTCGAGCAGGGCGGCGCCGGGTCTGACCATGTCGGCGGTGATGATGCCCGGCACTCCGGCGGCGGCGATGACGATGTCGGCACGGCTGACTTCGGCGGCCAGGTCCTTCGTCCCGGTGTGGCACAGCGTGACTGTGGCGTTTTCGCTCTTTCGGGTCAGGAGCAGCCCCATCGGGCGACCGACGGTGATGCCGCGCCCGACCACGACGACGTGTTGGCCGGCGATGGGTACGTCGTTGCGGCGGAGCAGCTCGACAATGCCGCGCGGTGTGCAGGGCAGCGGGGCTTCCTTGCCGAGGACCAGCCATCCGAGGTTGGTGGGATGCAGGCCGTCGGCGTCCTTGTCGGGGTCGATGCGGCCGATGACGGCGTTCTCGTCGAGACCCTTGGGCAGCGGCAGCTGGACGATGTAGCCGGTGCAGGTCGGATCGGCGTTGAGCTGGTCGACCGCGGCCTCGACATCGGCCTGGGTCGCCGTTTCGGGCAAGTCGATGCGCAGGGATTCGATGCCGACTTCGGCGCAGTCCTTGTGCTTGCCTGCCACGTACCACTGGCTGCCCGGATCGCTGCCGACGAGAATCGTCCCGAGACCGGGGGTGATAC
>JALYQD010000057.1 GCA_030856025.1 Actinomycetota bacterium
CCTTTTGCGGCGCGCACAGCCGAGGGAGTGGTTCTGACCCGTCCCGGTCAACATGGCAGACTCGCCTCCGTGACGGCAAAGATTCTCGACGGCAAGGCGGCAGCGTCCGCGATCAAGTCCGAGCTCCGCGAGCGGGTCACTGCTCTGCGCGAACGCGGAATGACGCCCGGGCTGGGCACGATCCTCGTCGGCAACGACCCCGGCAGCAAGTGGTATGTCGCCGGCAAGCACCGCGACTGCGCCGAGGTCGGCATCGAATCCCTCCGCATCGACCTGCCCGAAACGGCGACCCAGGCCGAGGTCGAGGCCGCCGTCGACCAGCTCAATGCCGACCCGGGCTGCACCGGCTACATCGTGCAGCTGCCCCTGCCCGACGGACTGGACGACAACGCCGTCATCGGCCGGATCGATCCGGACAAGGACGCCGACGGTCTCAATCCCACCAACCTCGGATGGCTGGTCCTCGGCAAGGAAGCGCCGCTGCCATGCACGCCGCGCGGCATCATCGAGCTGCTCAGGCGCAACGACGTGCCCATCGCCGGTCAGCACGTCGTGGTCGTCGGCCGTGGCATCACCGTCGGCCGGCCCATGGGGCTGCTGCTCACACGCCGTTCCGAAAACGCGACCGTCACGCTCTGCCACACGGGCACCAAGGATTTGGCGGCCGAAGTGCGTCGCGCAGACATCGTCATCGCCGCTGCCGGCGTCCCCGGCATCATCAAGGCCGACATGGTCAAGCCGGGAGCCGCCCTGCTCGATGTCGGTGTGAGCCGCGACGACAACGGCATCGTCGGCGACGTCGACCCGGCGGCATACGAAGTTGCCGGCTGGATCTCGCCCAATCCCGGAGGCGTCGGGCCGATGACCCGCGCACTGCTCCTGGCCAATGTCGTCGACACCGCCGAGCGCCAGGCACAGTAGTGGTCCCGCTCCCGCGCAGCCGAGGCTCGCAGCTTTATCTTCTGCAGCTGCTCGTCGTCGCAACAGGGCTCGTACTCGTGATGTTCGGTGTATGGCGCACCGGCCTGCATGTCATCGGCGCGGCTTTCGTCGGGGGAGCCATCGCGCGTGCCATCGTGCCGGTCGAGCATGAGGGCATGCTGCACGTCCGCAGCAAACCCTTCGACATCTTCTGGATGACGACCCTCGGCGTCGCGCTGATCACGCTCGCGATCGCCGTCCCGCCCCCGCCCGGCTAACTCGCGAGGACTTGGGCTAACTCCCCGAGATTTGGCCGATTCTGCCCCTCGACAACGCAGAAATGGCCGATCCCACGTGCAGGATCGGCCAAATCTTGGAGCGGGTGGACTCAGATGAGGCCGAGACCTGTGACGGCGTCGCGCTCTTCGGAGAGCTCCTTGGTGCTGGCATCGATGCGGGCACGGGAGAAGTCGTTGATCTCGAGCCCCTGCACGATTTCGTAGTTGCCGTTCTTGGTCGTGACCGGGAACGACGAGATGAGGCCCTCGGGGACGTCA
Source organism: Actinomycetota bacterium (assembly GCA_030856025.1). GTDB lineage: Bacteria > Actinomycetota > Actinomycetes > Propionibacteriales > Nocardioidaceae > JACMOZ01. The sequence goes on from JALYQD010000057.1 coordinate 1,479, forward strand.
TACGAACCGTCGGAGGCTACGGCCATCGACAGCCAGCTGCCTTCGGCCGATCCCTTGAGCCAGTCGCGGGCGTGGTCGACGGTCGCCGATGCCGCGGAGGCGGCCGACGAGGCGCCACGCGCTTCGATGATCGCCGCACCGCGCTGCTGCACCGTCGGGATGAAGTCGTCCTCGAGCCAGGCCTGGTCGACGAGCTCCGAAGCGGGCTGTCCGGCAACGGTGGCCTGGAAGACGTCGGGGTACTGCGTGGCCGAGTGGTTGCCCCAAATGGTGAGGCGCTCGATCTCGGTCGTGGACTTGCCGGTCTTGGCAGCAAGCTGTGCGAGTGCGCGGTTGTGGTCGAGGCGGGTGAGTGCCGAGAAACGCTCGCGCGGGATGTCAGGAGCATTGGACATCGCGATGAGGGCGTTGGTGTTGGCGGGATTGCCGGTGACGGTGATGCGGATGTCGTCGGCGGCATTGTCGTTGAGTGCCTTGCCTTGGGCGGTGAAGATCGCGCCGTTGGCCTCGAGCAGGTCGGCACGTTCCATGCCCTTGCTGCGCGGTCGGGCACCGACTAGCAGCGCGACACTGGCGCCGCTGAAGATCGTGTTGGCGTCATCGCCGATCTCGACGCTGTCGAGCGTCGGGAAGGCGCAATCGTCGAGCTCCATGACAACACCTTCGAGCGCCTTGAGCGCCGGGGTGATTTCGAGAAGTCGCAATTGCACCGGGGTGTCGGGGCCGAGAAGCGCTCCGCTCGCGATGCGGAAAAGCAGGCTGTAGCCGATCTGGCCGGCGGCGCCGGTGACGGCAACCTTGACGGGTGTTGTGCTCACGAAAAATGCTCCTTGAATCAGGGGTGACCCTCCGAAACTAGCGCAGCCGCCCCCGGCAAAATCGTCCGGGGGCGGCTGCACGAAGGTACGTCGGCACAGCGGGTTGGCGTGCTGTCAGATGCCGGCGTTCGTGTTGGACTCGACGATGGGGTTCGAGGCGTTGGCCCGGGCGTCTTCGGTTTCGCTGCCCGGGTTGTCCTCACCCCGACCGGCGCGGGTCAGTTCTTCGATCCGCTTTCCGGTCTCGGCGTCGACGTTCTTCCAGTAGTCGAAAGCACGCTCGAGGACATCGCCCTCGACGCCGCCGAGCAGGTGGCCGGCGACGGTCTGCACGAATGCCTCGCGCTGTTCGTCGTTCCAGACCTCGCGGACCAGCGTGCCGGCCTGGCCGAAGTCGTCGTCCTCAGGACGCAGCGTGTAGGCCGCGCGCATCATCGCGCCATCGGTCTCCCAGCCGTCTTCGACTTCGCCGGTGAGGTCGGCGTAGCCGCGACCGAACGAGTTGGGCGCATAGACCGGCTCGTCGCCGCTGTGGTCGTATGCCATCGCGCCGTCGAACGTGTAGGTGTTGTGGTTGTCGACGCGATTGCGGTTGACCGGCAGCTGGTTGTAGTTGGTGCCGATGCGGTAGCGGTGCGTGTCCGAGTAGGCGAACGTGCGTCCGAGCAACATCTTGTCCGGTGAGAACCCGATGCCCGGGACGATGGCCGACGGTTCGAAGGCCGCCTGCTCGATCTGGGCGAAGAAGTTCTCCGGGTTCCTGTTCAGGGTCATCGTGCCGACCTTTATCAGCAGGTAATCACCGTGCGGCCAGATCTTGGTCAGGTCGAAGGGATTGAACCGGTAGGTCTTGGCATCCTCATACGGCATGACCTGGACGGACAGGGTCCAGCTCGGGAAGTCGCCCTTGTCGATCGCCGTGCGCAGGTCGCGGCGGTGGAAGTCGGCGTCCTCGCCGGCGATCTTCGCCGCCTCGTCACCGGTCAGGCCTTCGACGCCCTGGTCGCTGTGGAAGTGGTACTTGACCCACGACTTCACGCCTTCGGCATTGATCCACAGGTAGGTGTGCGAGCCGTAGCCGTTCATGTGGCGCAGCGTCTTGGGGATTCCGCGGTCGCCCATGAGGTAGGTCACCTGATGTGCCGACTCGGGGTTGAGGCTCCAGAAGTCCCACTGCATGTTGTTGTCGCGCAGGCCCGAACCGCCGCGACGCTTCTGCGAGCGGATGAAGTGGGGGAACTTCATCGTGTCGCGGATGAAGAACACCGGGGTGTTGTTGCCGACGAGGTCGTAGTTGCCCTCGGTCGTGTAGAACTTCAGCGCGAAGCCGCGGGGATCGCGCCACGTGTCGGGGCTGCCCTGCTCGCCGGCCACGGTCGAGAAGCGCGCCAGCATGTCGGTCGACACGCCCTTCTGGAACATCGCCGCCTTCGTGTATTGGCTGACGTCCTCGGTGGTCGCGAAGACACCGAAGGCGCCCGTGCCCTTGGCATGAACGTTGCGCTCCGGCACGCGTTCGCGGTTGAAGTGCGCCATCTGCTCGATGAAGTGCGTGTCGTGGAGCAGGATCGGACCGTCGTTCCCGAGGGTGAGGGAGTTGCGGTCGGACGCTGCGGGAGCGCCGGTCAACGTTGTTGATCCCTTTGCGGCCTCCGCGGTGGGAGCTGCCTTGATCGACGTTCCGTCGTCAGGCTGGGGGACTGTTTCGGCCATGTCTTTCTCCTTCAGAGTGGTGATGGTTGTTCGGCCACCGACGCCTGGCACTCGGGACAAATGCCCCAAAACGTCACTTCGGCCGTATGTACGGCAAATCCGTGCGGATTCGATGGGGTCAGGCAAGGTGCTTCGCCGGTGATGCAGTCGACGTCACTGACTTTGCGGCAATTGCTGCAGACGATGTGGTGGTGGTTGTCGCCGATGCGCCGTTCATACAGGGCCGACGATCCGGCCGGCTCGATGCGGCGGATGAGGCCGGCGTCGGTGAAGGCGCCGAGGACGCCGTAGACGGCCTGCACGGACGTGGAAGGCAGGTCCCGCTCGACGGCCTTGAAGATCGTGTCGGCGTCGGCATGCGGATTGGCCACCAGGGCGGTCATCACGGCTAGCCTCGATGCGGTCACCTTGAGGCCGACAGCCTGGATCTCGGCCCGCAGTGCGCCCTGATCCGGCGCAGGGGGGCTCTCCTGCATCTGCGTGGACATAGGAACACCCTACGCCTTATCTTGAATGATTCAAGATAAGGCGTAGGGTGTTAGCCAAGTGTTTAGTCTTCTTCGCCGAGGATGTAGGTATGAGTGAGCCCGGCGAGGACCGCGCCGAGGATCGGCGCGACGATGAACAGCCATACCTGGATGAGCGCATCCCCGCCGGCGAACCACGCGACTCCGAGGGAGCGGGCCGGGTTCACCGAGGTGTTGCTGACGGGGATGCTGATGAGGTGGATGAGGGTCAGCGCGAGGCCGATGGCGATGCCGGAGAACCCCGCCGCCGCTCGTTTGTGTGAGGCGCCGAGGATCACATAGAGGAAAAATGCGGTCAGCACGACTTCGGTGACGAGGACGGCCAGCAGGCTGTAGCCGCCGGGGGAGCGTTCCCCGTAGCCGTTGGTGGCAAACCCTGAGGCCTTGGCGCTGAATCCGCTCGCGCCTGAAGCAACGGCCAGCAGCACGGCGCCGGCTACGGTGGCGCCGACCACCTGGGCAACGATGTAGCCGGGCGCTTCTTTCCAGTCGAACCGCTTGGCGGTGGCAAGGCCGACCGTTACGGCCGGGTTGAAATGCCCGCCGGACACATGGCCGAAGGCGTAAGCGCCGGTCAGGACGGTGAGGCCGAAGGCGAAGGCGACACCGAGGTTGCCGACCTTGGAGCCGGCGAGCACAGCGGTGCCGCAGCCGCCGAGAACCAGAATGAAGGTGCCGAGCGCCTCGGCACTCAGTTTCGAAGAAGTGGTGGGAGCAGCCATTGAATTCTCCTTGGGTGATTTTCGCCCTGTTGGCAATTCCGATTTTAGGGCTGCTCAGGCCTCACAACGCTGCTCATTCGTCGCCGGGTCACAGACAAAATCTCCGGCTCTTGAGGGGTTCACGAGCCCGGCACGGGATGCGAGACTTGGGGCCGTACGCAAGTCAGGTATCTTGACGTCAAACAATATTTCTCGGGCATCTGCAGACCTTTAGGGAGACGCCGTACTCATGGCCAAGATCATTTACACCCATACCGACGAAGCGCCGTTGCTGGCCACGTATTCCTTCCTCCCCGTCATCGAGGCCTACGCCTCGACCGCGGGCGTGGAAGTCGAGACGCGTGACATTTCGCTGGCCGGACGCATCATCGCGCTCTTCGGTGACCACCTCACCGCCGATCAGCAGGTCGAGGACGCGCTTGCCGAGCTCGGCGCCTTGGCCAAGACGCCTGAAGCCAACATCATCAAGCTGCCCAACATCAGCGCTTCGATCCCGCAGCTCAAGGCAGCGATCGCCGAGCTCCAGAGCCAGGGGTATGCGCTTCCGAACTACCCCGACTCGCCCTCCACCGACGAGGAGAAGGACACCCGGGCCCGCTACGACAAGGTCAAGGGAAGCGC
>JALYQD010000060.1 GCA_030856025.1 Actinomycetota bacterium
GCGGAATGCGTCACGCTAGTGACGCATTCCGCCGTGGGTTGTCTCATCTGAGGAGAAACACAGATGAGACGTAAGGTCCGCCTATTTCGCGGGCGTGGTGTTGACGGTGATCTTCGCGACGCCAACCAAGAGGTCCTGGGTGACGGCATCAGTCTTGAAGGTCGAGTTCAGCAGGTCGGCCGCAACCGGCGAGATGAAGGCCTTCGTGCCTTCGAGGATCGCCGTGTCGCCCTCAGTCTGCAGAGGCTTGAGGGTGGCGCCGCGGAGCTGGAACAGGAAGGCGCTGGTGACGGCGACCTTGCCGTTGACGGTCACGTCGCCATAGACGCGCGAGATGCCGGGGTCGACGTTGAGGTTCGTGAGTTCGACCTTGGTGTCGCCGGCAGTAAGCGAGAGACCCGAGTTTTCGTGTTGGATCTGTCCGATGACGTAGGGCTTGGCGGTGCCGGGCTTGAAGTATGTGACGTTGCCGCCGGTGATCGGGAAGATTAACGAACCGGCTTCGAGCTTGGCATCTCCGGTGACCCCGGGGGTCAACTTGAGCGAGGTGAGGGCATCGGTGAAACCCTTGTCCAGAAGGATGGCCGTGTCTTCACCGCTGAGCGCATTGATGCGGGCAACGGGTTTAGCGACCTTCACCTTCGAACTGGTACTCGAGGAGTCGGAGGTGTTGGAGGACCCACAAGCGGCCAAAGGAAGGGCCAAGGTCGCTGCGGCGGCAATGCTGACGAACAATTTGCGGTTCTTGCGTAGGGGGGTGGTGTTCATGGTGCTTTCACATCCTTGTATTGGTGGTTGTACATAGGTCGTTCGACGCCATGTCCAACAGGGATTGGTCGAGATTTGAATCCATCCCTGAAGGCCATCGTTGATGTCGCCCGGCTGCAGGCGTGGCGGTCGCCGTCGCGGGGGCCGTGGCTGACATCGGTGTTCGGCTCGGTTCTGTTGGCGGGGTTGCCGATCGTGATCATCACCGGGCTGCTGTCCTAAATCGCCTACGGTCCACAACTGAACCAGGCCATTCCCGCGTCGGTGAGGTGGTTGCATCTGCCGGTGTTCGACTGGCCCACCAGGCCGTCGCGGTTGTATCGGCTCACCCAGGGCGTGCATGTGGGGCTGGGGCTGATTTTGATTCCGGTGGTGTTGGCCAAACTGTGGTCGGTGATCCCGCGACTGTTCACCTGGCCGCCCGCCCGCTCAATTGCCCAACTGATCGAGCGGGTCTCGCTGCTCATGCTCGTCGGAGGCATCCTGTTTGAGACCTCCCGGCGTGTCCGGAGACTCGTTGTTCTGAGTCACCCAGGATCCGCGAAGCCGCAACTCGTCTGGGCGACCAGGCCCGTGACGCGGGCTGGACCCATGAGGAGTATCTCGCCGCCGTGCTCGACAGCCAAGACGATCGAGGAGTTCGTCTTCGACCGCCAACCCGGTTTGAAGCGTGACACGATCGCGCACCTGGCAACCGGGACATTCCTGGCGAAAGCCGAGAACGTGGTCCTACTCGGACCACCAGGAACCGGCAAGACCCACCTTGCGTCGGGCTCGGGATCAAGGCCGCCCAGACTGGGCATCGGGCCCTGTTCGCGACAGCAACCGAGTGGGTCACCCGGCTCCAGGCCGCTCACAACGCCGGCCGGTTGGCCGACGAGCTCGCCCGGCTGCGGCGCTACGGGCTGCTGATCGTCGACGAAGTCGGCTACATCCCGTTCGAGCAGGACGCCGCGAACCTGTTCTTCCAACTCGTCTCAAGTCGATACGAACACGCATCGCTGATCCTCACCTCGAACCTTCCCTTCGCCCGCTGGGGAGACGTGTTCGGCGACCAAGTCGTCGCCGCAGCGATGATCGACCGCATCGTCCACCACGCCGATGTCATCACGTTGAAGGGCTCATCCCACCGGCTCCGCAACACCGGGATCGACACCCTGCCATCCGCAAGAGCCGAAAACACGCCACACTAGAAACTGCTCACTTTGCACCGTCGAAAGTGCTCAGTTTTCGAGCGTCACCGACAAAGCGCACATAGTCCCGGGCGCTCACCGCTGGCGTGGGCATGACCGCTGAATGAAGCGTATGCATGCTAGTTGTCGATGCCGGTCTCACGCACGAGATTCCCGTCCAGCGGGGCTGGCTTGATGCCGGCGGATACTTCGTTTCCCGGCGGCAAGTCGATACCTACCGATTGCCGCCGCGCCGCCCTAGAGCATGGGACCCGGCGACTGATTTCAAGACTCGCGTAGCGGGCTTTGTCGAATTTGACCTGACTGTGACTTCATGGGACGGTCATCACGGTCAATCACATTTCACCCCGATCCGAGCAACGGCTCGGGGTGCCGCGGCATCAGTCTGTACGTTATTCAGTGGTTGAAGAGCCGGGGGGCTTTCCACGTCATGTTGTACACGAAACCGTACGAGATCTCGGGCGAGCAGCATTTCCTGATCCTCCCGGAGTTGATCCGTGGAAGCGAAACATATTTGAAGCTGGAGGGTGTGAATCCGGCAGGCTCGATCAAGCTCAAAGCTGCTGTCGCAATGGTCGCGGACGCCGAAGCCTGCGGGCGACTCGGCCCACGGGGTCACATCATCGAATCGTCGTCGGGCAGCCTCGGGGTCGCGCTAGCGATGATTGCGGCTGCCAAGGACTATTCGTTCACCTGCGTCGTCGACCCGAACGTCTCGCGCACCTCGCTTGCGA
>JALYQD010000182.1 GCA_030856025.1 Actinomycetota bacterium
CGAGCTCGCGCAGTACCGCGCGATGGAAGCGTTCGCAATGTTCGCCTCCGACCTCGACGCCGCCTCCAAGCAGCAGCTCGCCCGTGGTCAGCGCATCATGGAGCTCTTCAAGCAGGGCCAGTACGCGCCGTTCCCGGTAGAGAACCAGGTCGTCTCGATCTGGGCCGCCACGACCGGCAAGCTTGATCCGGTTCCGGTTCAGGACGTCAGCCGTTTCGAGACCGAGTTCCTCGACTTCCTCAAGCGTTCGCACGGTCCCGTGCTCGACGCCATTCGGGAGACGGGCAAGTTCGAAGACGACAACGAGCAGGCCCTCGAAGCCGCCTACACCGAATTCCTCGACCAGTTCGAGACCCATGAGGGCGAGTCCATTCGCGTCAACCCCGGTCACGAAGAATTCGACGCTCTTGCCGACGAAGATGTCGAGCAGGAGCAGATCGTCAAGCAGAAGCGGGGCTGACGCATGGCAGCATCAGTGCGCGAACTGCGCGCGAAGATCAAGTCGACGACGTCGATGAAGAAGATCACGCGCGCCATGGAGCTCATTGCTGCGTCCCGCATCATCAAGGCGCAGCAGCACGCGGCAGCAGCAGCTCCGTATGCACGTGAATTGACGCGCGCCGTGTCGGCGGTGGCGACGTTCTCCAACGTCGACCACCCGCTGACGACGGAGAAGGAATCCCCGAAGAAGGCGGCGATCCTCGTGATAGCGAGCGACCGCGGCCTGGCCGGTTCATACTCCTCGGCCGTCCTCAAGGAGTCCGAGCGTCTGGTCGAGAAGTTGCGCAGCGAAGGCAAAGAGGTCGAGGTCTACCTCACCGGTCGCAAGGCCGAGGCCTACTACAACTTCCGCCAGCGCAAGTTCGTCGAGTCCTGGACCGGATTCTCCGACCGTCCGCAATACGCCAACGCCCGCGAGATCGGCAACACGCTCGTCGAAGCCTTCAACATCGACGAGACCGACGAAGAAGCGATCGACCCGTCCCGCGCGGTCGACGAGCTCCACGTCGTCTTCACCCGGTTCCGGTCGATGCTGACGCAAGAGCCCGACGTCATCCGCTTGTTGCCCCTCGAGGTCGTCGAAGGCACCGAGGCCCCCGATGAGGCCGACGTGCTCCCGCTCTACGAATTCGAGCCCTCGGCACACGAAGTGCTCGATGCGTTGCTGCCGAAGTACGTCCACAGCCGCATCTATTACTGCATGCTGCAAGCCGCCGCTTCGGAACTCGCCGCCCGCCAGAAGGCGATGAAGTCCGCGACGGACAACGCAGAAGACATGATCCAGAAGTACACCCGAATTGCGAACCAGGCCCGCCAGGCTGGTATTACCCAGGAAATCAGCGAAATCGTCGGTGGCGCCAATGCGCTTGCCGATGCCACCGCTGGGAGTGAGTGAGAGAGATGGCTACGAAAGTCGAAGAGAAGACCGTGACCGGCGTCGGACGTGTGGCCCGTGTTATCGGCCCCGTGCTCGATATCGAGTTCCCCAGCGATGCCATCCCCGAGATGTACAACGCGCTCAAGGTCGACACCGAGATCGCCGGCGTCAAGGAGACCCTGACGCTTGAAGTCGCGCTGCACATCGGCGACGGCCTCGTGCGTGCGGTTAGCCTGCGCCCCACCGACGGCATCGTCCGCGGTGCGGTCGTCACTGACACCGGCGGACCCATCTCGGTTCCCGTCGGCGACGCGACTCTCGGCAAGGTGTTCAACACCACCGGCGACGTCATGAACCTCAAAGAGGGCGAGACCTTCGAACCGGCCGAGCGTTGGGGCATCCACCGCAGGTCGCCGGCCTTCGACACTCTCGAGTCCAAGACCGAGATGTTCCAGACCGGCATCAAGGTCATCGACCTCCTGACGCCATACGTGCTCGGCGGCAAGATCGGACTGTTCGGTGGTGCCGGCGTCGGCAAGACCGTCCTGATCCAGGAAATGATCGCCCGTGTCGCCAAGGACCACGGTGGTGTGTCGGTGTTCGCCGGTGTCGGTGAGCGCACCCGTGAGGGCAACGACCTCATCGTCGAGATGGAAGAAGCCGGCGTGCTCGGTCAGACCGCGCTGGTCTTCGGACAGATGGACGAACCGCCGGGAGCGCGTCTTCGCGTCGCCCTGTCGGCTCTGACCATGGCCGAGTACTTCCGCGATGTGCAGAAGCAGGACGTGTTGCTCTTCATCGACAACATCTTCCGCTTCACGCAGGCCGGTTCGGAAGTCTCGACCCTGTTGGGCCGTATGCCGTCCGCCGTGGGCTACCAGCCGACGCTGGCCGACGAGATGGGCGTTCTCCAGGAGCGCATCACCTCGACCCGCGGTCACTCGATCACCTCGATGCAGGCCATCTACGTGCCCGCCGATGACTACACCGACCCGGCTCCGGCGACGACATTCGCGCACCTCGATGCGACGACCGAGCTCAACCGTGAGATCGCGTCGATGGGCATCTACCCGGCCGTGGACCCGCTGACCTCGACGTCGCGAATCCTCGACCCGCGTTACATCAGCGCCGATCACTACAGCACGGCCAACCGGGTCAAGGGCATCCTGCAGCGCAACAAGGAGCTCCAGGACATCATCGCCATCCTCGGTGTTGACGAGCTCAGCGAAGAAGACAAGACGGTCGTCTCGCGCGCCCGCCGCATCCAGCGCTTCCTGTCGCAGAACACCTACGTTGCCAAGCAGTTCACCGGCATCGAAGGTTCGACGGTGTCGATCGATGAGACCATCGACGGCTTCACCAAGATCTGTGATGGCGACTACGACCACGTGGCCGAACAGGCGTTCTTCATGTGCGGCGGTCTCGAAGACGTCGACAGGAACTGGAAGAACATCCAGAAGAGCCTCAAATGAGTGAAGACACCCTGCAGATCGAACTGGTTGCCGCCGACCGCGTGGTGTGGTCGGGGCAAGCCACGCAGGTCATCGCTCGCACGGTCGAGGGCGACCTCGGTGTGCTCGCCAACCACGCGCCGCTGTTGTCGCTGCTCGTGCCGGGTGTCGTCGAGATCACGCCGACCGAGGGCGCGCCGTTCAGGGCCGCCGTCGAAGAGGGATTCCTCTCGGTGGCCGACAATCGCGTGTCGATCCTGAGCGAAGACGCGTTCCTCGCCGACGAGATCAACCTCGAGGCCGCCAAGTCAGATCTGGCCGAGGCAGAAAGTGCCGAGGATGAGGACGCCGCACGCCGTGCCGAGGCCCGTATCCGCGCTGTCGAGAAGACTTCCTGACCGACTTCACGTAGGGGAGGGACAGCGTGCCGGTATGGCTCTGGTTCGTTGATTCCCTCGCGTTCATTGTCGGTTCCCTCGTCATCGTCGTGCTTGTCCTGACGCTTCGGCGTCGGGCCATAGCACGGTCGAGCGGGTCCTTCGATCTCAGCATCAACAAGCACTCCGAGGCGTCGGCGAGCGGTTGGACGCTGGGCATGGCGCGCTACAGCGAGAACCACCTCGAGTGGTTCCGCACCTTCTCGTTCTCCTGGCGCCCGCGCTATCGCTTTGAGCGCGGACACATCCACATCCACGACAGGCGCGAGCCCGAAGGACGTGAGGCGTTCGCCGTCCACGCCGGTCATGTGATCGTCGAGTGTCATACCGAGGTCGGGGTGCGCCAGATGGCCATCGGTCCCAGCGCCTTGACCGGTCTCCTCGCCTGGCTCGAAGCCTCGCCCCCCGGCCACAGCGTCAACAACGTCGTCTAATCACGGTCGCGAGAGACTTTGTCCCGGTCGCGAGCGCTCGCGGCTCGGACAAACTCTCTCCTCGACGGGACAAACTCTCTCGCGAGGGTCAGCGCTCGCCGCCGGGCACCCACAGGACGTCACCGTTCTCAAGGTTGGCGAATCGCGCCAGGATGAACAGCAAGTCGCTCAGACGGTTGAGGTATTTGGCCGTCAGGACGTTCATGGTCTCGCCATGCTCGTCGATCGCGGCCCAGGCCGAGCGCTCCGCGCGCCGCGTCACCGTGCGGGCGATGTGCAACGCCGCCGCACTCTTGGTGCCCGCCGGCAGGATGAACGACCGCAGCTTGGTGAGCTGGTCGTTGTAGTGATCGCACCAACCCTCGAGCCGGTCGATGTAGTCGGGCTCGACCCGCAGCGGCGGATACTCGGGATTCTCGACGATCGGGCAGGAGAGATCCGCTCCCACGTCGAAGAGGTCGTTCTGGACGTGGGTGAGCACAGCGACGACGTCTTCGGGCAGTTCCCCCAGTGACAGCGAGGAGCCGATCTGGCTGTTGGCCTCGTCCACGTCGGCATACGCACCGAGTCTCAGATCCAGTTTCGACGTTTTGCTCATGTCGCCGAGATTGGTTGTGCCGTCATCGCCCGTACGTGTGTAAATGCGCGTCAGATTGACCATGCCGCCAGTGTATGGGGCCCCTCATCGGAGCGGGGAGTGTGAGGTAGGACGCGCTCCAACGCGGTTACCAGCACGTGACAGGAGAGGTAATCTGTCAGCCATGGCGGATAAACCTTGGGTGATGCGCACGTATGCTGGTCACAGCTCTGCGGAAGAGTCGAACAAGCTCTACCGACTCAACCTGGCGAAGGGGCAGACGGGCCTTTCGGTCGCCTTCGACCTCCCTACCCAGACCGGCTATGACCCGGACCACGAGCTGAGTCGCGGCGAAGTCGGCAAGGTCGGCGTGCCGATCCCTCACCTCGGTGCGATACGCCAGCTCTTCCACGACATCCCGCTCGACACGATGAACACTTCGATGACCATCAACGCGACCGCCATGTGGCTGCTCGCTATGTACGAGGTCGCTGCCGAGGAGCAGGGCGCGCCGCCGTCCAGTCTTTCGGGCACGACACAGAACGACATCATCAAGGAATACCTGTCGCGCGGCACATACGTCTTCCCGCCCGAAGCCTCGATGCGGCTCACGACCGACATGATCTCCTACACGGTCAACAACATCCCCAAATGGAATCCGCTCAACATCTGCAGCTACCACCTCCAGGAGGCCGGCGCGACTCCCACGCAGGAGCTCGCGTATGCGCTGTGTACGGCGATCGCCGTCCTCGACGCGGTCAAGGACTCCGGCCAGGTGCCGGAGGACAAGTTCGAGAATGTCGTGGGACGCATCTCGTTCTTCGTCAATGCCGGCGTCCGCTTCATCGAAGAGACCTGCAAGATGCGTGCCTTCGGCAAGCTGTGGGATGAGATCACTGCCGAACGTTATGGCGTCAAAGACCCCAAGATGCGTCGCCTGCGCTACGGCGTCCAGGTCAATTCCCTCGGCCTCACCGAGGCCCAGCCCGAGAACAACGTCCAACGCATCGTCCTGGAGATGTTGGGCGTCACGCTGAGCAAGAACGCCCGCGCCCGTGCCGTGCAGCTCCCGGCCTGGAACGAAGCCCTCGGCCTTCCGCGTCCGTGGGACCAGCAGTGGTCGCTTCGTCTGCAGCAGGTCCTCGCCTTCGAGTCCGACCTGCTCGAGTATGAAGACATCTTCGACGGCTCGCACGTCATCGAGGCCAAGGTCAACGAGCTCATCGAGGGCGCGAAGGCCGAGATCGACCGCGTCCAGGCCATGGGCGGCGCCGTGCCGGCCGTCGAGTCCGGCTACATGAAGCAGTCCATGGTCGGTTCACACGCCGAACGCCGCGCCAGGATCGAATCGGGCGAGCTCAAGGTCATCGGCGTCAACTCCTTCGTCGAGACCGAAGTTTCCCCGCTGACCGCCGACCTCGACGGCGCCATCATGACCGCCGACCCCGCGGCCGAGGCCAACGCCATCGCCGATGTGCAGAAATGGCGCGCCGAGCGCGATCAGCCTGCCGTCGACAATGCGCTGGACCGTTTGCGGGACGAGGCCAAAACCGACACCAACCTCATGGAGGCGACCCTGGCGGCCGTGCGCGCCGGGGCGACTGTGGGGGAGTGGGCCGGCACGTTGCGTGAGGTTTTCGGCGAGTTCCGGGCCCCCACCGGCGTCACGGGCGTCGTCGGAGTCACCGAAGCAGGAGCAGACCTCAAGGCCGTACGCGTTCGGGTCAAGCAAACGGGTGAAGAACTAGGCGGGCGCCTGCGGCTCCTGGTCGGCAAACCCGGACTCGACGGTCACTCCAACGGCGCCGAGCAAGTCGCTGTCCGCGCCCGCGATGCCGGCTTCGAAGTCATCTACCAGGGCATTCGCCTGACCGCTGCGGAGATCGTTGCGGCCGCGGTGGCCGAAGACGTGCACTGTGTCGGCCTGTCGATCCTTTCCGGATCGCACATGGAGTTGGTGCCTCAGGTCAAGAAGGGGCTTGCCGACGCCGGCCTCGGTGATGTCCCGATCATCGTCGGCGGCATCATCCCTGATTCGGACGCCAAGAAGCTCGAGGCGGCGGGCATCGCCAAGGTCTTCACACCAAAGGACTTCGGATTGACCCAGATCATGGACGAAATCGTCACCGAGATCCGCAAGGCCAACGGCCTCGACTGACCGACCGTGGCAAAATCGCATACGCGCACGTCAGGCAAGGCGTACCTGCCTTCAGGGGAGCCAAGCCTGCGTGGCATTGTCCCGTGAACTCCCCTAGGCTCACGAGTGCACCGAACGAAGGGCTCAGGCAGCGATTTTGGACTTGGTCTTCTTGACCTTGACCAGTTTGCGCTTCTTGACCGTGTAGCCGTTGGGCAGCGTGCCGTTGGCCATCATGCGCAGCGGACAACGCTTGCATTTCGGCTTGGACGTACAGCACTTCTTCTTCGGCTTCGGTGGCACGGGTATTAGATTACCAGTGTGAGGTAAGGCGTCCCTAACTAACCCAGACGGAGTGAAACATGGCAGCCCCGAAATTTGTCGAACAATTGCGTGAGCAGATCGGCCACGAGTTCGCCGCCCACCAGCAGTACGTTGCGATCGCCGCCTACTACGAAGCGCTCACCATGCCCCGTATGGCCGCGCTGTTCTACCAGCAGGCACTCGAAGAGCGCACTCACGCGATGATGATGGTGCAGTACCTCCTCGATGCCGACGAAAAGGTCGAGATCCCCGGCGTGAAGGCTCCGAACAACACGTTCTCCAACGTCATCGAGCCCGTACAAATCGCCCTCGACCAGGAAAAGCGCGTCACGTCCCAAGTCAACGGCCTCACCAAGATTGCCCGCGACGAAGCGGACTACGCGTCCGACCAGTTCATGCAGTGGTTCATCAAGGAACAGGTCGAGGAAGTCTCCAAGATGAGTGACTTGCTGGCCGTCGTCACGCGCTCGGCCGAGGACTACGAACGCATCGAGGACTGGGTCGCGCGCGAGGACCGCGGCGTCCAAGACGACCCGACGGCTCCGGCGGTCGCGGGTGCCTAAGGGACTTCACCTCTGGGCGATCCTGCTGGTGCTGGTCATCATCACCGTGGCGGGCGGCGTGTATGCGCTGACCCGCGGTGAGGGTGCCGTTCCGGCGAACTCGATCGCCATCGAAGTCCGCACCGACAAGGACGCCGCTCCGACGATCAAGAACATCAATTGCGACGATTCCGGCATGGCTGACCTGTGCCATGCCCTCACACCGTCGTTGCTCGCACCGGTGGCGAAGGACCAGGTCTGCACGATGATCTATGGCGGCCCGGAGACCGCGACCATCATCGGCACGATGCGAGGTTCTGCGGTCAAGGCCGAGTTCTCGCGCACCAACGGTTGCGAGATCGATCGCTGGAAAAGGCTGGCCAAGGCTCTAGAGCCGCTGGCGATCGACGGTCTGAACGTCTAGAACAACGGAGCGACGGCCGGTCTGGGCAACTGATCCTGATGGTCTTGGGTCGTCATGTGGGCCGAAACCCTCAATGTCGGTCGGGCTCGCCGTCGCGGGGACTGATCCTGAGGATATTGGGCTGCCATGTCGGCCCAATCCATCAAGACCAGTCGATCGCAAGTCACTCCTGGGATGAACCGTCTAAAACAGTCTCAGCGAGGGGTCGTCGATGCCGCGCAGGGCGTCGTAGTCGACGACGACGCACTCGATGCCCCGATCGACGGCGAGCGTACGGGCCTGGGGCTTGATCTCCTGGGCCGCGAAGATGCCGCGTACTGGTGCGAGATGCGGGTCGCGGTTCATGAGCTCGAGGTAGCGCGTCAGCTGCTCCACCCCGTCGATGTCTCCGCGCCGCTTGATCTCGACGGCGACCGATCCTCCGCCTGCGTCCTTGCACAACAGGTCGACCGGGCCGATCGCCGTCATGAATTCGCGCCGCACCAGGTTCATACCGTCGCCGAGGGCCACGGTATGGGCTGCCAGAAGTTCCTGGAGGTGCTTTTCGACGCCGTCCTTCTGTAGACCGGGATCGATGCCGAGCTCGTGGGCCGAGTCGTGGAGGATCTCCTCGATCAGGATCCGCAAGGTGTCATCGGTCTTCTGGGCCGTGACGGTCCACTCGATTGCGCCCTCGTCGGTGGTGCCTTCCCTGAGCTTGCACGGCGGGCTCATCCAGTTGAGCGGCTTGTAGGAACCGCCATCGGAATGGATCAGCACCGAGCCGTCGGACTTGACCATGAGCAGGCGGGTGGCCAGAGGCAGGTGGGCGGTGAGTCGCCCGGCATAGTCGACCTGGCAGCGTGCAACAACAAGACGCATCGGAGCTGTGTCTACTTTCGGGGAGATTACTTTCGGGTCAGGGTGCCGAGATTGAACTTGACGGTCTGGCCATCGACGGAGCCCTTGTCGGTGTTACCGTCACCGCCGACCAGCGAGACTTCATCGCCCGCGACCGTGTATTCACCGACACGGAAATCCTTGACGCCCTCGAAGTCCTCGACGAACGTGCCGTCGTCCTTGAAGTGAACCGTCCACTTGGCATCGACGTCTTGCCAGTCGCCGACGAGATCGGCCGCCGAGGAGATCGTCGCTGGGGGCGTGGGAGTCGGCGTCGCGGTCGAGGTCGCTGTGGCTGCCGGTTCCGAAGGCGTGTCCTTGCCGCCGCACGCCGTGAGCGTAAAAGGCCCGATTACCAGCGCAAATGTGGCGATTGCCATACGCATTTTCATCAGTTCTCCGTTTCCGCAGCGACTCTGTGACGATAGTCTGTCACGGACGTTTACATAAAGGAGACACGGCATGCAGGAGATCGTTAACCGCTTAGCCGCGGACGACAAGGGAGCGCAGATCGCCAAGACTCTGTTGTTTCCTTACCTCAATCACGCGGCAACGATGTTCGAAAGTGGTTACGCGACTCGCGCCGACATCGACGCCTCGATGCGTTTCGGTTGTGGCTACCCGATCGGCCCGCTGGCGCTGATCGACGTGCTCGGTCCGGAAAACGTGGCCGAGGGTCTCGAGGCGCTCTTTCACCAGACCGGTGACGAGCTGCACGACCCCGTTTCGTTCCTCCGCGACCCGGCCTCGGCCGAGGGCAGCGACATCGAGGAGCCCGCCCCCGAGCTGCGCCACGACATCGCCAGGGTCGGTGTCATCGGCACCGGCACCATGGCTTCGGGCATCGTCGAGGTCTTCGCCAAGTCCGGCTTCGACGTGACGTATGTCGGTCGCAGCGACGACAAGGTCGCCGGCGTGAAGGCCCGCATCACCAAGAGCCTCGACAAGGCAATCTCGCGCGGAAAGCTCGATGAAGACGGCAAAGCCGCCGTGCTGGCCAGCCTCACCGGCACAACGAGCCAGGAAGGCCTTGCCGACGTCGATATCGTCGTCGAGGCAATCGCCGAAGACCTCGCCATCAAGCTCGAGCTCTTCAGGAACCTCGACCGCATCTGCAAGCCGGGAGCGATCCTCGCCACGACCACGTCGTCGCTGTCGATCACGGACTGTGCCAACGCCACCGACCGTCCCCAGGACGTCATCGGCATGCATTTCTTCAACCCGGCGCCGATCATGAAGCTCGTAGAGGTCGTATCCGCCGAAGACACATCGCCCGAAGTCGCCGAAACGGTGCGGGCCCTGTGCCTCAAGTCCGGCAAGCATCCCGTGTCGTGTGGCGACCGTGCCGGCTTCATCGTCAACGCGTTGCTCTTCCCGTACCTCAATGACGCCATCAAGCTCCATGAGGCCGGCGAGGGCACGCTCGAAGAGATCGACACGGCCATGAAGGAGACGAAGCTCCCCATGGGTCCGTTCGAGCTCCTCGACGTGGTCGGCAACGATGTCTCGCTGGCGATCGAGCAGACCCTCGTCCAGGCGTTCGGCCACGAAGGCTGGGAACCCGCAACGTCGCTTGAGAAGCTCGTCGCCGATGGCAAGCTCGGCCGCAAGACCGGCGCCGGCTTCCACGACTACGCGAAGTAGTCAATCCGAGCCATTTCGCTGCGAGCCCGGTAACCAGTGGTTGCCGGGCTCGTTGCTATGGGTAGGAGCCTTTTGCTCCTGGCTCGGCAATTCTCGGGGGCCATCGTGGGTCGACACAGACCTTCGGGCACGGTGGCCGCCTCCGGCCGCGCGGTTCGGATCCAGCGAAGCCTCGCGAAGCCCGGAAGCCTACGATGGAGCCATGTCCAGGCGCCGCGTTTCTCCCCGCACTCCGCGCGGCAACCCGACCCGGCTGAACGAACGCATCGAGTCCAAGGCCGATGGCGACTGGAACGTCCGGTCGATCACGGGTTCGGGCTCGACGAAGCCCTATCGGTGCCCTGGTTGCGACCACATCATTGCCATGGCGACGCCGCATACGGTGGTCTGGCCCGTGGAGAAGTCACTGCTGAGCGATGCGGCGATCGACGAGCGCCGCCATTGGCACACGGCATGTTGGAAGAGACACCGCTGAATGAAGGACGCCTGATGAGTGAAGCCATCCGCGGCAACTCGATCCTGCCCGCGCGCCGTGAGGCGATCACGCTGGAGACTGCTGACGGTCTGTCCCTGGTGGGCGAGCTGGCCCTCCCCGAGGACTCCGCACCCGTCGCGACGATGGTTTGCCTCCACCCGCTGCCCACCCACGGCGGCATGATGGACAGCCACATCTTCCGCAAGGCCTCATACCGCCTCCCCGCCCTGGCGGGCATCGCCGTCCTGCGGTTCAACACGCGGGGCACCTCGAGCGTCCAGGGCACCAGCGGGGGGACCTTCGACAACGCGGGCAGCGAGAAGTACGACGTCGCCGCGGCCATCGAGTATGCCGAGTTCGCCGACCTCCCGAACATCTGGCTCGTCGGCTGGTCCTTCGGCACCGATCTCGCGCTGATGTACGGATTCGATCCCGACATTGCGGGACTGATCCTGCTTTCGCCGCCGCTTCGCTATTCCGGTCCCGAGCACCTTGCGGTATGGGCCGAGTCGGAGAAGCCGGTCATAGCCCTCGTGCCTGAGCACGACGACTATCTGCAGCCTGCCGAGGCCCGCGAGCGATTCGCCGCGATCCCGCAAGCCGAAGTCATCGCCGTCGACAGGGCGAAGCACCTGTGGGTGGGGGATTCGGAGCGGGTGCTCGACGAAATCACCCGGAAGCTGGCACCAGAGGTGGCGGTGCCGCTCCCGACGACATGGGACGGCCCCATGGGCAAAGCGGACTCATCGGCGTATGCCGATCGGACCGTCGCGGCGTTCAAGGACGTGCCCCGCTAGTCCGTCCACACGCTGGTTCGTCCAGACAAGAAAACAACGCCGGCCGGGAGATGATCCCGACCGGCGTTGCACGGTGATTGTTCAGTTGCCTTGCGAACCGTTCTGCGGCGTTGCGTCGGCAACGTCCTTGGCCGTCGGGGCCTGTGGCGCGGCCGAGGGTGCAGTCGCGGCCCGCTCGGGCGCACCGGTCTTCTCGGCACCGTTTGAAGAGGAACCGTTTGATGAGGAACCGTTTGATGAGGAACCGGGCTTGGCTTCGGCTTTTGCCTCGGCCTTCGGTTCGGCCTTGGTCTCGGTCTTTTCGGCAGGCTTGGCCTTCTCGTCCGAATCATCACCGGCGAACGAGGCGACGATGTCGCGCAGCTGGCCCATCTGCTTCATGATGCCGTCGCGCTTGCGCTGCAAGTCATCGACCTCGGTGCGAAGTGAACGCGTCTGGCGCTGCGCTTCGGTCGTCGCACTGGCACGAATGTGCTCGGCGTCGGCCTTGGCGCTGGCGAGCAGAGCAGCGACCTCCTTCTTGGCCTTGTCGAGGAGGCTTGCCGACTCGGAGCTGGCCGAATCGCGGTTCTTGCTTGCCTGGGTCAGGATCTGGCGGGCACGGTCCTCGGCAGCCGAAGCGCGTGTCTCAGCGTCGGCGACGAGCTTGGAGGTCTGCTCGGTCGCTGCGGCGTGGTTCTCTGCCGCCTCACGGGCCAGACGCTCCTTCTCGACGGCCAGGACGCGTCGGGCCTCGGTGACTTCGCGGTCGGCGCCGGCACGGGCTTGTTCGACGTCTCGCGTCGCACCGGTCCGCATGTTGTTGGCTTCCTGCTCGGCAGCGAGCTTGAGGTGCGAGGCCTCGCGGGCCGCCTGCGAGCGGAGTTCCTCGGCGTGCGACTCGGCTTCGGCGCGGGTGGCCTCGGCGTCTTCGAGGAGCTGCTTGCGCTTGGCTTCGAGCTCGGCGACCGCGGAGGTGCGGAGTGCTTCGGCCTCCTTGGCGGCCGACGTCTTGAGGATCGTCGCCTCTTCCTCGGCACACTTGATCATTTCCTCGGCTTCGCGGGCGGCGCGGTTGCGAACCTCGTCCGACTCCTGCTCGGCAAGGCCCAGCAACTGCGCGGCGTGGCCGCCCAGTCCGCTGTAGGAGGGACGGTCCACCGAGTCGGCGCGTTCCTTGAGCTGATCGAGTTCTTGGCGCAAGCGGGCCATCTCCTGTTTTGCAGACTTGGATTCTTCTTCGGCGCGTTCGACGTCGGTTGCGCGCGAGCGCAAGAACGTGTCGACGGCGTCAGTGTCATAACCTCCGCGGCGGGCCATGGGAAAGGCAGTTTCGCCGGGACGGTTCGCAGAATCGAATATGGACAATCCGGGCTGTTCGGACATTCGGAAAACCTATCCCTCAACATTTGGAACGAGTGTGTGGCTACAGACTACCCGTTGCAAAAGAGGGCGCCGCAAGCCAAGCTTTGCGACGCCCTCATCCACGCGGGGTATGCGAGATTTCCCGTCTCACATGATGAATTACTGCCTACACACCACGGAACCGGTTGATGCCATCGATGTGCTTGGCGCGCTTTTCTTCGTCGCGTACGCCGAGTCCCTCCTCGGGCGAGAGGCACAGCACGCCGACCTTGCCCTGGTGCAGGTTGTGGTGCACGTCGAGCGCTGCCCGTCCGGTGTCCTCGAGCTTGTAGACCCTGGACAGCGTCGGATGGATGAGTCCCTTGTCGATGAGCTTGTTGGCTTCCCACGACTCGCGGTAGTTGGCGAAATGCGAGCTGATGATCCGCTTGAGATTCATCCAGAGGTAGCGGTTGTCGTACTGGTGCATGTAGCCCGAGGTCGAGGCACAGGTGACGATCGTGCCGCCCTTACGCGCGACGAATACGCTCGCGCCGAAGGTCTCGCGGCCAGGGTGCTCGAAGACGATGTCCGGATCGTCGCCACCGGTGAGCTCGCGGATCTTGGCGCCGAAGCGACGCCACTCCTTCGGGTCCTGGTTGTTCTCGTCCTGCCAGAACTTATAGCCCTCGGCCGAACGGTCGATGATGTGCTCGGCACCCATCTTGCGGACGATCTCGGCCTTCTCCGGCGATGACACAACACATATCGGGGTGGCGCCACCGTTGAGGGCGAACTGCGTCGCATACGAACCGAGTCCACCCGAGGCACCCCAGATCAGGACGGTGTCGCCCTGCTTCATGTCGGCGCCGTTGCGGGAGACGAGCTGACGGTATGCGGTGGAGTTGACGAGGCCGGGGCTTGCAGACTCTTCCCAGGTGAGGTGCTTGGGTTTGGGCATGAGCTGGTTGGCCTTGACGATCGCGAGGTGGGCGAGTCCGCCGAAGTTGGTCTCGAATCCCCAGATGCGCTGCTCGGGGTCCATCATCGTGTCGTTGTGGCCGTCGGGGCTCTCCAGCTCGACCGACAGGCAGTGCGCGACGACTTCCTGACCCGGTTTCCACCGGTTGACGCCGAGGCCGGTGCGCAGGACGACACCGGACAGGTCGGAGCCGACGACGTGGTACGGGAGGTCGTGGCGCTTCGTGATGGGCGAGAGCTTGCCGTAGCGCTCAAGAAAACTGAAGGTCGACACCGGCTCGAAGATCGAAGTCCAGACCGTGTTGTAGTTGATCGAGCTCGCCATGACCGCCACGAGGGCTTCGCCGGGAGCGAGCTCGGGGACCGGAACGTCGTCGAGGTGGAGGCTCTCGCGGGGATCCTTGTCCCGGCTCGCCATGCCCTCGAACATGTCCACGTCTTCCTGGTGGACCGTAATGGCCTTGTAGGAGTCGGGAAGTTCGATGTTGGCGAAGTCTTCGTTACTGGTGTCTCCAGCCACAATGGCATCGAGAATGTTTTGCACGTCGTCCTCCAAAGGTGACAGGCGGCTGTTACTTCAAGTTCGGGGATTCCCCGTCATGTTACTTGCGGGAAACCCGAGCCGCCATACAAAAGTAGTGTGATGCGCCCCTCAGCGATGGTGCCGTCCGGGAGGTTGCAGTTCAGTTGCTTGCGGCGGGCTCGACGAGTTCGATGAGAACACCGCCGGCGTCCTTCGGGTGGACGAAGTTGACCCTGCTGTCCGAGGTCCCGCGCTTGGGGGCGTCGTAAAGCAGCCGTACGCCGCGCTCGCGCAACGTTGCCGAGACGGCCTCGATGTCGGTGACGCGATAGGCAAGCTGCTGGATGCCCTGACCGTTGCGGGCGAGGAATTTCGCGATGGTCGAATCCTCGTTGAGGGGGGCGAGCAGCTGGATGCATTGGCCCGAATCGCCCACGGCGAGCATCGCCTCGCGGACGCCTTGCTCTTCGTTGACTTCTTCGTGCACCGAGTGCAGGCCGAACGTGTCGGCATAGAACTCGAGGGCGTCGTCGAGGTCGGGAACGGCGATTCCGACGTGGTCGATGGCGATGAGGAGGTGCTTGGGAACCATGCCCATCAGCGTAGGGCACACCGTACGGCCGGCAACCGTGATCTCCGCTACACCCGCGGCCGGCAGTCGACCTGCGTGGGTAGAGTGACCCCATCATCACCCGAAGGAGAACCCCTATGACTCAGTCCGTGATCGTCGCCGGCGCACGTACCCCGATCGGCCGCCTGCTCGGCGGTTTGAAGACGCTTTCCGGCTCGGACCTCGGTGGCATCGCCATCAAGGGTGCCCTCGAGAAGTCCGGTGTGGCTCCCGATCAGGTTGACTACGTCATCATGGGCCAGGTGCTCACGACCGGCGCCGGGCAGATCCCTGCCCGCCAGGCCGCCAACAAGGCCGGCATCCCGCTCAACGTTCCCGCGCTGACCGTCAACAAGGTCTGCCTTTCGGGTATCAACGCCATCTCGCTCGCCGATCAGCTGATCCGCGCCGGTGAGTTCGACATCATCGTGGCCGGTGGCCAGGAGTCGATGACGCAGGCACCGCATTTCCTCGGTGGTTCGCGCGAAGGCACCAAGTACGGCGACACCAAGCTCGTCGACTCGATGGCCTACGACGGCCTCTTTGACGTCCTCACCGATCAGGCGATGGGCTCGCTGACCGAGCGTTGCAACGCCGAAGGCCTCGGCCTGAGCCGTGAAGAGCAGGACACATTCGCCGCCCGCTCGCACCAGCTCGCCGCCGAAGGTCAGAAGAACGGTGTGTTCGACGAAGAAATAGTCCCGGTCGAGATCGCCAACCGTCGCGGCGACCCCACCGTGGTGAGCGCTGACGAGGGTGTCCGCGGCGACACGTCGACCGAGTCCCTCGGCAAGCTGCGCCCCGCCTTCGACAAGAACGGCACGATCACCGCCGGGTCGGCCAGCCAGATCTCCGACGGCGCTGCCGCCGTCATCGTCATGAGCAAGGAGAAGGCCGAAGAGCTCGGACTCTCCTGGATCGCCGAGATCGGTGCCACCGGCATCGTCGCCGGTCCCGACTCGACGCTGCAGCAGCAGCCGGCCAACGCCATCGCGAAGGCCTGCGAGAAGGAAGGCATCAAGCCGACCGACCTCGACCTGATCGAGATCAACGAAGCCTTCGCGGCCGTCGGCATCGCCTCGACCCGCGAGCTCGGCATCGACGCCGACAAGGTCAACGTCAACGGCGGCGCGATCGCGATCGGTCACCCACTCGGCATGAGCGGTGCCCGCATCGTGCTGCACCTCGCACTCGAGCTCAAGCGTCGCGGCGGCGGCATCGGCGCCGCGGCCCTGTGTGGCGGCGGCGGCCAGGGCGACGCCCTGATCGTGCGCGTTCCCAAGAGCTAAGGCTTCGGTCTGTTCCGTGGTGGCCACGGACAACACTATGGGGAGCAGCCGCGCGATTCCCGTCCCCGAGCTTGTGACCCGTGCACAAGCCGGTGAGGCGCGGGCCGTCGCGCGGCTGATCTCCATGGTCGAGGACGCTTCGCCGCTGCTTCGCGAAGTCAGTGCCGCTCTTGCCCCGCATACGGGCAAGGCGCATGTCATCGGCATCACCGGCTCGCCCGGTGTCGGCAAGTCGACGTCGACGGCCGCCCTCGTCACGGCTTTGCGCAAGAACGGCACCCGCGTCGGGGTGCTCGCTGTGGACCCTTCGTCGCCGTTCTCCGGTGGGGCATTGCTCGGCGACCGGGTTCGTATGCAGGACCACGCGACCGATCCGGGCGTCTACATCCGTTCGATGGCCAGTCGTGGCCACCTCGGCGGGCTCGCCTGGGCGGCTCCACAGGCGATCCGCGTGCTGGACGCGGCGGGTTGTGATGTGATCCTCGTCGAGACGGTGGGCGTCGGCCAGTCTGAGATCGAGATCGCCGGCCTCGCCGACACGACTCTGGTGCTTCTTGCGCCGGGTATGGGTGACGGCATCCAGGCGGCCAAGGCCGGAATCCTCGAGATCGGCGACATCTTCGTCGTCAACAAGGCCGACCGGGACGGTGCGGCGACGACGCGCCGGGAGCTGCGCTCGATGATCTCCCTCACCGAGCGTACCGAGGGCTCCTGGAAGCCGCCGATCGTGCTGACCGTTGCCTCCAAGGGCGAAGGCATCGATGAGGTCGCCCAGATGATCACCGACCACTTCGCCTACCTGCACGAGTCCGGCGAGCTCGACAAGCGCCGCTTGGCCCGGGTGCGCCGTGAGATCGAGGCCATCGCCCTCGTCGAGGTGCAGCGCAAGTTCGGTGATCTCTCCGGAGACAGTCGGCTTGACGCCCTCGCGGAGTCGGTGGTGGCGGGCAAGGACGACCCGTTCAGCGCCGCCGACGTGCTGATCGACAGCCTTTGAGGGGTTCCCGTCGTCGCAAGCCCGATACTGGAGCTATGCAGTTTTCCGGGATGCACTTCGTGGGGATCGACCTTGCCTGGGGTGAGAAGAAGCCGAGCGGCGTCGCCGTACTGGACGCCGAGGGTCGCCTGCTCCATGTGTCCGCGCAGACCACCGACGAGACAATTGCCGCGGCACTGAAGCCGTATGTGGAGGGTGACTGTCTGGTCGCGATCGATGCCCCGCTCGTGGTGGTGAACGCCCGCGGCAATCGCCCCGCCGAAGCCGCGCTGAACCGTGATTTCGCCCGCTTCGATGCTGGAGCGCATCCCTCCAACACAGGGAAGCCGGAACTTGCCGGAATCCCCCGGGGAGCACGGTTGGCCAAGACCCTGGGACTGGACATGGATCCGGCATCAGGGCGCCGCCGCCGGGCGATCGAGGTCTACCCGCACCCGGCGACCGTCGCGCTGTTCCGCCTGGGCCGGACGCTGAAGTACAAAAACAAGCCGGGTCGTTCGCTCTCGCTGCTGAGGTCCGAGCTCTTGCGGTTGATGAGCCTGATCGAAGGTCTGGCCGAAGCGGACGTTCCGCTTCAGGTCGCCGACCAGGTCGAATGGCGATCGCTCCTGGTCGCGGCCGGGTCCGCCGAGCGCAAGAGCGACCTGCGACGTGTCGAGGACCAGGTCGACGCGGTCGTGTGCGCCTACGTCGCGATGTATGCCGACCGCCGACCGCAGGAC
>JALYQD010000186.1 GCA_030856025.1 Actinomycetota bacterium
CCACCTCCACGTCGGACATCTCTTCGACGGGCGTTCTCATGACTCAGAAGTCAATGTCGCTCGGAATGGCGTCGACGACGCCGTCCCCCACGATCGGCTCCACGGGGAGGTCGACCACGGCACCGATGCCCATGTGCTCCATGATCTTCTTTTCCAGTTCATTGGCCAGGTCCGGATTGTCTTTGAGGAACTGGCGCGAGTTTTCCTTGCCCTGACCGAGCTGGTCGCCTTCGTAGGTGTACCAGGCGCCGGCCTTGCGGACGAGCCCTACATCGACGCCCACATCGATCAGGCTGCCTTCGCGGCTGATGCCCAGGCCATACATGATGTCGAACTCGGCCTGCTTGAACGGCGGTGCGAGCTTGTTTTTGACGACCTTGACGCGGGTGCGGTTGCCGACCATGTCGGTGCCGTCCTTGAGCGTCTCGATGCGACGGACGTCGAGCCGGATCGAGGCGTAGAACTTGAGCGCCTTGCCACCGGTCGTCGTCTCGGGCGAGCCGAACATGACACCGATCTTTTCGCGCAACTGGTTGATGAAGATCGCGGTCGTGCCTGAGCCGTTGATGGCGCCGGTCATCTTGCGGAGTGCCTGGCTCATGAGGCGGGCCTGCAGACCCACGTGACTGTCGCCCATTTCGCCGTCGATCTCGGCTCGGGGCACGAGGGCCGCGACCGAGTCGATGACGATGATGTCGAGGGCACCCGAACGGATCAGCATGTCGGCGATCTCGAGCGCCTGCTCACCGCTGTCGGGTTGTGAGATCAGGAGGGCGTCGGTGTCGACCCCGAGTCGCTTGGCGTACTCGGGATCGAGCGCGTGCTCCGCGTCGATGAACGCCGCGACTCCGCCGGCCTTCTGCGCATTGGCCCCCGCATGCCGGGCGACGGTCGTCTTGCCCGAGGACTCCGGGCCGTAGATCTCGACGACGCGGCCGCGCGGCAGTCCGCCGATGCCGAGCGCGATGTCGAGGGCGGTGGCGCCGGTGGGGATGACCTCGATCGGGGCGCGGGCCTGATCACCAAGACGCATGACGGCGCCCTTGCCGTGGGCGCGGTCGATCTGGGCCATGGCGTTGTCGAGCGCGCGGTCTCTGTCTTCGGGCTTGGCTGGCTGGGCCTTGGGGGCTGTGGTCTTGGATGCGGCCATGATGATCCTTCTTCTCGCGGTGGCGGGTTATCTACGACGCTAGGAGGACCCTCAGACAATTGTGAGCCTCATCGACTCGCCTGTGGATGATGTCTTCCTTGCGTCAACCTGTGCACGACTCTAATCCGAACAGGTGTTCGATGGAAGCGACACGCCGACACTTTTGACCACTCCCCGAGATTTGGCCGCTGAGGCACCCGGTTGGGCCGATTCTGACCGAAAACAGGGGTGAAATCGGCCAATCTCGGGGCCGGTGCGTGCAGGGAAGGTCAGCGCTCGGAGGGCGGCAGCTGCAAGGCGGCGTGGACGGCACGCCATACGTACTTGGGAGATTCGCCCTCTGCCAGTGCCTCGTCGACGGTCTTGCCGCCGAGTCCGCCGATGACCTGGCTGCTCGCCCAGCTGCGCGCATACGTGTCACCGAGATGGTGGTCCATGCGGTCCCAGAATTCGCTGTGTTTCATCAAGAGCGCCGTTTCATCAAGATCTGAGGCGCTGCTCGAAGTCGGCGTTTTCGGGCATGACGTGATCGGCATGCCATCGGGAATTCATTGCCATGAGGAAGCCTCCGGCTAGGCCGCGGAAACGGAGACCTTGCTCGGCGCGATGGACGAGATGCTGGCGAGATTGGCCTCGGCGGCTTCTTCGACCTCGAGCAGCGAGCTCACGTCGAGCAGTACTTTGGAGAGCGGAACCTCGAGGGCGGAGGCAAGAGCCGCCAGCAGCTCGGAGCTCGGCTCCTTCTGACCACGTTCGACTTCAGAGATGTAGCCAAGGCTCACCCGGGCGCGCGCGGAGACATCCCGCAACGTCAAGCCCTCGGAGATACGGCGTGCCCGCAGCACTTCGCCGACAAACTGTCGCATCACGGTCATGGGGCACCTCCAGTCATTGTCTTGGTCTCAACCCTATAACCCCGTCAAGAACGGGATTCTTCCCTCACCCTATCGACAAACCGTGACAACAACTCGGACACGGTTGAGTTTCTTATCGTGTCACGGTTGCCGGCGAGGTCCAAGAGCCAGGATTCGGTGCCCTGGGGCCCGGCGATCGCGATGTGCACGGTGCCGGCGGGCTTGCCCTCGCTCGGTTCCGGCCCCGCGACTCCGGTCGTCGCCAGTCCGTATGTCGAATCGAATCGCCGGCGGGTGGCATTGGCCATGCTCGAAGCCACCCGCTCATCGACGGCTCCATACCGGACGATCAGGTCTGCTGGCACGCCGAGGACGTCGGTCTTGGCATCCGATGTGTAGGCGACGATGCTCCCCCGCACGACATCGGACGCGCCCGGCACGGCGACGAGCGCAGCGCAGACGAGTCCGCCGGTGAGGGATTCGGCGGTGGAGACAGAGGCACCCATATCGCGCAGAAGCGCAATCAGGTCCTCCTGCCCGTTCACGATTTGTTGAGCTGCGTCTGCTCGCGGCGCATGACGGCGGCCTGCCGGACGTAGTCGAATGCGGTGACGGCCGTGACGATGACGGCAGCGGCCATGACGATGTGCGTCGCCCACCGCAGCGCGTCGAAGGTCCAGTGGTTCCAGAGCTCGAACGGCAGGATGTAGCCGCCGAGGGCGACGACCTGAAGTGTCGTCTTGATCTTGCCGCCACGGCTGGCCGGCATGACGCCGTACTTCATGACGACGAAGCGCATCAGCGTGATGCCCCACTCGCGGACGAGCACCACGATCGTGACGACCCAGAAGAACGGGCTGTCGAAGATGATCGCGAGCCCGACGAAGGCCATACCGGTCATCGCCTTGTCGGCGATCGGGTCGGCGATCTTGCCCAGGTTGGTGATGAGGTTGTGCTTGCGGGCGAGGTCGCCGTCGATCTTGTCGGTGATCATCAGCAGCGTAAAGGCGAGGAAGGCCCAGAGGCGGAACTCGATCGAATGGCCGCCATGCGTCAGCAGCAGCCATCCGAAGACCGGCACGCCGACAATGCGAAGAAGGGTCAGGGCATTCGCGATATTCATGTTGCTCGGCGTTTCTGCCGTAGTCATTGCGCCCTTTCGATCGGTGACCTGTGAGGGTTCACCCCTGAAGTCGATCTCTTCAGTATGAAGCAGCCCGGCGCCGCTGCGCCAATTGCACCTCGGCTTCGGCAGGAGAGGCGTTGGTCGCAATGCCGAGGGGAGCGCTGTAGATGCGGGTGCCGTCGGAACTGAGGACCTTGACGCGGGGGTCGTAGAGGATGCCTTCGCGCCGCTCGATCCGTATGTCGCCCATCTCCTGCCAGCGGAAACCGACCCATTCCGTACCGCTCCTCAACCGGACGCCCTGGTCGTCGGCCACGAACAACGGCGTACGGGCGTCGATGCCGGCGACGAGGTGCACATAGGCGATCACGGCGAGAACGGCGACGATGATCCACAGAAGCGGCTGGCTCTTGTCATAGGCACGGAAGCCGAAGGCGACGGCGAGGGCAGCGGCAATCAGTCCGACCGCGATGTAGATGCCCGCCCGACGGCGGATCTCGAACGGTTCGGTCATGATCACTCCACTTGGATGCTGGCAAGCACGTCTTCGAGGTCGTCGGCCTTGATGAGCACGTCGCGGGCCTTGGAGCCTTCGCTCGGTCCGACGATTCCTCGACTCTCAAGGATATCCATGAGGCGGCCCGCTTTGGCGAAGCCCACACGAAGCTTGCGCTGTAGCATCGACGTCGACCCGAATTGCGTCGTCACACAGAGCTCGATGGCCTGGAGCACGAGGTCCATGTCGTCGCCGATGTCGTCGTCGAGATCGCGCGTCGCCTTCTTGGGGGCTGTCACGTCGGAGCGGTAGGTCGGCTGCAGCTGGGTCTTGCAGTGCTTGACGATTTCGTGGATCTCATTCTCGGTGACCCAGGCGCCCTGCATACGCATCGACTTGTTGGCGCCCATGGGCAGGAAAAGTCCGTCGCCTTGGCCGACGAGCTTTTCGGCGCCGGGCTGGTCGAGGATGACGCGGCTGTCCGTCACCGACGATGTGGCGAACGCCAGGCGACTCGGCACATTGGCCTTGATCAGGCCGGTGACGACGTCGACGCTGGGTCGCTGGGTCGCGAGCACCAGGTGGATACCGGCGGCACGGGCGAGCTGGGTGATCCTGACGATGGAGTCCTCAACGTCTCTGGGGGCAACCATCATCAGGTCGGCGAGCTCGTCGACGACCACCAGGAGATAGGGGTATGGCGCCAGGACGCGCTCGCTGCCAGGCGGGACCTGGAGCTTGCCGGTCTTGACGGCTTTGTTGAAGTCGTCGATGTGGCGGAAGCCGAAGTTGGCCAGGTCGTCATAACGCATGTCCATCTCGCGGACGACCCATTGCAACGCCTCGGCGGCCTTCTTGGGGCTCGTGATGATCGGCGTGATGAGGTGCGGGATGCCTTCGTAGGCGGTGAGCTCGACGCGCTTGGGATCGACCATGATCATCCGGACTTCGTCCGGCGTTGACCGCATGAGGATCGAGGCGACCATCGAATTGATGAAGCTCGACTTGCCCGAACCGGTCGCGCCGGCGACGAGAAGGTGCGGCATCTTGGCGAGGTTGGCGACGACATAGCCGCCCTCGACGTCCTTGCCGAGGCCGACGACCATCGGGTGATGGTCGCTTCGGGCCTTGGCCGAGCGCAGCACGTCGCCGAGCGAGACCATTTCCTTGTCGACGTTGGGGATCTCGACGCCGATGGCAGATTTGCCCGGAATCGGCGACAGTATGCGGACCTCGTTGGAGGCCACCGCATACGAGATGTTGCGGCTCAGCGCGGTGACCTTCTCGACCTTGACGGCAGGGCCTAGCTCGACCTCATAGCGCGTGACTGTCGGTCCGCGGGTGTAGCCGGTGACGGTCGCATCGATCTGGAACTGCTCGAGAACCTCGGTGAGGCGCTCGACGACTTCGTCCGATGCCGCAGAGCGCGCCTTGTGCGGGGTGCCTTCGCGCAGCTTGGTTGTGTCGGGGAGCGTGTAGACGACGTCGCCGGACAGTGCGAGCTGCTCGGCACGCACCGGGATCGGCTCGATCGGCTTCATCGGGGTGCTGGGCTCTTCGGCCTCGGTTTCGGGCGTGTAGCGCTTGGCCGGAACCTGACGGTCTTCGTCCGGTCCGTCGATGAGCGGATTGTCGAACGGCTCGGCTGCCCCGGTCCTCGGGTGCTTGCGCTTCTTGACGTCTTCTGGCTCCTCTTCCTTGTTCTTGTTGCGACCGAGGGCCTTGTCGCGGAGCTCGCCCAAGCGCGTGGGAACCGCATACAGGGGCGTGTTGGCGACAATCAGGATGCCGAAGGCGGCGACCAGCACGAGGAGCGGTGCGGCGACATACGCGCTCTTGAGAAGGTCCATGAGAAGTGCGGAGAAGAGATAGCCGACGGCGCCACCTGCTTCACGCATTGCGTCGGGATCGCTGGGGCGCGGCACGTCATGGGAGATGTGGACGAGACCGAGGATACCGCCCGAGATCGCGGACCAGCCGATGACCTGACGGCCGGCCGGTCCGTTGCTGTCGGGGTGGCGGAGCGTGCGCCAGGCGATGACGACGAGAAGGATCGGAACGGCCCAGGCCAGGATGCCGACGCTTCCGGTCGTCGCACCGCGGACCCCGCGGCCGACGGCACCGGGGATCTGCCACCAGACGGAAGCCGAGACGATGATGGCAAGGCCGACGATGCCCAGGCCGACACCGTCACGGCGTTGAGCGGGGTCGAGGTCCTTGGCGCTGTGGCCGATGCTGCGCGCGATCGCGCCGATGAGGCCGGCGATGCCGAGCCAGATCGCACGGATGCCGCGCATCAGGGCCGTGAATGCAGAGGTCAGTGGGCCAGGACCGGTGCGGGCCGGGCGACGCTGCGCGGGCCTGCGTGCTGCAGGCTTGCCCCTCTTCTTCGAGGGACGCCGTGTCGCCGGCTTTTTGCGGGCCTGGCTGCCGGACGGCCGCTTGCGCGGCGGGGAAGACGTTCGGGTCGCCATGTTGCAAGACTAAAGGAGAACTTGAGTGTTTTTCGGGAACCCACGCCGTTTCCACTCGCGAGAGAGTTGGTTCGGGTGAGGAGAGAGTTTGTCCCGGCGGCGAGCGCTCGCGAGTTGGACAAACTCTCTCGCGAGGATCAGACGAACTCGCTGGTCATTGACCTCGACCGGGCGAGGACCAGGTTGACCAACCTCGGGTCGGGTATGCCGCCGTCGAGGAGCGGTGCGGAGATGACATCGGCGCCACAGCCCTGCAGGCGGTCGTCGAAGTTGCCGGGGGCGAGCAGGTAGGTCGACACGACGACACGTCGGCCGTAGGCACGGGCGATGTCGACGGCCTCGGCGATGGGGGTGTCTCCCCCGCCGATCGAGCCGACGTGGACCCGTCCACCCCATACGGCGCTCAGCAACCGGGCCGCCTTGGACACGTCGTCGAGCGCTTGAGTGCTCGCCGATCCCGCGGAGGCCAGGACGATCGTGTCGTCGGATCCGGCACCGGCTTCGAAAAGCCGGCGGACGCCGATCTCTGCGAGGATCCAGTCGGGTCCCAGGGGCGGTACCGCGCTGACCATCGGGTCGAGCTGCGAGGCGCGGGCGATGTCGACGTTGACGTGATAGCCCGAGGACAGCAGCAACGGGATGATGATCCGACGACCGTGGGTTGCGCGGACGGCATCGTCGATCGACGGTTCCTGCACGTCGACAAAGGCCGGGACGACTTCGCGGTGATGGGCCTCGCGGCGGAGGGCCTGGACGAGCCCGGAGATCGCTGCCCGGCCCTCGGGGTGGTCGGTCCCGTGACTGCAGGCGATGAGGGTCTCGGTCATGCGCGGTGGCCGATGAGCTGGTAGCCGCGCTTGACGACGGTGTTGACGATCGACGGCGAACCGATGGTCTCTCGCAATCGGGCGACGGCGACTTCAGCGGTATGAGGGTCGTTGGACTCGCCGGGCAATACCTTCAACAGCTCTTCGCGCGAACGAACGACGCCGGGGCTCTCGGCGAGGACCTTCAACACCGCGAAGCTGCCGGGAGAGAGTGGCAGGACGGCGTGGTCGAGGGTTGCGGCCGAGGCGCGCATACGCAGCCGTCCGGCCGGGGTCGCGATGCCGCCGTCGTCGTCGCCGAGCTTCATGATGATCGCCCGTACGAGTGAGCCGAGTCGCCCACGATCGGGAACGAGCGGGTCGAAGCCGGCGACGCGCAGGGGTTCGGCCGTGACCGGGCCGACGGCCGCCACGAGCAGTTTGCCGTCCTCGGCCAGCCGCACGATCGCATCGTGGGCCTTGGCCTCGTCGACCGATGTCAGCCATGCGGCGGCGGCGGGAGCCGAGGTGAAGACGACGGCGTCGAACGTGCCGACGGCGCAGGCCCGCACCGACTCGTCGACGGCTTCCTTGTTCGGCGGCGGTCCCCACCGATAGACGATGAGGCCGAAGGGGTGTCCACCGTGTTCGAAGAGTCGTGACTCGAGTCCGTCGTCCCCGGCGCCGTGGTGCTGGACGGCGATCGTCTGGCCGGAGACGCCCTCAGTGCACAGGAAGTCGGCGATCTCGGCCGAGGTCTCCGATTCTGCGACCCAGTCGGGGA
Source organism: Actinomycetota bacterium (assembly GCA_030856025.1). GTDB lineage: Bacteria > Actinomycetota > Actinomycetes > Propionibacteriales > Nocardioidaceae > JACMOZ01. The sequence continues at coordinate 7,691 of JALYQD010000186.1, forward strand.
TGAGGCCGGCGGCCTGGAGGGCGCCGCGCGCCTTAGGGCCGCGGGCGATAAGGCGCGTCTCGCCGAGGGCGGCGACGAGGTCCTCGCCGAGTCCTGCCGTTTCGGCTGTGTCGAGCCAGCCGCGGAACCCGATGCCGGTCGTGACGACCACGACGTCCACCGGTTCGGCGATCAGTCTGCGGGTATGAGCCAGCAACGCCTCTTCGTCGATGTGGGACTCGACGCCGAGTGCTGCCGCGATTCGGACCTGGGCTCCCCGGCGTTCGAGCGCGTTGGAGAGGTCCTCGGCCCGCCGCTGGGCGGTGACGAGGATCCGTGTTCCGGCGAGGACGGGTCCGAGCGGGCTCACACCGCGACCGCCGAGGGCATCAAACGCATCTCCACAACTCCGTCGACAACTCTGGTCTCCCAGGTGTCGAGCCGGACAGCGGGGTCGTCCATACTCTCGCCGGTGCGTAAATCGAAAATCTGTTTGTGCATGGGCGAGGCCACCGTCGGTACTCCCCCGCGGGATCCGACGAGGCCTCGCGCCATGACATTGGCGCCGCTGTACGGATCACGGTGCGCGATTGCGTAAACCGCATCACCACTCAGCCGAAACAGCGCTACCTGGCGACCGCTGACCATCGCCGCCGCCCCACGGTCGGGGGTCAGGTCGTCGAGAGTGCAAATTGTCATCCACTCGCTCATACCGTCGCTCCTTCCCGTCGGACCGGAAGCGTGGTGCCACCGATCAGTACGGCGCGTTCGTCCTGTGTGGCCGGGCGCCGCTGCCCACGTTCGGGCATATATACAAGATCGGGGTCCGCTGTTTCAGGCGCGTTAACGAAAGAGGCGAACTTGCGTAACTTCTCGGGATCACGCAGGGTCGCGGCCCATTCGTCCTCGTATCCGTCCACATGTTGAGACATTGCGGCATCGAGATCGGCCGCGATGCCGAGGCTGTCGTCGAGGACCACGGATTTGACCTGCTCCATGCCACCCTCGACCGCTTCGAGCCAGGGCGCGGTGCGCTGGAGCCGGTCAGCCGTCCGCACGTAGTACATGAGGAATCTGTCGATGGCCTGCACGAGCTCCTCGGTCGAGAGGTCTTCGGCGAAGAGCTGGGCATGGCGCGGGGTGAATCCGCCGTTGCCGCCGACATACATGTTCCAGCCGTTTTCGGTCGCGATGACACCGACGTCCTTGCTGCGGGCTTCGGCACATTCGCGGGCGCAACCGGAGACACCGAGCTTGATCTTGTGTGGCGACCTCAGGCCGCGGTAACGCATCTCCAGCGCAATCGCGAGTGAGGTGGAGTCCTGCACGCCGAAGCGGCACCACGTCTGGCCCACGCAGCTCTTCACCGTCCGCAGGGACTTGCCGTATGCGTGGCCCGACTCGAAGCCGGCGTCGACCAACCGGGTCCAGATGGCCGGCAGCTGTTCGATCCGGGCGCCGAACAGGTCAATCCGCTGGCCGCCGGTGATCTTGGTGTACAGGCCGAAGTCGGAGGCGACCTGGCCGATCACGATGAGCCCGTCAGGGGTGACTTCGCCGCCGGGGATGCGTGGGACGACCGAGTAGGTGCCGTCCTTCTGCAGGTTGGCCATGACGTGGTCGTTGGTGTCCTGGAGGGTCGCGTTCTCCCCGTCGAGGACGTGCTGGTTGTGAATCGACGCCAGGATCGAGGCGACGGTCGGGCGGCAGATGTCGCAGCCGCGGCCCGTGCCGTGCTTCTCGACGAGGGCGCTGAACATCGTGATGCCGCTGACCCGGACGATGTCGAACAGCTGCGCGCGGCTCATCTCGAAGTGCTCACACAAGGCGTTGCTGACTTCGATGCCCGCGTCCTCGAGTTCCTTCGTCATCAGGTTCTTGACCAACGGCAGGCAGGAACCACAGCTCGTGCCGGCCTTCGTGCACGCCTTGACGCCGGCGATGTCGGTGCAACCCTTCTCGGTCACCGCACAGCGGATCGTTCCGGCCGTCACGTTGTTGCAGGAGCAGATGTTGGCCTCGTCCGGGAGGGTGCCACCGGTTGGCTTCTCGACGCCTTCGGGCAGCAGCCATGCCGTCGGATCGCTGCCCAGCTCTCCCCCGACCATCGGCCGCAGGCTCGCGTATGAGGAGGCGTCACCCACGAGCATGCCGCCGAGGAGGGTCGAGGCGTCATCGCTCATGACGAGCTTCTTGTAGACGCCGGCGACCGGGTCGGCATACACGACCTCGAGGCTGCCGTTCTGGGCCGCGAACGCGTCGCCGAAGCTCGCGACGTCGACTCCCAGGAGCTTGAGCTTGGTCGACAGGTCGGCGCCCTCGAACGTCGCCTCTCCCCCGAGCAACCGGTCGGCGACGACTTCGGCCATCGAGTAGCCGGGACCGACGAGTCCCCATACGCGGCCGGCGATGTGTGCGACTTCGCCGATGGCAAAGATGTCTTCGTCGTTGGTGCGGCAGTCGACGTCGGCGATGACTCCCCCACGCTCGGCGATCTCCAGTCCGCAGTCCCGGGCGAGCTCGTCGCGCGGGCGGACACCGGTGGCGAACACGACGACGTCGACGCCGAGCTTTTCTCCGTCTGCGAACGTCATCTTCGCGACATTGCCGTCCCGGCCGGGTTTGAGGCTTGACGTCGCGGTCGACGTACGGACGTTGACGCCCATCTGGCCGATCAGGCGGCGCAGCGCGCCACCGCCGGCCTCGTCGACCTGCAGGGGCATGAGCCAGTCGGCGAACTCGACGACCGTTGTCTCGGCGCCGAGGGCTGTGAGCGCGCCGGCGGCTTCGAGGCCGAGCAGGCCGCCGCCGACGACGGCGCCGGTGACCGGGCGGTTCAACTTTTCCTGGCGCTCGGTGACCCAGGCGCGGAGCTCGGCGACATCATCGACGGTGCGATAGACGAACGTGCCGGGCAGGTCTGAACCGGTGACCGGCGGGACGGTCGCATACGATCCCGTGGCCAGCACGAGGGCGTCGTAGTCGAACGTCGTGCCGCGCGCCGCGACCTGCTTGGCCTCACGGTCGATGTGCGCGACCTTGGCGCCGCGGTGCAGGCGGACGCCTGGCGTCTTCCAGAGACTCTGGTCCCCGAGCAGCAGGTCCTGCGGATCGCGGTCGGAGAAAAACGAGGTGAGCGCGACGCGGTCGTACGGAGGCCGCGTCTCCTCGCCGAACACGTCGATCTGCCAGTCGATGTGCGCCTCGCGCTCGACGAGCGCTTCGACCAGGCGGTGGGCGACCATGCCGCCACCGATGACGACGAGTTTCTTCTTTTGGCTCATACCGTGAACGTTAGGAAGCACAGATTTCACATTGGCATTCATAGTGTTACCTCGCGGGAACAGTTGGCTCACGCGGCGCACTCGGCTGCTGTGAGGAGTCGGTCGGGTTGGGCGGGTCGCTGGCCTCGAGCCAGTCGACGATTCCGCACACGAGGGACTTGCACCCGCCGCATCCGGTGGTCGCGAGGGTCCCCTTGGCCAGGGCATCGACCGTCGTGCAGCCGCCTTCCCAGGCATGGATGAGGTCGCCCTTGGTCACGCCGTTGCAGCGGCACACGGTCGTCGAGGACGGCATCGGCGTCGGGGATGCGGCCTCGGCGGTTTGGCCGGCCGCCGTGCCCATCAGCAGGTGCAGCGGGTCGGCGGGCAGTATGCCGGGCCGGTCGAACTGCGTGCTGAGATGCGCCCCGATCTCGGGATCCCCCACACAGGTGATGCCGACCAGGGTGTCGTCGCGGACCACGACCTCGACGAATCGCCGTTCTTTTCGGTCGTGGAGAGCCACGACCCGGTCTGCGTCACCGGCACTGGATTCGCGTACGCCCATGGTGATGACGCTGAGGCCGACGGCTTTGAGCCGCATGGCCGAACCGGTGATCTCGGTGGGCTCGACGGGCACATCGTTGGCGATGCTCTTGGCCAGGGCCCGCGCCTGCGCCCAACCGGGGGCGACCAGTCCGCTCACGCCTGACGGGGTTTCGGCGCAGTCGCCGATGGCCGAGATGCGGTCGTCGCGTGTCGTCCGCAGGTCTGCGCCGACGACGATCCCGGCATGGGTCTCGAGTCCGGCTTCGGCGGCGAGCGTCGTGTCCGGGACGGTTCCGCAGGCCAGGACGACAAGGTCGGCCGGAAACGTGCTGCCGTCGGACATGCATACGTCCGTCACGCGGCCGTCGTTGGTAGCGATGGAGGCGATCTGGGCGTTGCCGACGAATTCGATGCCCAGGTCCAGGGCACCCTGCTCGACGACTTCGGCGACCGATGGGTCGAGGTCGCGGTCGAGGAGCGTGTCCATGACCGACATCACCGTGACGTCGACGCCGCGGTGCCGGAGACCGCAGGCAGCCTCGAGTCCGAGCGGCCCACCGCCGATGACGATTGCGTGCCTGGCGTTGAGGGTCGCCGCGGCGATGTCGCGGGCGTCGTTGAGGTTGCGCAGCACGTGGGCGCCGCCGGGCAACCCGTCGCGCAGGCCGGGGATCGGGATGACGCGGGCGCGGGCGCCGGTGGCGAGGACGAGGTGGTCGTACTCGAAATCGACCCAATCGGTGTGCACGACCTGGCGCTCCCGGTCGATGCTCACGGCCGCTTCGTCCTGCCAGAGGCGAACGTTGTCGCCGTCGGCCTGTGGCAGGGCGAGGCCAGCGAGGTCTACCCGGCCGGCGAGCAGCTCGGTGAGCAGGACACGGTTGTAGGGCTCATAGGACTCATCGCCGAGCACATCGATCTCGATCGTGTCGTCGAGTCGGCTGAGCTCATCGGCAAAACGGTTGCCGACCATGCCGGCTCCGATCACAACGACCTTCATGCCATTACCTCGTTCATGTTGGTGCCCTCTCTATTTGCACCGCGCACACCTTGAACTCGGGCATACCGGAAATGGGGTCGGTCGCCGCGTTGGTCACGGCGTTGACCATGCCCTCGTCGGCGAAATGGAACGGGACGAACACGGTGTCGGGCCGGATGTCGGTGCTGATGCGGGCCTGGGCGACCATCGATCCGCGCTTCGAATGAATGCTGATGTCCTCGATGCCCTCGACACCGATGCGCTGGGCAAGGCTCGGATGGATCTCGACATAGGCATGTGGCATCGAGTCGTTGAGCTTGGCGACCCGGCGGGTCTGCGCACCGGACTGGTAGTGCTGCAACACCCGGCCGGTCACCAGGTAGATCGGTGCTTCGGCGCGGACGTCGTCGGCCGGACCGGTCGGGCGGACCGCGATCATGTTGGCCCTGCCGTCCGCGGTGGGAAAGCCGTCCTGGAACAGTCGGGGTGTGCCCGGATGGGAGGTGTCAGGGCACGGCCAGTAAAGGGATTCGCCTGCGTCCAGTCGGTCATACGAGATCCCGGCGTAGTCGGCGCGGCCGCCCTTGCTGGCACGGGCGAGCTCGTCGAAAACCTCTTGCGGCTCGGTCGACCAGGTTCCCGGCGCTTCGAGGCGTTCGGCGAGGGCGGCGAAGATCTCGAGCTCGGACTTCACGCCCGGCGGCGGGGCGATTGCCCTCCGTCGGCGCAGGACACGGCCTTCGAGGCCGGTCATCGTGCCTTCCTCCTCGGCCCATTGCGTGACCGGGAGTATGTAGTCCGCGAGCAGGGCGGTCTCTGAGGGGACGAAGTCGCAGACGACCAGCAGGTCGAGGGATTCGAGCCGGCGGCGTATGACGTCGGCGTCGGGCGCACTGACGAGAACGTTGCTGCCGTGGACGAACAGCGCCTTCGGTCCACCGGGCGTGCCAAGACTGTTGAGGAGCTCGACGGCAGGTTTGCCGGGGCCGGGGATCACGGCCGGGTCGACGCCCCAGACGGCGGCGACATGTTCGCGGGCGGCCGGATCGGCGATCATCCGGTAGCCGGGGAGCTGGTCGGCCTTCTGGCCGTGTTCGCGGCCGCCTTGGCCATTGCCCTGCCCGGTGATGGCCCCGTAGCCACCCCTCTCGGCGCCGACGAGTCCGAGGACCAGCGCGAGGTTGATGGCCGCGGTGACCGTTTCGGTGCCGTCGACGTGTTGTTCGGAGCCGCGCCCGGTCAGGAGGAAGGCCCCGCGGCCGCCGCGGAGGGGTGCGGCGGCCGCGAGGAGTCGGGCGATGCGGCGAAGCTGGGTTTCGGGGACTCCGGTTGTGGCTGCGACGCGTTCGGGCCACCATTCGGCGACGCTGCGGCGCACGGCGTCGAGGCCGTTGACCCGGCCGGCCAGGAAGGCGTCGTCTGCCAGGCCTTCGGCGAAGACGATGTGCAGGAGCCCCAGCAGGAATACGAGATCGGTGCCGGGTACGAGCTGGGCGTGTTCGCCGCCGCCGTCCTCGGTCAGGCGCGCGGTGGCGCTGCGGCGCGGGTCGACCACGACGAGTCCGCCGCGCTCGCGGACCGCTCCGAGGTGCTGGACCGCGGGCGGCATCGTGTCGGCGAGGTTGCTACCGAGCAGGACGATCGCGTCGGCGTCGTTGAGATCGGTCAGCGGAAACGGCAGGCCCCGGTCGATGCCGAGCGTACGGTTCGCTGCCGCTGCGGCGGACGACATACAGAACCGGCCGTTGTAGTCGATGTTGGGCGTCCGGAGGGCGAGGCGAGCGAACTTGCCCAGCTGGTAGGCCTTCTCGTTGGTCAGTCCGCCGCCGCCGAACACGGCGATCGTCTCGGGACCGTTCGCGGCCGAGAGCGCCAGCACACGTGCCGCGATGTCATCAAGCGCCTCATCCCAGCTGACTTCCTCCCAGCGCTCATCTCCTGGTTTGTTGCTGACCCGGCGCAAAGGCGCCGTGACGCGGTCGCTCGCACGAAGCACCTCGGCGCTGGTCCAGCCCTTCTGGCACATGCCGCCGTTGTTGGTGGGAAACGCCCGAGGCTCGGCGGAGAGGGGATCTCCGCCGAGTGTCATGGCGCATTGCAAGGCGCAATACGGACAGTGAGTGTCGGTCACACGTTCGCCTTGGCCATCACGGACGTCCTGCGGATGTAGAAGGCATACGTAACTGCCAGGCACACCACGTAGAAGCCGGTGAAGATCATGAACGCGACCTTGCAGGCCTCGACCGGGTCGGTCACCCAGGGCGAGCCGAACGTGATCGGGATCAGGAAGCCACCGAGGGCACCGATCGCACCGGCGATACCGATGACGGCCGAGGACTCCTTGGTCGACTTCTTCTCCGCAGCGGAGCGGTCGGGCGAGCCCTCGGGGCCGGCCTCCTTGGCGTAGGCCTTCCAGATCGCGGGGATCATCCGATACGTCGAGCCGTTGCCGATGCCGGTCGCGGCGAAGACGAACAGGAACGCGAGGAGGAAGAACGGGAAGATCCCCGAGTTGTGGTCCACCGCTTCAACAACGGCCGGCGCGAAGCCGGGGAAGCTCGACGGGTCCTCGGCCCAGGCCGCCAGCTTCTCCGGAGGAGCGACCGGAACCGGCTTCAGCAGGGTCAGCGTGTAGATGACGGTCAGCGTGCCGCCAATCATGGCGACGAACGTCCAGAACGTGACGCGGGCGCCACCGAACTTGTCGGCCAGCCTTCCGCCGTACGGTCGAGCGAGCGAGCCGACGAGCGCGCCGAGGAACGCGTAGTAGGCGAAGTTGATACCGATGGATTCGGTCGGAATCGGCGAACGGAAGAAGTTGATCTTGATCAGCAGCGGCATCGCGGCGGAGTAGCCGATGAACGAGCCGAACGTGCCGATGTAGAGGAACGACATCACCCAGGTGTGCTTGTACTTCACGACAGCCAGTTGTTCACGCGGCTTGGAGTATGCCGACGTCAGGTTGTTCATGAAGAAGTAGGCGGCCACCGCGGCAATGACCGCGAGGACGGCATAGAGGTAACCGGCACGCTGCAGGAAGATGCCGCTCTCGCTGGCCTTGACCAGGCCGAAGATGCCGGCCCCGCCGACCACGACCGGCAGGAAGAACTGGATCAGGGCGACACCCAGGTTGCCGCCGGCGGCGTTGAGGCCGAGCGCGGCACCCTTCTGCTTCGCGGGGTAGAAGAAGTTGATGTTGGCCATCGAGGAGGCGAAGTTGCCGCCACCGAAGCCGGCGGTCGCCGCGACGATGACGAAGACCCAGTACGGCGTATCGGGGCGCTGCACGAAGAACGCAAAAAGCAGGGTCGGGATGAGCAGCAGCAGCGCGCTGACCATCGTCCAGTTGCGGCCACCGAACTTCGGCACCGCGAACGTGTAGGGCAGGCGGATCAGCGAGCCGACCAGGTTGGGAACGGCGAGGAGGAAGAACAGCTGTTGCGGCGTGAAGTTGAATCCGACCTTCACCAGCATCGCCGCGCTGACGCTCCAGAGGAGCCAGACCGAGAAGCCGAGGTGCTCGGCGAAGATCGACCAGATCAGGTTGCGGCGTGCGATCGGCTTGCCGGTCGTCTCCCAGAACTCGGGATCTTCGGGATCCCAGTGATCGATCCAACGGCCCGGGCGAAGCTGCGCCTCGGGAGCCGGAATGGTGGTAACAGCCATGAGGCGCTCCGAAAGTCCATGACCCGGCCGATTGCCAGGTGCCATGGTGAGAACGCTAGGTTTGCGGGGTTTCGGTATGCCTAGTCAAACGTTTCGCCGAGGTAAAACGCTTTGCACCCCGGTAACAAACAGCCGGTGAGAAGCGACCCACGTCACCAAGATTTGGCCGATCTTGCACCCGAATTCGCCTAATCGGACCGATTTGACGTGCAGAATCGGCCAAATCTTGGGGAATCAGGCGCGTTCCTAGGCCTCGAGGACGATGGGGATGATCATCGGGCGGCGGCGGAGCTTGCGGCCGACGAAGCTGCCGACCGTCCGGCGCATGACCTGCTGCAGCTGGCGGGAGTCATACGTGCCTTCGGACAACGACTCCTCAATGACGTTGACCAGTTTGGGTGTGATCTCGTCGAAGACGCTGTCGTCCTCGGCCATGCCGCGCGCGTGGATCTCCGGGCCGCTGACGATCTTGCCGCTCGTCGAGTCGACGACGACGACGATCGAGATGAATCCCTCGTCGCCGAGGATCATCCGGTCCTTGAGCTCGGACTCGGTCAGGTCGCCGACCGAAGAGCCGTCGACATAGACATAACCGCAGTCGACAGCGCCGGTGATCCTGGCGTGGCCGTCGAGCAGGTCGACGACGAACCCGTCTTCGCAGATGACGACATTGGGCACGCCGGTCGCCTTGGCGAGCTTCGCGTTGGCGTGCAGGTGGCGGATCTCGCCGTGCACGGGCATGACGTTGGTGGGCTTGACGATGTTGTAGCAGTAGAGCAGCTCGCCGGCCGAGGCGTGACCCGACACGTGCACGAGCGCGTTGCCCTTGTGCACGACATTGGCGCCGAGCTTGGTGAGGCCGTCGATGACGCGGTAGATCGCGTTTTCGTTGCCCGGTATGAGCGACGACGCGAGCAGGACGGTGTCGCCGGGCTCGAGGCTGACCTGCTGGTGGCTGTTGTTGGCCATGCGCGAGAGCGCCGCCATCGGTTCACCCTGCGAGCCGGTCGACATCAACACCATCTTGTTCGGCGGCGCGGCGTCGATCTTGTCGACGACGACCCCGTCGGGCACGTGGAGGTAGCCGAGCTCGCGCGCGATCTGCATGTTGCGCACCATCGAGCGCCCGACATACGCGACCTTGCGACCGTGCTTGGCGGCCGCGTCGAGCACCTGCTGGACGCGGTGGATGTGCGAGGCGAACGAAGCCACGATGATGCGCTTCTCGCTGTTGGCGAACACCGTGTCGATCGCGGGCGTGATGTTGCGCTCAGACGTGGTGAAGCCGGGCACGTCGGCGTTGGTCGAGTCGGTGAGAAAAAGATCCACCCCGGCTTCTCCGAGACGAGCAAAAGCTCTCAAGTCGGTGATGCGGCCGTCGAGGGGCAGCTGGTCCATCTTGAAGTCGCCCGTATGCAGGACGACGCCGGCGGGAGTCCTGATGGCAACGGCGAGGGCATCGGGGATCGAGTGGTTGACCGCGACGAACTCACATTCGAACGGGCCGAACGTCTCGATGTCGTCCTCGGCGACGATGAACTTGGGGACTTCCTTGAGGCGGTGTTCGCGCAACTTGGGTTCCAGGAAGGCAAGCGTCAGCTGTGAGCCGACGACCGGGATGTCGCCGCGCTCGCGCAGGAGGTAGGGAACGGCGCCGATGTGATCCTCGTGCCCATGAGTGAGCACGATGGCGACGATGTCGTCGAGCCGATCGCGGATGGCGCTGAAGTCGGGGAGGATCAGGTCGACGCCGGGGTGGTGCTCTTCGGGGAAAAGGACGCCGCAGTCGACGATCAGGAGTTTGCCGTCGAATTCGAAGACCGTCATGTTGCGGCCGATTTCGCCGAGACCGCCCAGGGCGATGACGCGAAGCGCACCTTCGGGCAGAGCGGGGGGCGGGTCGAGCTCGAGATGCATATGGCTCAAGGGTTTAGCTTTCGAGTAGGCCCGATGCGACGAGTCCATCACGGACTATCGCGACTTCTTCCTCGGTTGCATCGGGGAGTGGCGCACGCATGGTGCGGTGCTCAAGCACGCCGAGGAGCTGCAAAGCGGCCTTGGCCGTGATCGCTCCTTGCGTGAAAGTCATCATCGCCTTGACGGCGGGAAGCAACTGGTTGTGGATCGCCAGCGCCTTGGGCAGATCGCTCGCATCGACGGCGGCGACCATGTCGGCATACTGACGCGCCGCGGCGTGGCCGACGACGCTCACGACGCCGCTGGCGCCGTGGGTGAGCCACGCGAGGTTGAGCGGGTCGTCGCCGGAATAGAACTTGATTCCGGTCTCGCGCATCAGCCAGCAACCACGGGTCAGGTCGCCGACGGCGTCCTTGGTCGCGAGGACCAGCGGGTTCTTGACCAGCTCGGCGTATGTGGACTCGGCGATCTGGACTCCGGTGCGACCGGGAATGTCATAAAGCATGACCGGGATGTCTTCACCAGCCTCGGCAACGGTGTTGACGTGGCTGATGATGCCCGACTGGGGCGGCTTGCTGTAGTAGGGCGTCACGATCAGGAGTCCGTGCGCGCCGGCCTTGCGAGCCTGCTGCGCCAGCTCGATCGAATGGCGAGTGTCGTTGGTGCCGACGCCGGCGATGACCGTGGCGCGATCGCCGACCGCTTCGATGACGGCGGCGAGAAGACGGCCGTCTTCGTCGACCGTCGTCGTCGGGGACTCGCCGGTCGTGCCGCTGACGACGAGTCCGTCGTTGCCGGCATCGATCAGGTAGGTCGCAACCTTCTGCGCGGCATCCAGGTCCAGAGCGCCTTCGGTGGTGAAAGGAGTCACCATCGCGGTCAGGACACGCCCGAACGGCGCGGCGGCGGAGGCGTGCGGCGAGGTCATAGGACGAGGTTACCGCTTCACGTGTCAATGGAACCATGCAGGATAGGGCTGTGAGCGACGACTATTACGCCATCGACACGGCCTCCGTGCCGCGTGGCGACGGAATCCGTGACCTGACCTTGACCAGCCGCTGGAACACGCCACTCGGCAAGCCCAACGGCGGCTACATCCTTGCGGCCATGCTGCGGGGACTCGGGGAGGAAATGGGTGCGGACGACCCGATGGTCGCCTCCATCACCTACCTGAAGTCCCCCGAGGACGGCGCCGGTGAGCTCCATACGAAATCGCTGCGTCACGGCCGGCGCGTCCAGACCGGGGAGGTCACGTTGCAACAGAACGGCGCAATCGTCGCCCACCTCGTGGGCAACTTCGGTCCCCGCGGCGAGGGCCGCACCCATGAGCTGGGCACTCCCCCGCAATTGCCGCCGCCCGATTCGTGCGCCGATCCGCGCGGCGAGGGTATGCCGTCGGGCGGGATCTTCGACCGGGTCGACTACCGGCTGGCGTCCCGGCCCGGCTGGGCCGACGGCAAGCCCAACGGCGATCCGACCGTCGAGCTGTGGCAACGCCTCGCCGACGGGCGGGAAATCGACTTCCCCGCTCTTGCGTTCCTGGTCGACTCATACGCGCCGCCGGTCATGGAGATCGGCGAGTTCCAGTCGATGACCGTCCAGCTCACCGTCCACCTGCACCGCAAGCCCGTGCCCGGCTGGCTGGCCACGCGCCTCACCACGCGCCACGTCATCAACGGCTACCACGAGGAAGACTGCGAGCTCTGGGACGAGGCCGGCAACCTGGTGGCCCAAAGCCGCCAGTTCGCCATCCTCCTGTAGCGCTCGTCTCCAAGATTTGGCGGCTAATGCACCCGAAAACGCCGTTTATGGCTGATTCCACGTGCGGAATCGGCCAAATCTTGGCGGGTAGGGTCAGGGCTTGGCGTAGGTGGTGATGACGAAGGGTGGCATCGAGTCGTGGGGTTCGTGCCCGGTCTCTTTCCACTCCGACCAGTCCAGGTCCGGGAAGTAGGTGTCGCCGTCCGGGGAGGCATCGATGTGGGTGACGATCATCTGGTCGACCACTCCGCGGGCCAGCGCCTCGGCGTAGATCTGGGCTCCGCCGACGACGAACACCTCGTCATCGAGAGCCGAGGCCACGGCGAGTGCCTCATCGAAGTCGGCCGCGGTCAAAACTCCTTCGTCGGACCAGTCAGGTTGCCGGGTCACGACGATCGTGGTGCGCCCGGGCAACGGTCGCCCGATGGATTCGTAGGTCTTGCGGCCCATGATCAGCGGATGGCCGAGCGTCACGCGCTTGAAATGGGTGAGGTCCTCGGGGAGGTGCCACGGCATGTCACCGGCCACGCCGATCACGCCGTCCGAACCCATCGCGACGACGATGGTCACCGTCATATGGCGATCGGGGCCTTGATCCCGGGATGCGGGTCATAGCCGCTGAACTTGAACGAGTCGATGGTGAAGTCGTCGATCGAGGTGACGGTGGGGTCGATCCACAGTTCAGGCAGGGCCCGCGGCTCCCGGGCGAGCTGCTGGCGGGTCTGGTCGAGGTGGTTGACGTAGAGATGGGCGTCGCCGAGCGTATGGACGAAGTCGCCCACCTCAAGGCCGGTCACCTGGGCGACCATGTGGGTCAGCAACGCATAGGAGGCGATGTTGAACGGGACACCGAGGAACACATCGGCCGAGCGTTGATAGAGCTGGCACGACAACTTGCCGTCGGCGACATAGAACTGGAAGAACGCGTGGCACGGCGCCAGCGCCATCGCATCGAGGTCCGCGACGTTCCAGGCGCTCACAATGTGCCGACGCGAATCGGGGTCGGACTTGAGCGCCTCGATGACATGGGCTAGCTGGTCGATGTGTCCGCCGCCAGGAGTTGGCCACGACCTCCACTGGTAGCCGTAAATCGGTCCGAGATCGCCGTTGTCGTCGGCCCATTCGTCCCAGATCGAGACTCCGTTTTCGCGTAGGTACGAGGTGTTGGTGTCCCCCGCGATGAACCAGAGCAGCTCGGCGACAACCGACTTGATGTGGATCTTCTTGGTCGTGACCAGCGGGAAGCCCTCGCGCAGATCGAACCTCATCTGATGACCGAAAACACTCCGTGTCCCGGTGCCGGTGCGGTCACCCTTGGCCACACCTTCGTCGAGAATCCGCTGGACGAGATCGAGGTACGCGCGCATGCGGCCAGACTACCAATCGGAGCCGACACGACCTGTGCGAAACTCTCAATCATGCCTAGTGATTCGAGCGCAGCCACTGCCAAGGACATTCGCAAATTCGCGATCCTCCAACTCGTCATCACGACCGTCTTCCTGGCGGTGGTGTTCTGGATGTTCAACGGCACGGATGCGGACTATCCACCCATCTGGCTGATCATCGTCCTGATGGTCTCGATCGTCGTCGCCGTCTTCTTCAGCGAGCGCGTATGGCTGACCGGCACGCCGCTCGACCCGGCAGAGTCCCCCGAGGTCAACCAGACCCTCGCCCTCGAGCAATACGCCAACCAGACGCTGCGCAGACTCATCTACAGCGAGATTCCGATGCTTCTCGCCGTCCTCGCCTGCTTCGTCTTCAACAACGGCGGCTGGCCGGTGCTCATCATCGCCCTCCCGGGTTTGGCCGCGCAGGCATACGAAACCTGGCCGCACCTGCGCAACACCTCGATGAGCGCGGCAATCTTCGACTCGAAGGGCGCCGAGTCGCAACTCGTCGAAAACTTCCGCGCGTGAATGCCGACGTCAGCGCCCGACTCGCATGGACCAGCGACGCCCCGGCAATTGCCCAGATCCAGATAGCCGCCTGGCGCCAGGACTACACCGACCTGCTCCCCTCTGAGGTCCTCCTCGGCCTCAAGGCGGAGCCGTTCACCGAGCAGTGGGAAGCCTCGCTCACCAAGCCACAGGATGCGCGTATGCGGGTCCTGGTGGCGCTGGAGCGCGCGACCGTTCGCGGCTTCGCCCTCGTGCACCCGTCGCAGGACCCCGACGCCGATCCGGTGGCCGACAGCGAGGTCGGCGAGTTCGTCGTCGACCCGTTGCACCGCCGTGCGGGCCATGGCTCCCGGTTGCTGCAGGCCTCCATCGACACGTTACAGGCCGACAAGTTCACGCGGGCGCTGTGGTGGGTCAACGCGAGCGACGACATCCTCCGCGGTTTTGTGACCGCCAGCGGCTGGGAAGCCGACGGCGCGCACCGTGAGTTGCAGAGCGAGACCGGCACCACGCTCAAACAGGTCCGCCTGCATACAGCCCTGAAATGACCACAGCGTCGTGAGTTCGGATCGTTCGGTCATCGCCGATTCGCTCGGCGTCGGCCTCGCCACAGGTGTCTACGGCGTGTCCTTCGGGGCGATCGCGACCGCCTCGGGGCTGAGTGTCGTCCAGGCCTCGGTCATGTCGCTCCTCATCTTCACCGGTGCCTCACAGTTCGCGTTCGTCGGCGTCATCGCCGCCGGCGGCGCTCCACTGGCGGGCGCCGCGACGGCGGTGCTGCTGGGCAGCCGCAACCTCTTCTACGGCGTGAGCCTTGCGCCTCACCTCAAGCTGCGCGGCGCGGCGAAGGCGGCAGCGGCGCATGTCGTCATCGACGAATCCACCGCGATGGCCGTGACCCGCGAAACCTCCCACCACGCTCGGCTCGGCTTCCACTGGACCGGTTGGTCGATCTTCATCCTCTGGAACCTATCGACCTTCATCGGCGCGCTCGCCGGCAACGCCATCGGGGACCCGCGCACGTACGGGCTCGACGCCGCGGTCGGTGCGGCGTTCCTGGGACTGCTGTGGCCCCGGCTCGATTCGATGGCGATGCGGCTCATAGCGTTGATCGCCGCCGCGGCGGCGCTGGGCCTCATACCGTTCACGGCTGCCGGTATGCCGATCATCCTGGGCGGCGGTTTCGCGATCGCCCTGGGCATGGCCTGGCCGAAGAAGTCCACCACATGAGTCCGGTCTGGCTGGGCATCATCGTCACGGCGGTCGGCTGTTATGCCTTCAAGTATGCGGGGCTCTCGGTGCCGCAATGGATCCTCGAGCACCCCTGGACGGTCAAGGCGACCGACCTCATACCGGTCGGTCTGCTCGGGGCGTTGATCGCGGTCCAGGTGTTCAACGAGGGCGGCGCAATCGTCATCGACGCACGGCTCCTGGGTCTCGGCGTCGCTGCCGGGCTGCTGCTGTTGCGGGTGTCGTTCCTGCCCATGGTCTTCGGCGCGGCGCTGGCCGCGGCCCTGGTGCGGTTGCTCTATCCGGCTACTCCAGGCCGAGGACGGTGTCGAGGCCGACGGTCAGGCCCCGCAGGTCCGAGACTCCCCTGACCGCTGCGACCACGCCGGGCATGAACGACTCCCGGTGGATCGAGTCGTGCCGGATCGTGAACGTCTCGCCCTTGTCGCCGAACAACACCTCTTGCGAAGCGACGAGACCGCGCGCGCGTATGGCGTGCACGGGAATCCCCGCGACCGTCGCGCCGCGCGCACCGTCGGGGTCGGAGGTGGTCGCGTCCGGGATCGGCCCCTTGTCGGCTGCTGCCCGGGCCGCGGCGATGATCTCGGCCGTTCGCGTCGCCGTACCGGAGGGGGCATCGACCTTGTCCGGGTGGTGGAGCTCGATGACCTCGACCGACTCGAAGAACGGCGCCGCGATCGCGGAGAATCGCATCATCAGGACGGCGCCGATGGAGAAGTTGGGAACGACCAGGACGCCGACCGAGGGCGAATCTCCCAGCCAGCCACGCACCTCGGCCACGCGATCGTCATCAAAACCCGACGTGCCCACAACGGCGTGGATGCCGTGGTCGATGCACCAGCGCAGGTTGTCCATGACGACCGACGGATTGGTGAAGTCGACGACGACTTCGGCCCCGGCCTCGGTCAACGCATCGAGCGAATCGCCGAGATCGATCTCGGCGACGACCTCGATGCCTTCGGCCGCCGTGAGCGCTCGTACCGATTCCGAACCCATTCGTCCCTGCGCGCCAAGAACCGCCACTCGTGTCATACGCCGATCGTATCGGGCGCCTCAGACCGAGGGATAACCGAACGTCCGGGCCGTCTCGAAGGCGACCCAGACCTCGGAGAACGACGTCGTCAGGGGCGAAAGCCCGAGCCGGATCATGTCGGGGTTGCGGAAGTCGGGGATGATCCCGTTGGCGATCAGGTGGTCGGCGATGGAACGCGCGTGGGGCGTCCGAACGGTCACGTGGCCGCCGCGCAGGGCGCTGTCGCGGGGTGTCACCAGCGAATCGGCGGACGAGTCGTTCCACTGGTCGACGAGGGAGATCTCGAGGTCGGTGAGGGCGATGGACTTGGCCCGGATCGCATCGATCCCGGCCTCGGCGATGAGCTTGACGCCCTCCTCGACGGCGACGATGCCGAGGACGTTGGCGGTGCCGCTGAGCATCTTGCGTATGGACGGCGCCGGCGCATACTCACCCGCCATGGCGAACATGTCCCCGGCGCTCCACCAACCGGTGATGGGTTGACGTACGTCGGAGAGGTGCCGCTCGGCGACGTACATGAAGGCGGGCGCCCCCGGACCGGCGTTGACGTATTTGTAGGTGCAACCCACGGCGAAGTCGACTCCGGCCGCGTCCAGCTCGATCGGGAGCACACCGACCGAGTGGCAGACGTCCCAGACCGCCACAGCGCCCGACGCCTGGATCTGTGCGGTGAGCCCGGGCATGTCGAGCAAAGTGCCTGACCTGTAATCGACCTGGCTGAGGATGACGAGCGCCGTGTTGGGGCCGAGGACCGTATCGAGGAGCTCGGGGGTGACGTTCTCGACGAGGTCCGGGCTGATCCACCGGACGGTCAGGCCGCGTGCGGCCGCAACACTCTCGACGATATAGCGGTCGGTCGGGAAATCGGTGTCGCACACGACGATCTCGGTGCGGTCGGGGCGCACGCCGGCAGCGGCGTGCAGGATCTTGTAGATGTTGACCGACGTCGAATCTGCGATCACGGTTTGGCCGGCCGCAGCGCCGAGGAGTTCACGGCCGAGAAGATCGCCAACCGAAGTCGGCAGGTCGACCCATTTCTCCTCCCAACCGCGGATGAGTCGACCGCCCCATTCGTGGTCGATGACGTCCCGCAGGCGCGCCGCCGTGGCTTTGGGGAGTCGTCCGAGGGAGTTTCCGTCGAGGTAGGCGATCAGGTCGTCGCCGATGACGAATCGTTCGCGGAAGGAGGCCAGCGGGTCGGCCGCATC
The DNA here is from genome assembly GCA_030856025.1 of Actinomycetota bacterium. Lineage (GTDB taxonomy): Bacteria > Actinomycetota > Actinomycetes > Propionibacteriales > Nocardioidaceae > JACMOZ01. The sequence continues at coordinate 25,195 of JALYQD010000186.1, forward strand.
GAGTGCGAGGACGTCGTTTTTCGTTATTGTCATTGTCGTGAAATCTTCTCACGCCACGGGGTGCGATCCTCGGCGAGCCGGCCCGGTCCGGCATGGATATCCGCCAATTTCGGTCCACCGAACCACATACTGGATCCCGGCAGCCGCGCAGCGCAGTCCCGAGGAGCATCGCTTGTGAATGACACCGGCAAGAGGATGCAGATCGGCCGCGGCGTCGCCGACATCACCGGCGAACCGTGGGGCGCGGGAATGATGGGCTACGGCATGCCGCAGCAATGGACCAAAGGGATCCTGAGCCGGCAGTTCGCGCGGGCATTCGTGTTCGACGACGGCGTCGAGCGCATCGTGTATGTCGTCGCCGACATCGGCATGTTCTTCCAGGCGACCGTCGAGTCGATCCTCGTTGCGCTGGGCCGCCGTTTCAGCGGTCTGTACACCGCGAGGAATGTCGTGCTGACCGCGACGCACACGCATTGTGGTCCCGGTGGCCACGGCCACCACACGCTCTACAACATCACGACCAAGGGGTTCCACGTCCGGACATTCGACCGGATCGTCGGCGGTGTCGTCGAGGCGGTGTCGCTGGCCCATGACGACCTCACCCCCGCGACGGCCATACTCAACCGCGGCGAGCTGAACGGCGCGAGCGCCAATCGCAGTCAGGCCGCCTTCGAACTCAATCCGGCCGAGGACCGTGAACACTTCCCCGGATCGGTGGATGCCATGACGACGCTGTTGCGGGTCGAGCGGGACGGGGAGTTGGTGGGCGCGATCAACTGGTTCGCGGTCCACAACACCTCGATGACCAACCGCAACAGGCTCATCAGCTCCGACAACAAGGGCCTCGCCGCGATGCTGTGGGAGAACGAGGGCGCCGAACCCCGCACACAGGCGGCCCAGCTCGTCACGGCATTTGCCCAGACCAACGCCGGCGACATGTCCCCCAACCTCGAGCTCAGGCCGGGCAAGGGCCCGACCCACGACGAACGCCAGAACACCCTCATCATCGGCACCCGCCAGTATGAGGCGGCCAAGAGCCTGGCGGGGCAGGATGGCGAGATGCTGGCACCGCTGCTCCAGGCCCGTATGGCGTATGTGAACCTCGCCCGGCGGGTCACCGCCGACGGGTCGACCGGACGAGCCGTGCTGGGAGCCAGCTTCGCGGCCGGCAAGCTCACCGACGGGCCGGGCTCACCGCTGTTCGACGAGGGCAAGAACAACCCGCTGGCCCAGCGCCTGAGCTCGTGGATCTATCGCCGCTACCCCGACACCGCCGCCCGCCACTCCCCCAAGGACCTGGCGTTGCCGGTCGGCCCGCTGCACTGGATCGCCGAGACCCATCCGATCCAGCTCGTGCGGATCGGCAGCCTGTACCTGATCTGCCTGCCGATCGAGGTCACCATAGTGTCGGCCCTCAGGCTTCGCCGGGCGATCTCCGACATCCTCGCCACTGACCTCGACCACGTCCTCGTGCAGGGCTACGCAAACGGCTACGGGCACTACGTCACGACGCCTGAGGAATACGACCTCCAGAACTATGAAGGCGGATCCACCGTCTTCGGCCGGCACGAGCTGGCGGCACTGATCGACGCGGTAGGCGACCTTGCGACAGCGATGCGCGAAGGCAAACCCGTTGACCCGGGCGAGTCGCCGCGGCCGCACCGATACAGGATCCCCCCCTACCGGCTCGCCACGGATCGAGACGAAGCAGCCCATCGCAGTGACTTCGGCGCCGCACACGGCCAGGGGCGGCGACACCTTGCGGGCGACCTTCAACGCCGATCATCCCAATGCAGTGATCCGGCCGACCTACCTGCTCGTCGAGCGCGAAGGCCCCGGCGGCTGGGTCACCGTGGCCGACGACGGGGCGCTCGACACCGCGATCGAGTGGAGCCACGACTGGCGATGGCGATGGAGCGCCGCCATCTCATGGACCGTTCCCGAGGACGCCGACGGCACGTATCGCATCTCCTACATCGGCCGGACGACCGCGACGACCGAGCCGTTTGCGGTGGCCCTCGCACGGTCCGCTCAGTAGGATGTATGGCATTCCGAGGAGGGAATGCCATGACCGGACAGCCAAAGCTCCCCCGTCCCCGCGGCCGCCGCCGGTGGACCTCGTTCGTGGCCGACCTGCCTGCGGGAGAGCACCCCGTCCGAAACCTTCACGAGCAGGCCAACCCCCGACACCGGCTTCGGGTCGAGCACGACGAGTCCACGCTGCTCATCCACCTCAGTGACGAGGACGGCAGCGGGTGGACCACCTTCGCGGTGGATCGCGCCGCACGCCAATGGGCGGTGGCTCAAGGTCCCCGGCAGGTCGATACGGCGCCGGATGCTTACAACGGCCTTTATGAGCCTGAGGCGCTGACGTAGCGTGGGCCGATACCCGACATGCAGCGATTTCCGAAATAGCGATTCCGTAATGAGGAGCACCCTGATGAGCGAGACCTTCGACCTCGACGCAGCGGCCCAGGCGGTCACCACGGTGGTCAGCAATGTGAGCGACGATCAGCTGGACCGGCCGACACCATGCCCCGACTACACCGTGGAGGATCTGCTCTTCCATGTCCTCGGGCTGAGCGCGGCGTTCAAAGGGGCGGCCGACAAGGACTTCGGCCCGGTGACGTCGACGCCGCCAGGAGAGGCTGACTTCGTCCTTCCCGAGGACTGGCGCGACCGGATCCCCAAACAGCTCGACGCGCTGGCAGTCGCGTGGCGCAATCCGGCAGCGTGGGAAGGTATGACCCAGGCCGGCGGCGTCGAACTGCCGGCCGAGATCGCCGCCCAAGTGGCTCTCAACGAGCTCACGATGCACGGGTGGGACATCGCCCGCGCAACCGGACAGGACTATGCCCTCGACGATGAGACCCTTCAGGTGTCGCACGATCTGCTCTACCCCGGCGACGACCAGTCCGAACGCGAACCCATCTTCGGTCCCGTCGTGAAGGTCCCCGACGACGCTCCCCTGCTCGACAAGGTCATCGGCCTCGGCGGCCGCGATCCGCACTGGACCCCGTAGCCCATCGGCCAAGCCCCGGTGGACGGATCTTGCTGCCCCAAGCCCCGGTGGACGGATCTTGATGCATTTCGACGAGCCAACGGTCCCTATGCATCAGGATCCGTCGCAACGGCACCGAACGCGAAAGACCCCCGACCGGATAACCGGTCGGGGGTCTTCGTGTCAGGCGTTGATCAGGCGTCGGCCGTCTCGGTGACGACTTCTTCGGCCGGAGCCTCGTCGCTGACCGGGACGAGCGAGATCTTGCCGCGGTCGCCGAGCTCGGCGATCTGGACCTGGATCTTGTCGCCGACCTTGACGACGTCATCGACGTTCTCGACACGCTTGCCGCCGTTGAGCTCGCGCAGCTTGCTGATGTGCAGCAGGCCGTCCTTGCCCGGGGACAGCGACACGAAGGCGCCGAAGTCGACCGTCTTGACGACGGTGCCGAGGTAGCGTTCGCCGACCTCGGGCATCGTCGGGTTGGCGATCGAGTTGATCATCGCGCGAGCGGCTTCAGCAGCTTCGCCGTTGTCGGCGCCGACATAAACCGTGCCGTCGTCTTCGAGCGAGATCTGCGCACCGGTGTCGTCCTGGATCTGGTTGATGACCTTGCCCTTGGGGCCGATCACTTCGCCGATCTTGTCGACCGGGATCTTGATCGTGAGGATGCGAGGAGCGTAGAGGCTCATCTCGTCCGGAGCCGAGATGGCTTCGTTCATCACGTCGAGGATCGTCAGTCGGGCATCGTGTGCCTGCTGCAGTGCGGCACCGAGGACAGAGGCGGGGATGCCGTCCAGCTTGGTGTCGAGCTGTAGTGCGGTGATGAATTC
>JALYQD010000001.1 GCA_030856025.1 Actinomycetota bacterium
TCGGTGTCGAACGAGCCGTCGTCCTTGAGGAACTTCAGCAGGTTGAGCGAGGCGAGGTTGCACGAGGAGTTGTCGAGGTGCATGTATTCGGAGCACGGGTTGGACGCGGTGATGCGGCCGGCCTCGGGCGTCGTGTGCCAGTCGTTGATCGTGCCGTCGTACTGGATGCCGGGATCGGCGCAGGCCCAGGCGGCGTGGGCGATGTCTTCCCACAGCTTCTTGGCATCGACCGTCTCGATGATCTCGCCGTTGGTGCGGGCACGCAGACCGAACTCGCCGCCCTCTTCGACCGCACGCATGAACTCGTCGTTGACGCGGATCGAGTTGTTGGCGTTCTGGTATTGCACCGAGGTGATGTCGGCGCCGCCGAGGTCCATGTCGTAGCCGGCATCGCGGAGGACGCGGATCTTGTCCTCTTCGCGCTCCTTGGTGTGGATGAACTCTTCGATGTCGGGGTGATCGACGTCGAGGACGACCATCTTGGCCGCGCGGCGCGTGGCGCCACCGGACTTGATGGTGCCCGCCGAGGCATCGGCACCGCGCATGAAGGAGACCGGACCGCTGGCCGTGCCACCCGAGGAGCGGAGCAGCTCCTTGGACGAACGGATCCGCGAAAGGTTGAGGCCCGCACCCGAACCACCCTTGAAGATCAGACCCTCTTCTTTGTACCAATTGAGGATCGAGTCCATCGAGTCATCCACCGCAAGGATGAAGCAGGCGCTGACCTGCTGGGGGCTGGACGTGCCCACGTTGAACCACACCGGGGAGTTGAAGCTGAAGACCTGGTGCAGAAGCATGTAGGTCAGCTCGTGCTCGAAGACCTCGGCATCGGCGTCATTGGCGAAGTAGCCGTGTTCCTTGCCGGCCGCGACATACGTCAGGACGACGCGGTCGAGGAGCTGCTTGAGGCCGGACTCGCGGGTGTCGGTGCCGACCGCGCCACGGAAATATTTGGTCGTGACGATCGTCGAGGCGTTGACGCTCCAGAAATCGGGGAACTCCACGCCGCGCTGCTCGAAAACGGTCTCGCCGGTCTTCCAGTTGGTCTGGACGACATCGCGGCGTTCCCAGGTCACCTCGTCATAGGGGTGGACACCTTCGGTGGTGTAGACCCGTTCGACCTTGATGCCCTTGCCAGTCGCCCTCTTGTTGGGGCTGGTGCTGGAAGCCTTGCGTGCGGAACCTGGTCCGCTGACCGTTTCTGTCATTACTTTGCTCCTTGTATGCGGTTGGTGTGCGGGTTATTTCTTGGGCTCGGTATGTACCGAACCTGCAGTGTCTGGATTGAAGTCCTGGGCCATAAGGGCAGCGACCTCGTCGGCGAAATCATCGGCTGACTCAAACGCCTTGTAGACGCTCGCGAACCTCAGATAGGCCACTTGATCGAGAAGCTTGAGCGGCTCGAGGATCGCGAGCCCCACTTCATGGGCGGGAACCTCGGCGCAGCCGGATTCGCGCAACGTGTCTTCGACCTTCTGACCCAGTCGAGCCAGGTCGTCGTCGGAGACAGGACGGCCCTTGCAGGCTTTGCGTACGCCGGCAATGGCTTTGTCCCGGACGAATGGCTCAGTGATGCCGGAGCGCTTGGCGACCATGAGCTGCATTTGCTCGATCGTGGTGAAGCGCTTCTCGCAAGCCGAGCAGACGCGGCGACGGCGGATGGCTCCGCCTTCCTCGGCGACCCGGCTGTCGAGGACACGGGTGTCAGTGTGTTTGCAGAAGGGACAATGCATTGCGTGCTCCTCTCATACCGAAGCCGAAGGCCCCGTGGGGTGGGGACAAAGTGTGGAAATCCTGTGTGTCTTTCAGTTTTTCTGTGGGTTACCCGCCACAAACTGTGCAACTAGATGTGGATAACTACATCGGTGTAAGTACTAGATGTAGTGGTAACCATACGCCCGGGTTGTGGGTCTCGCAAACGATTCCGCAAGGTTGTGACAGTTTTTTTTGGCCGTATGTGTTTGCGCTGGTCAGGGGCCTTTTCGATGCCAAAATTTCGGCGCGTCGTCGACGAATTTCGGGTGAACTCCCCTCCCCCACAACAACAATTTCGGCGTGTCGCGAATTCCTGTTTCGGTGTCGTCGAAGCACTGGTTTCTTTGTCACTTCTGCACACTTGCGACGCGAAAATTCGTGCCCTCAGGTACTCGTGCTGTGACCCCCGATTCACATAATCTTCTCCCCGAGGGACTTGGGGCGAGGGCTAAATATCACCGTGGACATTGGCTATCTTCCGTGGACCAAACCAGCAGCATTCGCCCAGCGACCGTGCATCCGTGACGACAACACCGGGTTGACGTACGGCGAATTCAGCGAACGCATCGACGCCCTGGCCGGGCAGCTTTCCAGGAGTACGTCCACGACCTGGCCGGCAAGGGCGGGGCGGTCGGTGCACCGATCCTGACCGCCATCGACCGTTCGACGGCGTGGGCCTGGCTGCCGCTGGCCGGTCGCCCGGAGACGTTCGACCTCGAAGCGGCACGCAGTTTTGCCGAGGGCAGCGACCGTGGGCCTCAGCTACACCGTGTCGGCCGATCGACTCAGCCTGCACCGCAACTCGGTGAAGTACCGGATCGTCAAGGCCGCCGAGGAGCGCGGCCGACCGTTCGACGGCGACCGGCTCGACGTCGAGCTCGCCCTCCAGGTGTGCCATTTCCTCGGGTCAGCCGTGATGACCTCGCCGAGCAGTTGATGCTATTTCCGCTTCAGCTTGGCGGCGAGGACATACATGTCGATCATCGCGACAATCGCGAAGACGGCTGACAGTCCGCCCAGGAACACCACTGCACTGCCCGGATCTGGGCGGCTTAACGCGTACACCGCGCCGAAGGTGAGTACGAGTGCCCCGAAGGTGGAGAGTATGAACCTCAGGTGCAGCGGACTGCGTGCCTCGAGGGGTTCGTTGCCTATTCGATGAGTGCGCATGACACATCACTTCCCTATTCAGTACAACGAATCAGGGACGCACGGGATTCCCGGTTTGCTCAGTTCACGCCGATGTCGTTGCGGCCTTCGTCGCAGACTTGACGGCAACCTTCCTACGCACCCAGACCCCTTGACCCTCGTGCTTGACCTTGAACAATCCGATCGCCTCGATCAGATTGCGAAGCTTGGGGTAGCCATAGTTGCGCGAATCGAACGACGCCTGGTTGCCAACCTGGTTGCCGACGCTGGCCAGGTTTGCCCACCCCTCGTCCCCTTTCGCCGCGTCCACCGCCGAACGCAGCATCTGGACAAGGCGTGTGTCCCCGCGCAAGTCCTTGACGCTCCGGCGCTCCGTCGTGGGCGTCACATCCGTCCCGTTCTGCTCCGACAGTGCCTCGACATAGGTGAACGTCGAGCAGGCGTCGACGAAAGGCGAGGTGTCTTCTTCTCACCGAAGCCGTAGACCTCGACGCCGTCGGTCAGCAACCGCATGACCAATGGGGTGAAGTCGGCGTCGCTCGACACAATCGCGAACGCATCGAGGTTTCGCGCATACAGGAGATCCATGGCGTCGACCACAATCGCCATGTCCGAGGCGTTCTTGCCCTTGCTGTAGGCGAACTGCTGGATCGGGCGAATCGCATACTCGTGAAGGGTCGCCTCCCAGCCCTTGAGCCGGACGCTTTTCCAGTCGCCGTAAGCGCGGCGAACATTGGCAACGCCGTGTCGCGCGACTTCGGCCAGGATCAGGTCGATCTTCGCTGCCGGCGCGTTGTCGGCGTCGATCAACAGGGCGATGTGCTTCTTCGTCTCGGGCATGTGCGCTCCTTCGCCGTGAGCCTAGCGGGACCGACGGTTCAAATTGTGTGGAGTGGGTACGTTCGAAACATGGCTACTAACGCGAAATCGACCAGAACCAGCAAGGGCAGGGAAGGGTCGTTCACCGTTCCGGGTCTCGCCATCAAGGACGGGCACAAGGTCGCCGGGATCCTGCAGGGCCGGCTCCACGCCCTCAACGACCTCGCCCTCACGCTCAAGCACGTGCACTGGAATGTCGTTGGACCGCATTTCATCGGCGTGCACGAGATGATCGACCCGCAAGTCGTCGAGGTACGCGACATGATCGACGCCACCGCCGAACGCATCGCGACACTGGGCGTCGCCCCCGTCGGCACACCCGGAGCGATCGTCGCCGACCGGGCGTGGGACGACTACTCACTCGGCCGTGCGACCACCGATCAGCACCTCGGGGCGCTCGATGAGGTCTATGACAACGTCATCACCTCCCACCGGGATGCTCAGGCTGCCGTGGCCAAACTCGACCCGATCACCGAAGACATGCTGATCGGCGATCTGCACAAGCTCGAGTTGTTCCACTGGTTCATCCGCGCGCACCTCGAATCGACCGGCGGAGAACTGTCGACCGACGGCGCCACCACCGAGAAGGGTGCCGCGGCGAAGGCCGGCCGGGCCGCGAGGAAGTGACCACCTTTCGGTCGCTGCGCTCCCTTCCGCAGCTCGTCGCCGGGGTCGAGTGGCTCAGAGGTCCTTGGCCTCCACAGACTCGGTGATGCAGGTCTTGGGGACGCTGGCCAGGACCGTTGCGGCCTGCGCCGAACCCCATACGCCTCCCATGAAGGTCAGGAACGCCTTGGCTTCGAGCCGGGTGTCGAAGTCGAGCCGGATCATCACGTAGTGCGGGTCGTCGACTGGTTGCGAGATGTCGTAGTGACGGACCTTGTGGTCGGTCCGGGCGTCGTCGAATGTGTCGAAGACGGCTTTCCACGCGGCGAAATCCTTGATCGCGTGTTCGATGTGGGCGGTGGCCATGATGGTCTCCTTTGTCGTTTCTTCGACGCTAGGCGCCGGCGGCTGCCCCGCCCATCCCACGATTCTGGGATCTTTGCCGCCGTTTCAAAGCGCGTTCGCCGGCCGGCTGTCGGGCGTAGTCTCGATGAGTGGCGACCACGACTGCGCTGAAGCAATCACGCGAACACATCGAGCGGTTGTGCCGTATGGCGGCCGACGAGACATCGTTCCGCGTCGCCATCCTCGGGGAGCTTCGCCGCACGATCGGCTTCGACGCCCATGTATGGCTCATGACCGACCCCGTCACCTGTGTCGGGTCGGCGCCGCTGGCCGAAGTCCCCTGCCTGCCCGTGCTCCCGACGGCAATCCGACTGAAATACCTCACCGAGGTCAACCGCTGGACCGGGCTCTTAGACGGCCCGGCCGTCGCGACACTGGTCGACTCGACCGGCGGCGACCGCGACAAGAGCCTCATCTGGCGCGAGCTGCTCTCCCGCTACGACATCGGCGATGTGGCCTCGAGTGCGTATGCGGACCGGTTCGGCTGCTGGGGTTTTCTCGACCTGTGGCGCGATGACTCCTCCGAAGATTTCAGCGCCGACGACATCCGGTTCCTGGATTCGGTCGCCGAGCCCGTGACCGCGGCGTTGCGTCGCTGCGTCGCGGCAAAATTCCTCGAACCGGCCATCGCCCAATCACGCGGGCTCGGCCCTGTCGTCCTGCTCCTCGATGACGACTTGCGCGTCATCAGCCAGACGGCTGCCAGCGAGGACTGGCTCAATGCCCTGCTCCCGGCTGAACCCGGCCAGTCGCCGATACCGGCCAGCGCCTACAACGTGTCCGGCCAGCTGCTCGCGCTCGAGGAGGGGGTCGATGTGCATGCGTCGACAGCCCGCGTCCACCTCGGCGAGGGCTTCTGGGTGACCGTTCGGGCGGCGAGACTGTCCGCGGCTGAAGGCATCGCCGCTGGGATCGCGGTGACCCTCGAAGAGTCCTCTCCTCCCGAACGCCTCGACATGTATGCGCGCGCCACGGGCCTCAGCAACCGTGAATCCGAGCTCCTCGGGCACCTGGCGACAGGCGGCGACACCCGTGACATCGCAGCGCGTATGTCCGTCTCGGAGAACACCGTGCAGGATCACCTCAAGTCGGTCTTTGACAAGACCGGTGCCCGCAACCGCGCGGCTCTGCTCGGGCGGGCGCTGGGCGTACAGGTCGTCGACACGTAACGTCCCTGCCTTGGTTTCGAGGCTCCGCTTCGCGCGCACGTGCACCAGCGGCGGGCTGTCTACTGGGCGTAGGGGCGCAGGGCCGGCTCGACCGGGACGCTCTTGGCCAACGCCGTGTTCTGGGCCGTCACGGCCATTGCGGCGGCCGTGTTGAGCCCGAAGGCCGCGAGGTTGACCGAGGGCATCGTCGGGACCCCGCAGGTGTTCCGCGGCACCCGTGACAGCACAGCAGGTCCGACGTGGGTCAGCGCGTCGATGCCGACCAGCCAGGCCGCGTTGTCATACGCCATGCCGAAGTGTTCGACGAGCTCGAGCGGGCAGATGTCCTGGGCTGTCGTGTTGGTGACGTTGGCGGCAGGCTTCAGGAAGCCGGCCGTCGGCGGGGCGACGATCTCGTCGTAACGCGTCGCGATCACGGTGTAGCTGATGCCCGGCCAGGTCTCGGGTCCCGTGTTGAGCGCGGTGAGGAACTTCGAGCCGGCGCTCTGTTGCCAGTTGGCCGCCGAGCACCCGTTGGGCAGGCCGCACAAGAAGGCTGCCGACGTCGTGCCGTGGTTGGAGCTGGCGAGTCCGACATAGTCATCGACCATCGCGCGGGTGTCGGGCCAGTACTTCAGCGCCCAACGGCCGACCATGCCGCCCTGACTGTGGCCGACAATGCTGATCTTCTTGCCGGCGCGGGTGTGCATGGTGCGGATGGCGTTGACGACGTATTCGGCCGAGATCTGGATGTCACCGGTGGCGACCCGGTCCGGAGATTCGCCGAGCAGGTGAGGGCCTTGTCCATCGTTGCCTTCGGGACGGTCAGCGCCGGTCCGGTCGACGGGGCGGCTGTGGCCTGTGTCGGTGCGACAAATCCAAGAGCCATGGTGGCTATCGCGACCGCTATGGCCTTCGAGCGTTTCATCCGTCCCATGTCCCCTTGCAACTGTCGGTTACAGGTCTAACGACAGGGGTGCGTGGGTGTCACGACCGTTGTTGGTTGCGCGGATGGTTCTTGGCGGTGCGTTCGTTGCCGCGCTTGTAGTCGCCGGTCAGCCGGGCCATCAGCTTCTGCGGGTCGATGTGCTTGATGTCCTTGTCGAACTGGGTCACCCGGTCACCGCGGAGCACCGTGGCCTTCTTGCCGTGGTGGAAGATCACGATGTCCTCGCCGCGGCGCACATACTCAAATCCCTTGGGTGTGCCCTTCATGACGAGCCGAGGCCCAGATAGTCGAGGGCGGCGTCGGTCAGCTGGTGCGCGGCCTCGCGGTTGGCGGCTTCGCGTTTGCGGGTCTCGTCGCGCAGCACCTGGGTGTCGGCGCCGGCCGCTTCGTAGTAGTCGGCATCCTCGTCGACCCAGAGGATGAAGCGGGCCGCGGTGACTTCGGGATGGAACTGCCATGCGATCGCCCGCGCCGTGCGGCTCTCGTCGATGAATGCCTGATGACCCGTCGGTGACTCCGCCAGGAGCTTCGCAGTCGGGGGCGCGACGAAGACGTCCTTGTGGAGCTGTGGCCACGGCCCGGGCGGGCAGAGCGCGGGATCGGTCGTGTCGACCAGGCACCAGCCAAGCTCCGGTTCGGGGGCGCGGTATGACGTGCCGCCGAGCGCGCGGGCGAGGAGTTGGGCGCCGTAACAGATGGCGATGACCGGTATGCCGGCATCGAGGGCGTTGAGGGCGAATTCGGCCTCGGACCGGACGACGTCGGCGTTTGCCGGTTCGTGTGCGGCCAGATCCGACCCCAGCAGAAGAAGCAGCGCGGGGTCCTCGAGGGTGGCGAAGTCGGGGAGCTCGTTGCGCTCGACGTAGATCAGGCTGGCGCCACGGTTTTCGAGCTGTTCGCCGACGAATCCCGCTTCACGGCCGGCGTCATCGGCCACGACATACACATGCATGAGGAGATCCTACGGACCGTTGGTTGAGGAGCGAGGAACGAGCGTCTCGAAACCACTTCTTGGTTTCGAGGCTCACAAGCTCGCACCTCAACCGGCGAAAGTGCGTAACTCCGGGCGGCAAACGTCAGTTAGAACCGTGTGACTCACACCACAGAAGCCGACGGCCTTGACCGTCGGCAATTCATTGCCACCGGAAGTGTCGTCGCGGCGGGCGTTGTCGCCGCAACGATTCCCCTTGCCGCCTCCCCTGCCACCGCCGCCGACAGCCCGTACTTCACGCACGGCGTCGCCTCCGGCGATCCGCTGCCCACGGCGGTGGTCCTATGGACCCGCGTCTCGCCGACGACCGACTCGAAACCAGGCTCCGGCCATGGCCCGAGCGCCGCAGTGACATGGCAGGTCGCGACCGATGCGGCGTTCGACAACCTCGTCAAGAACGGCTCGTTCACGACCACGGCCGCGCGCGACCATACGGTCAAGTTCGACGTCACGGGTCTCAATCCGGCGACCCAGTATTGGTACCGCTTTTCCTTCGCGGGCTCCTACTCCCCTGTCGCACGCACGAGGACCGCGCCGGCCTTCACCGCGGACGTGCAGCGGATGCGCTTCGGTGTGTTGTCGTGCGCCAACCTGCAGGCGGGATGGTTCAGCAGCTACCGCTACCTCGCCGCCCGCGACGACCTCGACGCCATCCTGCACATGGGCGACTACCTCTATGAGTACGGCAACGGCGAGTACGGCTACGGCAACAAAAACGTCGACATTCGCCCGCACCAGCCGGCCCACGAAGTGCTCACGCTGGCCGATTACCGCCAGCGCCACGCGCAATACAAGCAGGATCAGGATCTCGCCGCGCTGCACATGAAGTATGCGTTCATCCACACCTGGGACGACCACGAGACCGCCAACGACACGTGGACCGAAGGCGCCGAAAACCACTCTCCTGAGACCGAGGGCGACTTCATCGCACGTCGCCAGGCCTCGCTGACGGCATACGACGAATGGATGCCGGTGCGGCTCGGCGGCACGGTCGAGGTCGGCGACACGACGAAGGTCTATCGCACCTTCCGTTTCGGCAATCTGATCGACCTGTCGATGCTCGACCTGCGCAGCTACCGCAACGCGCCGGGCGAGGAATTCAGCCTGGAGATCGGCGTGACCGGTGATCCCAAACGTGTCATCGCCGGCGACGAACAACTCGAATGGCTCAAGGGCAATCTCTCGTCCTCGCCGGCGAGATGGAAGCTTGTCGGCAACCCGGTGATGATCACGCCGGTCCTGATCCCACCGCTCCCGCAGGCGGTGACCGATGCCTTGCAAAGCGTCGGCGGCGGCCTGCTCCCGACCGAGGGCGTGCCCTACAACACCGACCAGTGGGACGGCTACTCGGTCGAGCGCAAGAAGCTCACCGACCACATTGCCAACAACAAGATCCAGAACATCGTGTTCCTCACCGGCGACATCCACACCGGTTGGGCCTGCGACATCCCGAAGGACAAGGGCCTCTACCCCCTCGGCGGCAGCATCGCGACCGAGCTGGTGACGACGTCGGTGACGAGCAACAACCTCGACGACATCCTCGGCACGCCGTCACGATCGGGATCAATCGTAGTCGAGACGGCATTCAAGCTGCTCAACCGCTACATCAAGTACGTCAACCTCGACGACCACGGCTATTCGGTCCTCGACGTGACGCCGGCTCGGGTGCAGATGGACTACTTCATCATCAGCGACCGGGCGAATGCCCAGGCGACATCAGCCAGGACCGCTTCGTGGGTCGTGGCCAATGGCACGCAGAGCGTGAAGGCCTCGGCAACCGGGATCGTCTAGCTGCTGGGGCATGAGAAAACCGCGGGCCGCATCCCCACACGGCACCGCGGTTTCTCAGTAGGTCTACTTCGTACGTCGTTTAGTTGTAGACCGGGACGGCGATTTCGCGTCCCATCTGCAGTCCCGCGGCGTTGGGCAGCGAGTTGAGCTTCATGATGTCGTCGACGGTCTGGCGGATGTCGCCGTTGGGGTTGGCCGCAACCGCGATCTCCCACAGCGTCTGTCCGGCCTTGACAGTGATCGTCTGCGAGACAACCGGCGCGCCGGCGCGGTCGGTGGCAGCGGTCGAGCCGCCGAACGTGACAGCCATCAGCAGCACCGCGGCGATGGCGACGAGGAACACGACGACGCGCCCGCGTTTCGTCAGGCGCAGGCCGGGCTGCTGACTGGGGGTGGGAACGGCGTGCAGGTGGCGCTGCTTCGCCTGGCCGGGGGTTGCGTTTCCAAACGCGATGGCTGTGCTCATGATGGCCTCCGAGGGGGAAGAGAGACTAGATGGAGTTTGGTGTGTCCGACCGACCTTCCGGTCTTGGTCATTCGATTGAGTAGAACATCCGTTCGATCGAACACATGTACGAAGTTATCGGAGCCCACCGACAAAAGCCAGCATTTATCGAACAAATTTTCGAACGCGTGTCTGCCGGGTCGCTGGGTACTGTCTGGGGCATGAGACCGAAGACGCTGATCGCCGCCTGGAAACGCTCCTCACACGATCAGGTTCCGCTCCTGGCTGCGGGCGTCGCGTTCTACGGATTCGTCTCCCTGTTTCCCGCGATCATCGCCGGGGTCCTGCTGTATGGACTCGTCGCGAGCCCTGCGACCGTCGCCGAACAGTCCGGGAAGCTCACCGACACCCTCCCCTCCGATGCGGCCTCGCTGGTGTCCGGCCAGATGGAGTCGATCACCTCCACGGCCGGCGGCTCCCTCGGGATCGGGCTCGTCATCGCGATCCTCGTCGCCCTGTGGAGCGCCTCCGGAGGAGTCGGCAACCTCGCCACCGCCATCAACGAGGCCTTCGGCTGCGAAGAGACGCGCGGCTTCGTCAAGCGCAAGGCACTCGCCCTCGGCCTGACGCTCGGCGCGGTCGTGTTCGTCATCATCGCGATCGGGCTCGTAGCCGTCGCGCCCGCGGTGTTCGACACCGTCGATGACATCGCACCCCTGCGCTGGCTCTTCGAGATCGGCCGCTGGGTCGTCCTGTTCCTCGTCATCGCCGGCGCCCTCACGGTTCTCTACCGGGTCGCGCCCGATCGGCAGGGTCATACGGCCCGGTCCGGCGTTGTCGTCGCCACGATCATCTGGCTCGTCGCCTCGCTCGGCTTCTCACTCTACGTCGACAATTTCGGCAGTTACGGCAAGACGTATGGCGCCCTGGCCGGCGTCGTGGCCCTGCTGCTGTGGCTCTGGGTCAGCGCGTATGCGGTGCTGTTCGGTGCCGAGCTCGAAGCCGAGATCAGCCGGTCCGAAGAGGCCAGGACCGACAGTTAGGCTCAGGGGTATGCGTGACTTCTACCCCGAAATCGAACCCTTCGACACCGGCCTCCTCGACGTTGGCGACGGCCAGCAGGTCTATTACGAGGTGTCGGGAAATCCCGACGGCAAACCGGCCGTCTACCTGCACGGCGGGCCCGGCGGCGCGTCGAGTCCCGACCAGCGACGGGTGTTCGATCCGGAGAAGTACCGCATCGTGTTGTTCGATCAGCGCGGTTGCGGCAACAGCCTTCCGCACGCCAGTGCGCCGGAGGCCGACCTCAGCGCCAATACGACGTGGCACATCGTCGCCGACATCGAGGCATTGCGCACCCACCTCGGCATCGACCGCTGGCTCGTCTGCGGTGGCTCATGGGGGTCGGCGCTCGGACTCGCCTACGCCGAGAAGCACCCGGGCAGCGTCAGCGAACTCGTCCTGCGCGGAATCTTCACCCTCCGCAAGAGCGAGCTCGACTGGTTCTACGAAGGCGGCGCGGCGGCGATCTACCCCGACCTGTGGGAGGGATTCCTCGCGCCCGTGCCCGAAGAGCAGCGCGATCGCCTGATCGAGGCATACAGTCGACTGCTCAACGATCCCGATCCGGCCGTGCACCAGCCGGCAGCCACAGCCTGGGCACGGTGGGAGTCGTCCACGATCACGCTGATCCAGGACGAGAAGCTGATCAACCACTTCACCGAAGACGCCTTCGCGGTCGCCTTCGCCCGTATCGAGAACCACTTCTTCATGAACGCCGGCTGGTATGACGACGGCCAGCTCATCCGGGACTCGGTCCGGCTCAAGGACATACCGGGCGTGATCATCCAGGGGCGCTATGACATGTGCACGCCGGCATTCACCGCCTGGGACCTGCACAAGGCGTGGCCCGAAGCGGAGTTCAAGATCATCCCCGACGCCGGTCATGCGTTCAGCGAGCCCGGCATACTCGCCGCGATCATCGAGGCGACCGACGCCTTCGCCCATTGACCCAGAGGATCGGGACTGCAACAATTCCTACTCCTTGGTAGGAATTGTTTGAAGGAGAACGAACGTGGCCGGCTTCATCCCCAAAAATCCCGCAGCAATCCTCAATAGGGCCGACAGCACTCTGGGCAACGTCGACGGCGTCCTCGTCGGGTCGACGGCACGCTCAGTGAGGTCAGCGGGACCCTCACGACGGTCGGCGGCACGCTCACCACGGTCGACGGCACGCTCACGACGGTCAGCGACAGCCTGTCAACGGTCGACGGGACCCTGGTCACCGTGAGCGGAACCCTGGCCACTGTCGAAGGGACTCTCGCCGAGACCAAAACCACGCTCGGCGACGTCAAGGAACTCCTGACCGAGTTGCAGGAGGAAATGGCGCTGCTGCGTCAGGTGCCCGACATCGCCGCCCAGGTCTCCGAGATCCACAAGATCGTGAGCACGCTGAAGCAGTCCTAGTTGAGCCGAGTGACCACGAAGACAATGGCACCGATGACGACGAGCAGGGCGATGAGCCCGCTGATGAGTTCGAGGTACGGCTTGTCGCCACGGGGCAGACCCGACTCGGACAGGTCGACCTCGAAGTCCGGCATGAGCAGCTGCAGGTCGGCTTCGGCGGCATCGGGCTTGCCTTCCCGGGTGAGCAGCTCGCGTACCGCGGGCTCGATGCCGGCGAGGTCTGCGGCATGGGTCTTGCCGACGCCCTGCACCTCGAGGTCCCATTGGTGATCGGCTTTCTTGCCGACCACGAGATAGCTCACGAAGCGACACCCTTCTTGAGCTTGCGTTTGCCCATACGACGTATGAGGGGTGCGCCGCGCATGATCGGACCGGGCGCGATACCCGAGATCCGCATCATCACGCCGCGCGAGGGCGGGAGCGTCTTGTAGACCCGGCGCGTGCCGAACATGTCGACGAGGGCACGGGCGACCTCGGCCGGCTGGAGGAACTTGCCGGCGGCGATCAGCGCACGGGCCTCGCCGTCCTGGTCCATGTCGGCGACCATCTGGGTGTTGACCCCGTCGGGGCAAATGGCGTGGACATGGATCTTGTCCTTCCGCAGCTCGGTGTTGAGAGACGTCGCCAGCGACAGCGCGGCTGCCTTGGTGGCGGCATACACGCTCAGTCCGGGGACTGGTCCGTGAGCACTCAGAGACGCCGTGATGCCGAGATCGCCGCCCTTGACGCCCTGAGCCCCCTGGGCGCGGAACACACCGACAGCGGCCCGCGAACCCCATATGACCGCGGCGAAGTTGACGTCGATCAGCGTACGTATCTGGCTGCTGCTCAGGTCGGTCATCTCCCCGTCGAAGCCGACGCCGGCGTTGCAGACCCAGGCACCGAGGGGTGCATACGTGCACGCCTGAGCGGCGATCCGGTGGTTGGCATCCTCGTCGGTGACGTCGAGGGCGAGGCCGGCGACGGCCCCGATCTCCTTCGCGGTGATCTCGGCGGCGGCCGCGTCGACATCGGTGACGATTACCTGGAATCCGCGGCCGACGAGCTCGGCGGCGATGGCACGGCCGATGCCCCGGGCGGCGCCGGTGACGACGGCTGACCGGGGGTTCTTCGGCGAAGCGAGGGTCTTGGGCATGCGCATAACCTAGGGCTCATCCCCGCGACACGCCATCGAACATATGTTTGATTCGGATGGGTGATCCGGGTTAACCTGCCGGTATGAGCGATGACAGCGCGGCACCCGAATCCACGGCAGAAGTGACCGAGCTCCCCGACGGTCCCGCGGACGCGTCTGGGCTGACGCCGCGTCAGCGCAAGGTCCTGGAGTTCCTGCGCGAAGAGATCGAGAAGCGCGGCTACCCGCCCAGCATGCGCGAGATCGGTGCAGCCGTCGGGCTCACCAGTTCCTCGTCGGTCGCCCACCAACTCCGCACGCTCGAGCGCCTCGGCTTCGTCAAGCGCGATCCCAACCGTCCTCGCGCCCTCGAGGTATTCCTTCCCGACGTCATCGCCGCCCGTCGTTCGATGGGGGCCGCCAACGAGTCGGGCTTCGACGAGACCGACATCGGCAACTCGCACCCGGCGGCGCGCTACGTGCCGATGGTGGGACGCATCGCCGCCGGCGGTCCGATCCTCGCCGAAGAACGGATCGAAGAGGTGTTCCCATTGCCGAAGTCACTCGTCGGCGACGGCACCCTGTTCCTCCTCGAGGTCCAGGGCGACTCCATGATCGATGCGGCCATCTGCAGCGGCGACTATGTCGTCGTCCGGCAGCAGCCGGTTGCCGAAAACGGTGAGATCGTCGCCGCGATGCTCGACGGCGAAGCCACCGTCAAGACGTTCCAGCGCAAAGACGGCAAGGTGTGGCTGTTGCCCCACAACGAGGAATACTCCCCCATCGACGGCACCCACGCCACGATCC
Source organism: Actinomycetota bacterium (assembly GCA_030856025.1). Taxonomy (GTDB): domain Bacteria; phylum Actinomycetota; class Actinomycetes; order Propionibacteriales; family Nocardioidaceae; genus JACMOZ01. The sequence goes on from JALYQD010000001.1 coordinate 14,506, forward strand.
TGGGCAAAGTCACCGCGGTCCTGCGAAGGCTCTGACCCACCGGTACGGCCATATCGCGTAGCCTCCGGCCATATCGCGCCACCGCCCGCCACTCCGGTCACATCCCGCCTCTCCCGCCACTCCGTCACATCCCGCAAAGTGTGCGGGTCTGCCCCACGGTCATACGAAAGTGTGCGCGTCTGTACCGGTTCTCGGCCGAAACAGGTGCAGACGCGCACAGTTTGCGTCGTCGCGTCGGGCGTCACGTCGCGTTGGGCCGGGGGGCCTGGGCGTTGGGGCTAGCGGCGGTGGGTTTGGGCGGCTTGCCAGGCGCTTTGGACCATGTCGGTCAAGGTGTTGCGCATCTTCCAGTCGAGGTCTCGGGCGGCCTTTTCGCCGGAGGCGACGATGCGGGCCGGGTCGCCCGGCCGGCGCGGAGCGATCGTCGGCTCGAAGTCATTGCCGGTGACCTTGGCGAAGGCATCCATGATTTCCCGCACGGACACCCCTTCCCCGCTGCCGAGGTTGTAGACCGGCTCCAGCGACCGGCCTTCGTCGAGGGCTTTGGCCGCCGCCACGTGTGAGATTGCCAGGTCGCCGACGTGCACATAGTCGCGCACGCACGTGCCGTCGGGAGTGTCGTAGTCCACGCCGTTGATGTGCGGGGTCTTGCCGGCTTCGAGCGCGTCGATCACGAGCGGGAAGAGGTTATGCGGGCTGGTGTCGAAGAGTGTGTCGACAGCCGAACCGACGACGTTGAAGTAGCGCAATGACGTGTGGTGGAGTCCGGTCGCCTTGGCCTGGTCGCGCAACAGCCATTCGCCGATCAGCTTGCTCTCGCCGTAGGGCGATTGCGGGTTGGTGGGAGTTTCCTCGGTGACCAGGTCAACATCCGGCGTGCCGAAAACGGCGGCGCTGGAAGAGAAGACGATCTTGTCGACACCTTCGGCGGCCATGGCGTTGAGGAGGCTGACTGTGCCCGTGACGTTTTGGTCGTATGTATGCAGGGGCCGGCTGACCGAGACGCCGGCGTATTTGTAGCCGGCCAGGTGGACGACGCCTGTGACGCCGTGCTCGACGATCGTGCGGCGCAAGAGCTCGGTGTCCAGGATGCTGCCCTCGATGAGCGGCGCGTCGCGGACGAAGGCCGCATGACCACTGGACAGGTCATCGATGACGACCGCATCCAGTCCCGCTTCGGCGAAGGCGTGGACGACGTGCGAACCGATGTATCCGGCGCCGCCGGTGACAAGAAAGGACATGCGCCCAAGACTACCGAGCGGGTGTCAGGAGGCGGTGACGCCTTCGGCCGCCTTGTCGAGCCGCTCGAGCGCCGCGATCGCGACGGCCTTGTCGGTGGTGCGCCACATCGGCGGGAGCGAGTTGGCCAGGAAGCTGCCATAGCGTGCGGTGACGATGCGCGGATCCAGGATCGCCACGACTCCCTTGTCGGTGGCGCGTCGGATGAGCCGGCCCGTGCCCTGCGCGAGGAGCAGAGCAGCGTGGCTCGCGGCGACGGTCATGAAGCCGTTGCCGCCGTGCTTTTCGACGAGGCGCTGGCGGGCGCTCATCAGGGGATCGTCGGGACGCGGGAACGGGATGCGGTCGATGATGACGAGCTGGCACGTCTCCCCCGGCATGTCCACGCCTTGCCAGAGGCTGAGCGTGCCGAACAAGCAGGTGCTGGGGTTGTCGGTGAAACGGCGGGCGAGCTCGGGCAGCTGCGCGTCGCCCTGGCACCAGATGTCGATGTCCGGGAGCAGCTTGCGGACCTCTTCGGCGGCATACTCGGCGGCCCGCCGGGACGAGAACAGTCCGAGGGTGCGGCCGCCGGCGGCCTTGATCAGCGAGACGATCTCGGTGATCTGTGCGCCGGCCAGACCGTCACGCGCGGGGGCGGGCAGGTGCTTGGCGACATACAACATGCCCTGGGTGCCGTAGTCGAATGGCGAACCGACGTCGATGGCTTCCCACGGCACTTCTTCGTCGTCGGGCCGAAGGCCGAGGGTGCGGGCGATGGGGTCGAATCCCCCACCGAGCTTGAGCGTGGCGCTGGTGAGGACGACGGTCTTCTCGCCGAACAGCTTGTCCCGCAGGCTGAGGGCGACATCGATCGGGGCGATGTGGAGCTGGAGGCCGCTGCGGGGGCTGTCGCTGAGCCACAACACATCGGTTTCGCCCTTGGCAGCCATACGTTCGGCGACCTTGCGGACCTCGTCGACCATGCCGCGGGCCTGCTGGCGGCCCGCATCGGGCTCGGTGTCGGCGCCTTCCTTGGGGAACGCCGACCAGCACGCGCGGGCGGCGTCACGGACGAGCTGCAACGCCTCCTGGAGCGGCTGATCGGGGACGTCGATCCGGCCCTGCTCGGTGCGGGCGAGGACATCGGCCAACGCATCGGCGGCGTCGGTGAGGTCATCGGCCTCCTTGCCATCGACCTTGCTGCGTGCCCGGCGGCCGGCGCGCTCGATGATCTGGGTGCTGAGCTCGTCGGTGGACGCCTGGGTGACGCGGGCGGCGAGCTCGTGGGCCTCGTCGACGATCACCGCGTCATACTCAGGCAACATCGGCACGCCGTCGATCGCATCGATCGCGAGCAGTGCGTGATTGGTCACGACGACCCGGGCATCCTGGGCGTCTTCGCGTGCGAGCTCGGCAAAGCACTCGGTGGCGTACGGGCATCTGGCCGCACCGAGGCATTCGCGCGCACTGACGCTCACTTGGCGCCAGGCGCGTTCGGTATGCGGTGGGGCGGAGTCGCGGTCGGCAATATGGCCGCCTTCGGACTGCTCCTCGGCCCAGGTTCGGAGCTCCAGGACCTCGGCGCCAAGGGTGCCTTCGGGTACCTCGATCAGCGCACCCTGATCATCGGGCGCACCTTCGCGGATGCGGTGCAGGCAGGCGTAGTTGCCGCGGCCCTTGATGACGGCGTGGTGCGGGACTTCGCCCATCGTGGCGCGGGCGGCTTCCTTGAGCGCAGGTATGTCGCGCTCGACCAGCTGATGCTGCAGGTTGAGCGTGGCCGTGGCGATGACGACGCGTTTGTCGTGGAGCAGGCTGGGCACCAGGTAGGCCAACGATTTGCCCGTGCCGGTGCCGGCCTGGACGAGCAGGTGTTCCTTGTCCCTGAGGGCCTTCGCGACGGCTTCGGCCATCTCGAGCTGGCCGGGTCGATCCTCACCCCCGACGGCGGAAACGGCCGCGTGGAGGACCGTACGGACGTCGGGGTTTTTGCTCACCGGGGAAGGCTACCTGTTCTCGGAGACGGGATTGTTTCGATGTGCACAGGTGCGTTGCTCCGCGGCTCAACCGGTGGAATCGGCAGCAGGCTCAGGTGTACGCCGCGACCTGGTTTGCCAGCTCTTCGCTGACACGGGCCACGACATGAGTGCCCTCTCCGGTGTGCTCGATCGACTCGATCTCGCCGTGGGTATGGATCTGGTTGAGCAGGTCGCCCCGGTCATAGGGCAACACGACATCGATCTTCTCGGCCGGCTGCGGCAGCTCGGCCTCGATCGCGCTCAGCAGCTCATCGAAGCCCTCGCCGGTGCGTGCGCTGACGACAACCGCGTGGGGTTCCTTGGTCAGGAGGCCCGCCACGACGGCCGGATCGGCGGCGTCGGACTTGTTGATCACGATGATCTCGGGGATCCCGGTCGCCTTGATCTCGGAGAACACCTCACGCACCGCGGTGATCTGGCCGAGCGGATCGGGGTGCGAACCGTCGACGATGTGCAGGATCAGGTCGGACTCGGCAACTTCTTCCAGGGTCGAGCGGAAGGCCTCGACGATCTGGTGCGGCAGGTGGCGTACGAAGCCGACCGTGTCGGACAACGTGTAGACGCGCCCGTCGGAGGTCTCGGTGCGGCGGGTCATCGGATCGAGGGTGGCGAACAACGCGTTCTCGACCAGGGCACCGGCATCGGTGAGCCGGTTGAGGATGCTGGACTTGCCGGCGTTGGTGTAGCCGGCAATCGCGACCGCGGGCACCTCGTTCTTGCGGCGCTGTGCTTTTTTGGTCTCGCGGGTGACGGCCATCTCCTTGAGCTCTTTGCGGAGCTTGACCATCTTGGTCTGGATGTGGCGCCGGTCGGTCTCGAGCTTGGTCTCACCGGGGCCACGGCTGCCGATGCCCTCACCGCCGGAGGTCTGGCCACCGGCCTGACGGGACAGGTTGCCACCCCAACCGCGCAAGCGCTGGGTTTGGTACTGCAGCTGGGCGAGCTCGACCTGAGCCTGGCCCTCCCTGGACTTGGCGTGCTGGGCGAAGATGTCGAGGATCAGCGCGGTGCGGTCGACGACCTTGACCTTGATGCGGTCCTCGAGGTTCCTCAGCTGGCTCGGTGCGAGCTCACCGTCGCAGATGACGGTGTCGGCGCCGGTGGCGCTCACGGTCGCGCGAAGCTCTTCGACCTTGCCGCTGCCGATGTAGGTGGCCGGATCGGGTTTTTGCCGGCGTTGCATGAGGGCATCGAGGACTTCGGAGCCGGCGGTCTCGGCGAGGAGCTTGAGCTCGGTCAGCGAGTTCTCGGCGTCGGCGGCCGTGCCGGTCGTCCATACGCCCACGAGGACGACGCGTTCGAGCCGCAGCTGACGGTATTCGACCTCGGAGATGTCCTGAAGTTCGGTCGAGAGTCCGGCAACACGGCGCAGCGAATGACGTTCTTCGAGCTCGAGTCCAGTCGTATCTTCGGTCATACCAGCCATTCCATGTCGCCGCGCGCCACGATGACGGCGGGCCCGGCGAGGATCATTCGGTTGTCTTCGGTCCACGTCACGTGGACAGTGCCGCCGGGCACGTCCACCTGATAAGTGACGGGTTTATCGGCCTTGTCAGCGAGGGCTGCGGCGACGCCGACCGCGCACGCTCCGGTGCCGCAGGAGCGGGTCTCGCCCGAGCCGCGCTCATGCACGCGCATCGCCACATGCTGTGCGCCTTCGCGTACGACGAACTCGATGTTGACGCCGCCGGGGTAGGTCTCGGGATCGTATTCGGGTTCGTCGATGAGGCTGCCGGCATCGGTGAGGCGATCGACGAAGGCCACGGCGTGCGGATTGCCGGTGGCGATGTGCTGGGCCTCCCAGACATGGTCGTCGACGCGGATCTTGGAGGTGGCGAGGATCTCGGGAGTGCCCATGTCGACGCTGATCGTGGCGCCATCGATGGTGACTGTCTTGACGCCGTCGCGGCTGCCGATCGGGATCGGCCGGGCGCCGTCGACGAGGCCCTCCTGCACCAGGTGGAGGGCGAAGACGCGGATTCCGTTGCCGCACATCTCACTGACCGAGCCGTCGGAGTTGCGGTAGTCCATGAACCATTCGGCATCCTGGTCGCTGCCGATTTCAGGGCCGAGCGCCGCGGACCTGATGACGCGCATGACTCCATCGGCGCCGATGCCGCGGCGCCGATCGCACAGGTCGGCCACGAAGGCGCCGTCGAGATTGCCGTGGACGATGCCGTCATGGTCCGGGAGCAGCACGAAGTCATTCTCCGTGCCGTGCCCCTTGAGCCATGGAAAGGTCATGCCCCAAGTCTACGGCCTCCGCCCCACCCCAACTTTTGAAGCCATATCGACGACTTTCGAGCTCCCACTGGGCGATAAGGCTTCAAAAGTTGAGGATTTGGAGGGAATGCTCGAGCTTGTCGTCGGCGTCGCATGGGAGCCAGTGGATGCGGGGGTCCTTGCGGAACCACTGGTCCTGGCGGCGGGCGAACTTGCGGGTGCCCGTGACGGTGGCTTCGCGGGCCTCGTCCTCGGTCAGGTCGTCGCGCAGGAAGTCGAGGACCTGGGCGTAGCCGAGGGCACGGCTCGCGGTGCGGCCCCGTTCGAGCCCCTGCTCCCGGAGTGCGCGGACCTCGTCGACGAGCCCCTGCTCCCACATGCGATCGACCCGTTGGGCGATGCGTTCGTTGAGGACTTCGCGCGGCACGTCGATGCCGATGACGGTGACGTGGTCGAAGGCGTATTCGAGCTCCGGGAGTGCTGCCGCATACGGCTTGCCGGTGAGCTCGATGACTTCGAGCGCGCGCACGATCCGGCGGCCGTTGGTGGGCAGGATCTGCGCTCCCGCAGCGGGGTCACGGGAAGCAAGTTCGGCGTGCAGCGCTTCGGGACCTCGCGCATCCAGGTCGGCATCCCATCTGGCGCGGATCGCCGGATCCGTTCCAGGGAATTCGAATTTGTCCAACACAGCCCGTATGTAGAGCGCCGACCCACCGACCAGGATCGGTACGACTCGCCGGTCGAGACAGTCTGAGATGGCCTGGCGCGCCCATACCTGGAACTCGGCGACCGTTGCGGGTTCGGTGATGTCCAGGATGTCGAGCAGGTGGTGCCGGATGCCGCCGCGATCCTCGACCGGCAGCTTGGCCGTCCCGATGTCCATACCGCGATAGACCTGCATCGAATCGACGTTGATGATCTCGGCGTTTCCGAGGGATCGCGCGAGGTCAACGGCCAAGTCTGACTTGCCTGCGGCCGTCGGGCCGATGATGGCCACGATGCGGTCGGTGCGGGACATGCAGGCATTCTCACAGGTAATGTGACCCTCACTGGGGGCGGTACCGCTCACACCGACAAGCAAAGGGTGAGGTTCATGGGATTTCTCGACAAGTTCAAGAAGCAGAGCGCGGACCTGAAGGACAAGGCCGCTGATCTCGCCGCGTCACACGGCGACAAGATCGACCAGGGTATCGACAAGGCCGCCGATCTCGCCAGCAAGGCCACCAAGGGCAAGTACGACGACAAGATCGAAGGCGCCGCGGACAAGGCGAAGGACGCCGCCGACAAGCTCGCCGAAGGCGACAACAAGGCCTGAGCCTTACCCCGCAAGCGACCAGTTGGCTACCCAGTAGCCGACGCCGAAGGGCGCCTCGTTGTAGCGCAATTGCGCTGCGACCGAGGCGTCTTTTGCGTCTGGCCCCAGTGCGTTGCCGACGATGTTGCCGAGGAGCCTGAGCGGGCGCGCTCCCCCGGACCAGAGCTCGGCGGCGAGCTCCTCGTCGAGGTTCGCGAGCGTATGGGCATCGCCAACGGCCAGTGCGTCGGAAATCAACCGGTCGAAGCCTTCGGCCCTCTCATCGAAATAGCCCGGCGCCTCGGTCGAACGCTTGGCCGTGCCGTCGGCCATCACCAGGAGCGCCGTACGCCCACGCGGGTCGACCTCTCCGGTGGCATACGCCCGTGCGCCGGTCCAGCCGTTGCGGTCCAGCAGCCACGCGCCGATGGTCAGGCCGAGCGGGAGCTCATCGGTCACACCTCCGGCGCGGACGTCGACGCCATAAGGCTTGAGCGTGCCGCCGGCGTGGTGGTCCCAGTACGTGTCCGGCGGCCCGTCGCCGAGGACGGCGATGTGTTGCGGATCCGAGGCGATCAGGTCTTGCACCGCTTCGTCGCAGGCGAGGCGGAGCTCGGCGAGATCGGACTCGGCGCCTTGGGCGACCTCGGGGACGAGCATCGGCGGATGGGGGCATACGGCGGCGGCGATGATCACCGTCTGAGCGTATCTGGCTCACTCGCATGGCAGGATCGAGTCATGCCGGATCTGAGTGAAGGGCTGCCCAGGCACCCACCGCACACGGACCCGCCTCCGCCCCGCAACCGTGGACTCATCGTGGTGTGGTCGATTGTTATCGCCTGCGTCGTGCTGTTCTTCGCGTTCGTTGCGACGTTCGTCGTTGTGTATGCGGGACACGACCGCATCGAACTCATCGAAGATGATGCCATCTACGCTGCACTCGACGAGCCGTGCGCAAATCTTCGTTCCGCGGAAAAGAAGCACCCCGTGGTTGGCACGAACGAACAGCGCGCCGGCGCCCTTCTCGACCAGGTCGCTGCCGGCGAGTCAATCGTCAAAGCATTGGACTCGCTCGATGCAGATCTGGTCCGGTCCGACCATCCCACGGCCGCATGGACGAAGGATTGGCGCACGTTGTTGCGAAGCGTGAGCGGCTACGCCAACAAATTGACGGCCGACGAATCGGCCGTCTTCACGATGCCAGTCACGCCGGATGGATACTCCATCGTCGGCCGGATGGACTACGCCATCGAACCCCACTGCACGGTGCCGTCATCGTTCTCGGCTTTGGACCCGCTGGCGAAAATGCCACAGTAGGCGTCGTGTGGTCGTCGAGACGCGCGCCGCGACCTCCCCTCAGCGCCGCCGCAGCCGTCAAGATCGCGTCAAGAGCCGCTAGGCCTGCGTCAACGGCCGGTCCATCAGCCAAAACCGGGTGTGCGATGGAGTCATGAGTTACGACACCTTCGTCCTCGCCGTCGACGACGACCCGGCCATCCTGCGCACGCTCTCGATCAACCTGCGCGCCCGGGACTACGAAGTCGAAACGGCCGGCGACGGCCGGTCGGCGCTGCAGATCGTCGCCGAACGCATGCCCGACGTGATCGTGCTCGACCTGGGACTTCCCGATCTCGACGGGGTGTCCGTGTTGCGGCAGTTGCGGTCGTTTTCGCAGGTTCCCGTGGTGGTGTTGTCGGCGCGGCACGAATCCGATGACAAGGTCGAAGCCCTCGACGAAGGCGCGGATGACTACGTGACAAAACCTTTCGGCATGGAGGAATTGCTGGCCAGGGTTCGTGCGGCCGTGCGTCGCGGAGGCGCGGCCGGGGCACCGCTCGTCGTCGAGGCTTCCGGGCTGCGGCTCGACGTCACCGAGCGCCGGGCGACACGTGAAGACAACAACATTCACCTGACCCCGACCGAGTGGCTGATCGTCGACGTGCTGGCCCGGCGAAGCGGCCGCCTCGTGCGACACACCGAACTCCTGCACGAGGTATGGGGTCCGTCATACGACCGCGAGACCAACTACCTTCGGGTCTACATGGCCCAACTGCGGCGCAAGCTCGAAATCGACCCAAGTCGCCCGAAGCACTTCATCACCGAGCCGGGCATTGGCTACCGCTTCGTCGTCTAGTCCGGTTCAGCCGCCGACGTGGATGGCAGGACGCCTTTCGGGATCGGGTTCGACCTCGCGCAACACTTCGCGGGTGACCGGCGCCGTGTCGCCCTGGCCCAGCAAGACGTATTTCACGATGTGGAGCATCGGGTTGCCTTCGGACCACGCGAAGTAGCAATGCGGCCGTGTACCGGTCAGGTCGGCAAGATGGATGAGGATCGCCGCCAGCGTGTTGGGCACGACCGGGCTCGAGACCTTCAGGACCTTGTGACCATCCACGTCGACCCCGTGCACGTGCAGGTCGGCAGCGAAGTCCGAGTGGTCGGCAATGTCGACCTCGAGGAAAATCACCTGGGCGTCAGCGGGGATCGGATTGACGCCGCGCTGTTCGCGCTCCTTGTCCCGGTATTCGGCCTCGTTGCCGGCCTGACGCTTGTTGGCGATGATGTGGAGTTCGCCGCCTGACGCCGCCTCCTCGACAAACGACGTGGCGGCCTTGTCGAGGGTGATCTCGTCCGCACGAAGTTCGGTCGTCCGGGAGACCCGCGAGATGATCGACACCACGACGATGCCGAGGATGAAGGCGATCGAGATGACGATTCCGTCCGGCTTCTCCACGACGTTGGCGACGAGCGCGTAGGCGAAGACGAGGGTCACGACACCGAAGCCGAAGGCCGCTTTGGAGCTCCCCGCACGGCGGGCGCCAACGGTCACGGCAAAGGCTGCCGACACCATCATTGCCAGGATCCCTGTCGCGTATGCGCCGGCCTGTGCGTTGACGTCTGCCTTGAACGCAATCGTGATCAGGATGGCGATCGCCGTGTAGACGAGAACAACCGGTCGTATTGCCCGGCCCCATTCGGGTGTCATCCCGTATCCGGGAAGGTAGCGCGGCACGATGTTGATGAGGCCCGCCATCGCCGACGCGCCGGCAAACCACAGGATGAAGATCGAGCTGATGTCGTACACCGTGCCGAAGCCGTCCCCGAGGTACTCGTGCGCGACATACGCCAAGGCGCGACCGCTTGCCTTTCCGCCTTCCTCGAATTCCTCCGCCGGGATCAACAGCGTCGTGACGAACGTGGTGGCGAGCAAGTAGAAACTCATGATGACGGCAGCCAGAGTCAGTAGCTTGGTCGTATTCGCGACACGGCTCTTCAATTGTTGCTCGGGCGTGCTGCCTTCGGCCTGGACCAGCGGCATCATGCTGACGCCGGTTTCAAAGCCCGACAGGCCGAGCACGAGCAGCGGGAATGCCAGCGCCACCGTCGTCGCGATCGACCCAATGTCTCCTGAGTTGGCGACCGCGTCCTGCCACGTGCTCAGCTTGTCGGGATGAGTGAAGACCTCGGCAAGGCCGACGACGATGACGACCGCGTTGAGAAGCAGAAAAGCCGCGACCAGCGGAATCGCGATGCTGACGGCTTCGCTGAACCCGGCCAGGAAGACGCCGCCCAGCAACGCAAGCAGGCCAATGGTCAGCAGGACTTCCTGATCGCGGAGGGCCTCCGGTGCGAAGGGGTTTTCGACAAAGTGGGCTGTGGCATCAGCGGCGGAAAGCGTGATGGTGATGATCCACGAGGTGGCAACGAAGCCGAGCAGGCAGAGGACGAACACCTTCCCGCGCCAGAACGGAAGCAGCTTCTCGAGCATCGCAACCGATCCCTGCCCATGCGGGCTGGCCGCCGCGACCCGGCGATACATCGGGAGCATCCCTCCCAACGTCAACAGCACAATGAGAAGCGTGGCCACAGGCGACAGGACACCGGCAGCAAGGAAGGCGATGCCGGGCAGGTAGCTGAGGCTGGAGAAATAGTCGACGCCGGTCAGGCACATGACCTTCCACCAGGAATGCTGGTCATCAGGCGAGCCCGCCGCTTCGGGCCCCTCAACCACGCGGACTTCATGCTTCAGTAGCCATCGACGGAGCGAACGCTTTTCGGTCATCTGAAGGGAGTCCTTTGAAGTTTGCCTCGGGGTAATTGCGACGCCGAGCCTAACAGCGAAAAGTCGGTGGGTTGGCAAAGCGTTGCCCCGGTCCACCTCGGGGCAGATCCGGGCGCCACATATGATGTCGCGGTGCCCACTGGTCCCGATTATCCGCACTACCCGAGCGCGCATGAGCCGCCGACACGGCGCTCGCTGAGCCGCTTGTGGTTGTTGGCTGCATTCGCCTTCGTGGTGTTCGGCATCGCGGCGACGGCGACGGCCTTCACGGTGATCTCCAGGTCGTCCTTCTGGGACCTCGACACCTACATCGACGAACCCGAGATCCTGACGGTCGTCGAGCACGAGTGCGACCGGATGACCAAGACGGTCAACGGCTTGACCGTCACCGGATCACCACACCATCAGGCCGAGATCATCGAGAAGCAGAACGCCGCCGCCCAACGGATGATCGACGCCGTTCTGGCCCTCGACCCCGAGGTGCTCGCCGCCGACAAGCCGACGCTCGCATGGGCCGCCGACTGGCAGCAGCTGCTCAAAGCGCGGAGCGCCTACGCCGATCAGGTGGAGCTCGGCGCCGAGCCCGACCTGGAAGAGCCGAAGGACGCCGACGGCGATTCGATCCTCGACCGTATGGACTGGGCCAGCGAGCCCGAATGCGTCATACCCGAAGCGCTTCTCGATCCCTATCCGGAATTCGTCGAAGACATCTAGTCCGAGTTGCCTCCCCGCCCTGACGTCAGAGAGCGCAGCCGGAGTCGACGACCGGCAGAGGAGCCGGAACGCCGAAGGACGGCATACCGAGACCAACGCCCATGACTTCGGTCCTGCCCTGACGCTTCTCCCACGCATCGCCGGCACGCGTCCTGCGAACGTCTATCGGTTCGGCGTCGCTGACGAGGTGGTGCGGGGCGGCATAGGTGATCTCGACGTCGACCATGTCACCGGGGCGAACCTCTGCACTCCGCCCCTGTCCGCCTGGGGCACTCCGCCCCTGTCCGCCTGGGGCGAAGTGCACCAACCGGTTGTCGCGGGCGCGGCCGGTCAGGCGATGCGTGGCGCCATCCTTCTTGCCTTCGTGGTCGGCGACAAGGAGCTCGACCGTCGTGCCGACCAGCTCCTTGTTCTCCTCCCAGGAGATTTCGTTGAGGAGGGTCACGAGCCGGTCGTAGCGGTCCTGGACGACTGCCTTGGGCTGCTGGTCGTCCATCTCGGCAGCCGGCGTGCCGGGGCGCTTGGAGTACTGGAATGTGAAGGCGCTGGTGAACCGGGCCCGGCGGACCACGTCCATCGTCTCGAGGAAATCCTCCTCGGTCTCGCCCGGGAAGCCGATGATGATGTCGGTCGTGATCGCCGCATGGGGCATCGCGTCGCGCACCCGGTCGATGATCCCGAGGTACTTTTCCTTGCGGTATGAACGCCGCATGGCCTTCAAAACCGTGTCGGAGCCCGACTGCAACGGCATGTGGAGCTGGGGCATGACGTTGGGCGTCTCGGCCATGGCGGCAATGACGTCGTCGGTGAAGTCCTTGGGGTGCGGCGAGGTGAAGCGCACACGCTCGAGGCCTTCGATCTGACCGCAGGCGCGCAGCAACTTGCCGAAGGCGAGCTTGTCGCCGAACTCGACTCCATAGGAGTTGACGTTCTGGCCGAGCAGGGTGACCTCGACGACTCCGTCGGCCACCAGCGCCTCGACCTCGGCGAGGATCTCACCGGGACGGCGGTCCTTTTCCTTGCCGCGAAGGGCGGGAACGATGCAAAACGTGCAGGTGTTGTTGCAGCCGACGCTGATCGACACCCAGGCGGCGAAGACCGAGTCGCGCTTGGTCGGCAGCGTCGAGGGGAACACCTCGAGCGACTCGAGGATCTCGACCTGCGCCTCCTGCTGGATGCGGGCGCGCTCGAGCAGCACCGGCAAGGAACCGATGTTGTGGGTGCCGAAAACCACGTCGACATAGGGCGCGCGCTTCGTGATCGTGTCGCGGTCCTTCTGCGCCAGGCAGCCGCCGACGGCGATCTGCATGGTCGGGTTCTTCTCCTTGATCGAGGAGAGCATGCTCAGGTTGCCGTACAGCTTGTTGTCGGCGTTCTCGCGGACCGCGCACGTGTTGAAGACCACGACATCGGCCGGGACATCGCCGACGTTGGCGGCATAGCCGGCGTTCTCGAGCAGGCCGGTGAGGCGCTCGGAGTCGTGGACATTCATCTGGCACCCGTAGGTGCGCACTTCATAGGTCTTCATCATGACCTGTCAAGGATACGTGGCTTTGCTGCAGGAGTTTCTTCACTCCCTGCGGGGTATTCGACAACTTGGTGCACCTTCGATGACAAGGCGATCAGCGCGCCCACCAACAGGAGCAGGCCGCCCGCAGTCTCGGCCACGTTGGGGCGTTGATCGAGCAGCCACCAGGCCGAGGCCATCGCGACAACCGGTGCGAGCAGCACCCACGGCACGACGGCCGAGGAAGCGTAGCGGGAGAGCAGCGAGTTGAAGATCGCGTAGCCGACCAGCGACGCCAGGCCCGCCGTGTAGAGAGTCGATGCCACTGCCTCCCAGCCCATGCCGACAAGAGCTTCACCGACCACCGTGGGTCCGTCGAGCAAAAGCGAAAGCGCCAGCAACGGGACGGGAACGACCAGGGCCGACCATACGGTGAGCGAGAGCCCACCCTTGACTCCCGAAGCCCGCGAGATCACATTGCCGATACCCCAGGAGAGGGCGCCGAGCACACAGAGCACGAGCGCCATCAACGGGACGTGTCCACCTCGCCCGACCGCGACGACGATCAGGCCCGCAGAACCCAGGATCACGCCACCGATCTGCTTGGCGGTCGGCATCTCGCCCAGCCAGCCCGCGGCGATCACGATCGTGAAGATCACCTGGGCCTGGAGGACCAGCGCAGCCAGTCCGGGTGACATCCCGGCGTGCATCGACACATACAAGAAGCCGAACTGGCCCAGCGACATGAACAGGCCGACTCCGAGAACGGTCCGCCACGGAGCATCGGGGCGACGCACCAGGAAGATCGCCGGGAGAAGGACGACGACGAAACGGATCGACACGAACAGCAATGGCGGAACGTCATGCATGCCCCAGTCGATGACGACGAAGTTGAAGCCCCAGATCACCGCGACGGCGCCGGCAAGGAGGGAGTCTCGAAGGTTCATACGCACCATTCTCGCGCAAAGCATCATGCAGGACCAGCGAATGATTTTGTATGAATTCATGAAGCAAATGTGTATCGTTGTGGGATGCTCGATCTCAACGCCCTTGTCTCGCTCCGTAGCGTCAACACCCATGGTTCGGTGATCTCGGCTGCCGATGCCCTGGGTTTCAGTCCCTCCGCGGTTTCGCAGCAGATCAAGCGCCTGGAGAAGCAGGTCGGCGTCCCGTTGCTTGAGCGTGTCGGTCGCGGCGTGATCCTCACCGATCACGGCCGACGGCTCGTCGACACGGGCGGACGGCTGCTCACCGACCTCGAAATGATGGAGTCCGGGCTGCATCGCGACGCCGACCGTGTCGCCGGCAGTCTGCGGCTTGCGGCGTTCTCGACGGCCATGCGCGGCCTCGTCGCCCCCGCGGTACGCGACGTGCTCGCGGCACATCCAGACCTGTCGCTGCGTGTCATGGAGACCGAACCCTGGGAAGCGATCGATCTCGTCGCCGACGGCCACTGTGAGATCTCGGTCGTGCACAGCTGGGGTGACGTGTCGTTGCCGATCCCCGATCACCTGGTCACACGGTCGCTGCACCACGACGAGGCGCACGTACTCGTGCCGGCCGGACATCGTCTCGCCGGGCGCCGACGGGTCACGCCGGCACACCTCATCGACGAGGACTGGATCGCGACACCCGAAGGCACCATCTGCCGACAGTGGCTGCACCGGATGTATGACGGCACCGGCCGGCTGCCCCGGATCGCCCACCAATCGATGGAGTTCGACTCCCATATCGCCCTGGTGCGGGCCGGACTCGGCATTGCGCTCGTGCCTCAGCTCGGACGCGCTCCCCTGCCCGATGACGTTGTCGCGATCAGGGCATACAACCCCGTACCCACGCGCGAAGTCATGGCTCTGTACCGACGAAGCATGGCCGAGAGCCCCGCAGTGCTCGCTGTCGTCGATGCGCTCGCGACGTGATGCGGTCGACACCTGGTCGGCCGGCCTGTTTCTCGGGCTCGCAATCTGGGTCGGTTTCCCGTTCGTGCTCAAACGGGCGCCGTGTCCCACGAGCGCACACCCCCGAAAATCGCGGCTGTCCATGCCGGCGACTGGCTCGTGAAGTTGCTCGCGATCGCCCTCGCCGTGGGCGTGTGGCGGTAGTGGTTGGTAACGATTCGACTACGAGCGGCACGGCGCCTTTGCCATGTGATGGCGGTCACGAC
This sequence comes from Actinomycetota bacterium, assembly GCA_030856025.1. Taxonomy (GTDB): domain Bacteria; phylum Actinomycetota; class Actinomycetes; order Propionibacteriales; family Nocardioidaceae; genus JACMOZ01. Next base: position 29,731 of record JALYQD010000001.1, read on the forward strand.
TAAGTTCATTGCATGTCCCAAGGAAGTGACGGCGCTGCCGCAACCCCATCCACCTCCATGGTGTCGATGCAGGGCGTACAGAAATGGTTCGGCGACCTGCATGTTCTGCAGGACATCAACCTCGAAATCCGACCCGGCGAAGTGGTTGTGGTCATCGGTCCCTCCGGCTCAGGCAAGTCGACGTTGTGCCGGGCCATCAACAGGCTCGAGACGATCAACGAGGGCACGATCCTCATCGACGGCGACAAGCTCCCCGAGGAAGGCAAGGGCCTCGCACAGCTCCGCGCCGACGTCGGCATGGTGTTCCAGTCCTTCAATCTCTTCGCGCACAAGACGATCCTCGAAAACGTGACGCTCGGCCCGCTCAAGGTCCGCAAGGCCAAGAAGGCAGAAGCCGAAAAGCTCGCCCACGAATTGCTGAAGCGAGTCGGCATCGACGAGCAGGCCACCAAGTTCCCGGCTCAGCTCTCGGGCGGCCAGCAGCAGCGCGTGGCGATCGCCCGCGCACTCGCCATGGAGCCCAAGGTCATGCTCTTCGATGAGCCCACGTCGGCCCTTGACCCCGAAATGATCAAGGAAGTCCTCGACACCATGATCGACCTGGCCAAGGGCGGTATGACGATGATCGTCGTCACCCACGAGATGGGCTTCGCCCGCACCGCCGCCGACCGGGTCCTGTTCATGGCCGACGGCCGCATCGTCGAGGAAAACACGCCCCACGAGTTCTTCACTAATCCGCAATCCGATCGGGCCAAGGACTTCCTCGGCAAGATCCTGAAACACTGATGAAGGGGACACACATGAAACGCACACGTATTGCCGTGATCGCGGCAGCGGCGGCCTTGATCCTGGGAGCCTGCGGCAACGCCGGCGAAGAGGACAAGAACCCCGTCGACACCAAGGTCGACAAAGACGCGGCGGCGCAGTTCGAGGACGGCACCCGCATGAAGGAGATCGCCAAGTCCGGCAAGGTCAAGATCGGCGTCAAGTTCGACCAGCCCGGACTCGGGTTCAAGAAGGCCGGTGTCGATGTCCCGACTGGGCTCGATGTCGAAATGGGCAAGATCCTCGCCGCGAAGCTCGGCATCAAGGCTGCCGACGTCGATTGGATCGAAACGATCTCCGACAACCGCGAACCCTTCCTCCAGAAGGGCACCGTCGACTTCGTCCTCGCCTCCTACTCCATCACCGATGAACGCCGCGAGGTCGTCGGCCAGGCCGGCCCGTACTACGTCACCGGCCAGCAGCTCCTCGTCAAGAAGGGCAGCGACATCAAAAGCGTCGATGACGTCGATGGCAAGGAAGTCTGTTCGGTTACCGGCTCGACATCCCTGAAGCAGGTCGAGGACAAGGGCGCCAAGGCCCGGGGCTTCGAAACCTATTCACAATGCCGCGACCAGGTGCTCGACGGTGCAGTCGGCGCCATGACCACAGACGGTTCGATCCTGCTCGGCTACGCCGCCGAGAATCCCGATGAGCTCGAAGTCGTCGGCGAACCGTTCTCCGAAGAGCGCTACGGCATCGGCTACAGCAAGGACAAGCCGGAGCTGTGCGAGTTCATCCAGGACACGATCAAGACCGCCGAAGACGACGGTTCGTGGGCCAAGGCCTTCGAGGCCACGCTGGGCAAGGCAGGCGTCGAGACGCCTGAACCCCCGGCAATGGACCCCTGCCCCTGATCCGAAGTCAATGCCGGGG
>JALYQD010000008.1 GCA_030856025.1 Actinomycetota bacterium
CTGTGAGCAAGGCGATCTGGACCTCAGGAGATCCGGTGTCGCCTTCGCCAGTGGCGTACTGGGCAATGATGGTTTCTTTGGTCGCTCCCGCGACCGTGGGCTGCGCAGTCTTCTTCGACACGCGATCTCCTTAGGGGATTCGTTGCACGGCGCGCCGGGGCCTGTTCACCCGGGCACTCTCTATCCGTGGCCGTTATACGGCAGGTTCAGGTTATCAGCGTGGGGGCCGCATAAGCGAATCGGCGTGACCGCCCACTTTCGGCGTGCACCCCAGTATGCGGGCGTCCCACCTTGGGTCGTTGCCTTTGGCCGCACATGAGAGATTTGGTGCTGACGCCCCCCTCCGATGGGAGAACAGATGCGACGGATCCTCACCGCTGCGGTGCTGGGCTGCGTCCTTGCGTCCGTGGCTGCCTGTTCGTCCAATCCGCCCAAGCCCGCCGCCGACCCCGTGGACACCGTGCCGTTCGCCGACTACGTCGCCTTGGGGGACTCCTTCACCGCCGGCCCTTTCATCGCACCGGCGATCAAAGGGTCACCGACGACATGCTTCCGGTCCGGCGGCAACTACCCGAGCTACCTCGCGTCCTACCTGAAGGTGAAGACGCTGAGGGACGTCAGTTGCGCAGGAGCCACGACGGACGACCTCTATTCGTCGCAGAGCAAACGCGTAGGCCTGAAGCCGGACCCCAAGACGGACGTCCCGCCCCAGCTGATTGCGCTCACGAAATCCACAGATCTCGTGACGCTGGGCATCGGCGGCAATGACTTCGCGCTGTTCCAGAACCTGATCCTGGCGTCGATCGGGCGCCGGGACATCGATACGAGGCTGGCGTTCGCCGCCCAGGTGCAGTCACATGTCGAAGACGCGATCATCGCCATCAGGGAGCGGGCCCCGCACGCCAAGATCGTCATCGTCGGCTACCTGCGCGTATTTCCCGAAACGGGCGCCTGCCCGACCCTGCCCCTGGCCGATTCCGACCGCAAGCAGGCCGACTCCATCGAGCGAAGGCTCAACAGGTCACTCGAGCAGGCGGCCGACGAGAAGAAAATCGCGTACGTCGACGCCTACTCCCTGGGGACCGGCCATGAGGTCTGCGCCGGCAAGGAGGCCTACGTCAACGGGTCCAAGAGCACCTTGTTCGTGGCGGCGGCGTTCCACCCGTTCCGCCGGGGTATGGATGCGGTTGCGCGCGAGGCCTATTCGACACTTGTGGACGAGCCGGCACCGAAGACTCCGAGCCTCAAGAAGCTCGCCGCAGTCCCCCGCTAGCCGACACCGAGAACAGTGCGGGTGCGGGAGACGTCGTTCGCGACGGTCGCGACCAGGTCGTCGACACCGGTGAACTTGACCTGACCGCGAAGGTGCTCCACGAACTCGACGCCGATCGTCTCGCCATAGAGATCCAGATCGGTCCGGTCGAGGACGTATGACTCAATGCGCCGTCCGACGCCGTCGAAGGTCGGATTGGTGCCCACAGAGATCGCTGCGGGCAGTCGGACGGCGCCGGCGCGGATGACCCAGCCGGCATAGACGCCGTCGGCCGGTACGGCAACGTCGGGATCAGCAGGCATGTTGGCGGTCGGGAAGCCGAGCTCACGCCCGCGCTGCTCACCCTTCACCACCACACCTTCGACGGTGTGCGGGTGGCCGAGGATCTCCGCGGCCCTCGCCACGTCGCCGTCGGCGACAAGAGAACGCACGAGAGTCGACGAATACGCCACCTCTCCCCCGTCCAGAGCCAGTCCGTCCACGGCAAATCCATATGTCTCGCCTGCGGCACGCAGGAAGTCGATGTCCCCGGCGGCCTTGTGGCCGAACCGGAAGTTCTCGCCAATGACGACTCCCGCTGCGTGGAGCTGGTCGACCAGGACCTTTTGGACGAACTCGTCGGGGGTCCAGGCGGACATGTCCTTGCTGAATGCAAGCACGTAGACGAAGTCGGCGCCGGCGGCGCGAAGCAGCGGAATGCGTTGGCGCAGAGTGCTCAGCCGCAGCGGCGCGTGATCGGGCGCGATGACTTCGAGCGGATGCGGATCGAATGTCACCGCGACGACCGGGAGCGGGGATTCGGCGCGCAACGATCCGGCGAGTCCGCGCGCACGCGCAAGGACATGGCGGTGGCCGAGATGGACCCCATCGAAGTTGCCGATCGTGACAACGCTCGGCTGGGTCATGGATTCGACCGATGCCCCATCCGCCTCGCGCCAAATCATCACGGGAAAACTGTGCCATACGGCGTGCCGGGACAGAGCGGGAGACTCTCTAAGAACTCTCTCACCTGGTTCTCATCGAGGCCGCTGTGCTCATACCGCAAGATCGCCGTGAGAAGTCTCTTATGCTCAGTCGGACCGTTCAGAGCAGCGGGCGAAGCGGGGCGAGGATCAGCTCGCAGGCTTTGGCGACCCAGGGTCGGGAGTGCCATTCGTCGGCGGTGAGCTCGCGCGTGTTGCCGCTGTCGTTGGAGAAGACCACCTCCATGTGCTTGGCCACATCGTCGTCGAGGATCTCGAGGTTGATCTCGTAGTTGCCGGTGAGGCTCAGTCGGTCGATGTTGGCGGTGCCGATCGTCGACCACTTGCCGTCGATGGTCGCGGTCTTCGCGTGGACCATCGCGTCCTTGTAGAGCAGGATCCTGACACCGCCGTCCAGCAGTTTCGAGTAGAAACCGCGCGCCAGCCAGTCGGCGACGACGTGGTTGGAGATCTCCGGCATCAGGATCCGCACCTCCACGCCTCGCTTGGCCGCGTCGAGCAGAGCACTGAGGATGTCACCGTCGGGAATGAAGTAGGCCTGGGTGATGTAGATGTGATGCTGGGACCGGTCTATCGCCTCGAGGTACATACCGCGGATCGGGAAGATCAGCTGCCGCGGCACATTGCGGTGAGCGCGGATGTGCGAGTCCCAACTGGACTTGCCGTGATCGGTGAGCTTGTCCGCGTCGACGTGGCGCAGGTTCCAGAAGTCGACGAAGGCGTTGTCGAGATCCCAGACCGAGGCACCCTGGATCTTGATGTGGGTGTCGCGCCATTTGGTCGCGTAGGCCTTGCCGATGTTGTAGCCGCCGACGTAACCGATCTCGCCGTCGACGACGAGGATCTTGCGGTGGTCGCGGCCGAATCGACGGAAGCTCAACCACAGCATGCCCACCGAGAACACCGGGTAGCGCAAGACCCTGATCGTCGGCGGGAACCTCAGGAACTGCGGCGACACCACGAGGTTGGCGAAACCGTCATAGATCACATAGACGTCGACACCCCGGTCCGCCGCGTCGATGAGTGCCTGCTTGAACTGCTTGCCGACCGAATCGCCTTTCCAGATGAACGTCTCGAACAGGATGCGGTGCTTGGCCGCGGCAATGGCGTCGAGCATGTCGGCGAAGAGGTCTTCGCCGTAGGTGAACGTCGTCGCCGTGTTGTCCACGCCGATCGCGGTCGTGGTCGGCGGTGTCACCGGGAACGGTTTGGCGTGGGTGCCGCGCAATCGCTTGCGGATCGCGCTGGTCGTCATGAGCGACACGATGATGGTGATCTGTGCGTACAACATGCCGACCAAGCCCCGTTTGAGCAGGCTGCGGGGCGTGTTGCGCGTGAGTCTCATGGTGTGACAGTAGCGAAAACGGCGATGGCTTTCGCGCCGTCTCCGGCGGCTTCGTACAAGGCGAGGAATTCGCCGCCGGGCGCGAACACGGCAACCGGACCCGGAGCCCCGAGGTCGACGGAGGCGAGGGCGCGGCCGAAACGTATGTCGTTGGCCTGTACCTCGTCGGCCTCGAAGGCCGGAAACGTGAGCCGCGCCGCGTGGTCGAGGTCGAGCACACCGAATTCGGCGCCGAGCTCGTCAAGGGTTCTGGCGTGTTCGAGCGTGAACGGCCCGACCCGCGTGCGCCGCAGCATCGTCAGGTGTCCGCCGACGCCGAGCGACACGCCGAGGTCCCGGGCCAGAGCCCGGATATAGGTGCCGCTCGAGCAGACCACCCGCACGTCGATGTCGCGGTATTGACCCTCGGTGCGTATGTCGTCGATCTCGAACGTGTCGACGTGAACTTTCCTGGCCTTGAGCTCGACGTCCTCGCCGGCTCGCACCCGGGCGTATGAGCGCTGGCCGTCGACCTTGATGGCCGAAACCGCCGAAGGGACTTGCTCGATGTCTCCGCGGAAGGGTTCGACCGCCCGGCGAACGTCCTCATCGGTGAGGTGCGAGGCGGAGGCCCCGGCGATGACGTCGCCTTCCTTGTCATCGGTGACGGTGCTGGCACCGAGACGGATCGTCGCGAGGTATTCCTTCTCGGTCAGCATCAGGTGGCCGAGGAGCCGCGTCGCGCGGTTGACGCCGAGGACGAGGACCCCCGTGGCCATCGGGTCAAGCGTCCCCGCGTGCCCTACTTTGCGGGTGCCTGCCAGACGACGAAGCCGCCCGACGACATCGTGAGATGTCCATTCGGACGGCTTGTCGACAATGACGAGACCGGAAATCACTCTTGCCCTTCAGGGCTGGTTGTCTCCTGCTCATCTTTTTTCTTGTACGGATCGGGATCCCCGGCATACTCGGCGCCCGCAGCCTGGGCCGCAACGGCGGCATCCAGGTCGCGTGCCTTCGTGAGCAGGTCTTCGATCTGCCGGGCCGTTTCGGGCACGGCATCGAGGAAGAACTCGATCGACGGCGTATGCCGCAAGCCGAGCTGCTTGCCGACTTCGGACCGAATCAACCCGGTCGCGCTCTTCAGCGCGTCCGCGGTCGAATCGATCTGAGTCTGATCACCCAGCACGGTGTAGAACACCGATGCGTGCTGACTGTCACCGGTGAGCCGGACATCGGTCACCGTGAGGAAGCCGAGGCGCGGATCCTTGATCCGGCGCTCCAGCATCTCCGCCACGAGGACCTTGATCCGGTCGGCGACCTTGTTGACGCGTTGTCCCGCCATCAGGCTTTCAGACCCCTCATGCGCGCGGAATCTCACGCATTTCGAAGGTTTCGACGATGTCACCGATCTTCAGGTCGTTGTAACCCTTGAGCGTCAGACCACATTCGAAGCCTTCGCGCACTTCGGACGCATCGTCCTTTTCGCGCTTGAGGCTGCCAAGATCAAGATTGTCGGCCACAACGGCTCCGTCACGCAGCAGACGTGCCTTCGCATTGCGTCGGATCGTGCCGCTCGTGACCATACAACCGGCGATGTTGCCGATCTTGGACGAACGGAAGATCTCGCGGATCTCGGCGGTGCCCAGCTGAGCTTCTTCGAACTCGGGCTTGAGCATGCCCTTGAGGGCCGCTTCGATTTCTTCGATGGCCTGGTAGATCACCGAGTAGTAACGGATCTCGACACCTTCGCGGTCAGCGACCTCGGTCGCCTTGCCCTGCGGGCGGACGTTGAAGCCAATGATGATCGCGTTGGAGGCCGCGGCGAGCATGACGTTGGTCTCGGTGATGGCACCGACACCGCGGTCGATGACACGCAGAGCAACGTCTTCGCCGACGTCGATCTTGGCCAATGCGTCTTCGAGCGCTTCGACCGAACCCGAACCGTCACCCTTGAGGATGAGCAGCAACTCGTCGGCTTCGCCCTTCTCCATCGAGGACATGAAGTCCTCGAGGGTGCGGCGACCGCTGCGCTGAGCGAGCAACGCGTTGCGTTCGCGCGCTTCACGCTTCTCGGCGATCTGACGTGCGAGCCGGTCATCGGCGACAACCATGAAGTTGTCTCCGGCGCCCGGAACTGCGGTCAGACCGAGCACCAGCGCGGGACGCGATGGTGTGGCCTCTTCGATGCTCTCGCCATGCTCGTCGAGCAGGGCGCGAACGCGTCCGAAGGCGGGACCGGCGACGAGCGAGTCGCCCACGCGCAACGTGCCGCGGTGGACCAGGACCGTCGCAACCGGGCCACGGCCGCGGTCGAGGTGGGCTTCGATGACGAGGCCTTCGGCGTTCTGATTGGGGTTGGCCCGCAAGTCGAGCGAGGCATCCGCAGTCAGGACAACGGCCGTGAGCAGGTCATCGAGACCGGTTTCGCTCTTGGCCGAGACGTCGACGAACATCGTGTCGCCGCCGTACTCCTCGGGAACGAGACCGTATTCGGTGAGCTGGCCACGGGCCTTGGTCGGATCGGCGTCCGGCTTGTCCACCTTGTTGACCGCGACCACGATCGGCACACCGGCGGCCTTGGCATGGTTGAGCGCCTCAACCGTCTGGGGCATGACGCCGTCGTCGGCCGCGACCACGAGGATCGCGATGTCGGTCGCCTGGGCACCACGGGCACGCATGGCGGTGAACGCCTCGTGACCAGGTGTGTCGATCAGGGTGATGCGGCGCTCGGTGCCGTCGACCTCGGTCGCGACCTGGTAGGCGCCGATGGTCTGGGTGATGCCGCCGGCCTCCTTGTCCACGACGTTCGTCTTGCGAAGAGCGTCGAGGAGCTTGGTCTTGCCGTGGTCGACGTGGCCCATGACGGTGACGACCGGCGGACGTGCCGCGAGGTCCGTGTCATCTCCTTCGTGCTCACCGAATTCGAGATCGAAGGACTCGAGGAGCTCACGATCTTCGTCCTCGGGCGAAATGATCTCAACGGTGTAGTTGAGCTCTTCGCCGAGCAGCTGCAGGGTGTCGTCATTGGCCGACTGGGTAGCCGTCACGATCTCGCCCAGGTGGAACAGAACCTCCACCAGCGATGCCGCGTCGACGCCGATCTTCTCGGCGAAGTCGCCCAGCGAGGAACCACGGGTCAGGCGTACGGCCTCGCCGTTGCCCTTGCGGACGCGGACGCCGCCGATGGCGGGCGCCTGCATCTGGTCGTATTCCTGACGCTTCGCGCGCTTGCTCTTGCGGCCACGACGTACGGGGCCTCCGGCGCGACCGAAGGCGCCCTGAGTGCCACCGCGGTTGTTGCCGCGCGGGCCACCGCCACCGGGACGGCCGCCGAAGCCACCGCCACCGCCGGGAGGTCCACCGGGGCCGCCACGGTTGCCACCGGGGGCTCCGCCGGGTGCACCGGCTCCTG
>JALYQD010000026.1 GCA_030856025.1 Actinomycetota bacterium
GCTCAGGCCCTTGCCGGGGTCCTCGGACTCGATCGAGATGACTTCGCGGTGGATCGGCGACTTGCCGCCGACATTGATGTGGTTGACGTAGTCGACGAGTCCGCCGTCGTAACGGAAACGACGTTCGAGGCCGGCCGTCGACGTCCTCTTGGGCATGCCGATCTCGGCTCCCTCGGCCTCGGCGGCGGCATTGTCGGCCGCGTCGAGGATGTCCCGCGATCCGTCGCGCTCGTCGCGTACGACGATCTCGAGCCCCTTGTTGAGGAACGCCATCTCGCGGAAACGTGTCGTCAGCGTCTCGTAGGAGTAGTTGGTCGTCTCGAAGATGTCTTCGCTGGCGTAGAACGTCGTGGTGGTGCCGGTCTCGTCGGACTTCTCGTGCCGCTCGAGTGGCTCGTCCGGGACGCCATAGGTGAATGACTGGGTCCAGCGGTAACCGTCGCGACGGACCTCGACGAACATCCGGGACGACAGCGCGTTGACCACGGAGACGCCGACGCCGTGCAGGCCACCTGAGACTTTGTATCCGCCGCCGCCGAACTTGCCGCCGGCGTGGAGCGACGTGAGCACGAGCGTGACAGCGGGGATCTTCTCGATCGGGTGCTCGTCGACGGGGATGCCGCGACCGTCGTCAATGACCCGCACTCCGCCGTCGGCGAGGATCGTGACGTCGATGACGCTGCAGTAGCCGGCGAGGGCTTCATCGACCGAGTTGTCGACCACTTCATAGACCAGATGGTGCAGCCCACGCTCGCCGGTGGACCCGATGTACATGCCTGGGCGCTTGCGTACCGCCTCTAGACCTTCGAGAACCTGAATGTTGCTGGCGTCATACGTGTTCTGCGGATCTGGAGTTTGGGTCACAAATCCATTATACGGGCGTACAGAGGCGTTTCTTGCGTTACCCACCGCTAAATGGGCGCGGCTTCGTGGCACGCATGCCACGCAGAGCCACAAAAGTGGCGCGTGGACGAGGCGGCGGGGTAGAGAGCGATCCCCTATATCGCTGGACGAGCGATTTTGGCGGAGAATTGATCCCTGCTGAGCCGGCCAGCGCACCGCCTCGGGTTGCACCGCGTCCCGGTTACTGTCGAGTCATGCTGAAGTCGATGATCAACCGAGTCATGATCAAGCTGACCGGATACCGCTTCCAAAAGGCACCGGATCCGAACGCCGCGAAGAAACTCTCACTTCCCCGACATTACGACGACGAGGCCAAGGCGATCATCAGGCAGGTGAAGCCACGAACCTTGACCGGCGTCCAGAAGATCTACGGCCTCATCGAGGCGACGCGCTATGTGATCAACAGCGACATCGAGGGCGACATCGTCGAATGCGGCGTATGGCGCGGCGGCAGTATGCAAACCGTTGCCCTGGTGTTGAAGTCCCTGGGCGCTTCGGACCGGAGCATCCACCTCTTCGACACGTTCGAGGGCATGCCGCCCCCGGGCGAAGAGGATCGCCGTTTCGACGGCGAGACCGCCGAGACCCTTCTCGAGAAGGGCACCCGCGATCAGGCCATCTGGGCATACGCCACGCTCGACGATGTCAAGGAAGGAATCCGTGAGGTCGACTATCCCGCCGACCGCGTCCATTTCCATCAGGGAATGGTCGAGGAAACGATCCCCGACCAGGCTCCGGAGAAAATTGCGATCCTGCGTCTCGACACCGACTGGTATGCCTCGACGATTCACGAGCTCGACCACCTCTATGACCGCCTCACACCCGGCGGCATCCTCATCATCGACGACTACGGATTCTGGAAGGGATCGCGCCAAGCCACCGATGAATTCACTGCCAAGCGTGGTCTCCGGCTCTTTTTGTCACCGCTTGGGTCGGGACGAATTGCGATCAAGCCGCTTTAGGCTCACCGGTTTGTCGGCGTCGGGCATCGTTGTGGCGTGACCGAAACCCTGGATGTCCGACGCCGAACGGCTATGCCAATCGGCCTTTTCGTTGCAAGCACGGTCGTTCTGCTGGCCACGATCCGGATCGCCCTCGGCAGTTTTCGGGGCCAGTCCTGGGACCAACGCGCCATGTCCTCGGTCTACGCCGGCCCCGATGCCAAGCGGACGCTCCTCGGCTATCTCGGCTACGTCTCGATCGGCGCAGCCGCGATCGCCCTGCTGATCTGCCTCGCGCTCGCCCTCATCCGGGGCCAGGCGCGCCTGGCCGTTGCCGCCGCGGTGATCATCGCCGGGGCCAATGTCACGACCCAAGTGCTCAAGCGCAGCGTGCTCGATCGGCCCGACCTCGGCTTCACCACGCTCAACAGCCTCCCGAGCGGTCATACGACCGTCGTGACGAGCGTGGTCCTTGCCACGCTCCTCGTTGCGCCCGGGGCGTTGCGCCCGCTCTTTGCCGTCGCCGGTTCCTTCGTCGCCACGCTCACCGGCGCCTCGACCGTGGTTGCCGGCTGGCATCGGCCGGGCGACATCGTCGCGGCGCTGGCCGTATGCCTGTTGTGGGGATCGACAGTTGCGGTGTTCGTCGGTGTGCGGAAGTCCGGGGCCGGCCTGATCCATACGACTGTTGCTGCCTTGGCGGGTGCCGCCGCCGCGGGAGTGTTCCTGATCGTGGTCGGCGTCCGGCCGACCGGCGGCTGGGAGGGTTTCCTGGACGCTGCGCTCGTGCTCGGACTCATCGGCGCCGTGACGGCCGTTGTCCTAGGATCGTTCGCACGGCTCGCACCCGCCTAACTATCCGTAGGTGTCGCGGGGCCCGCGGGCATTGCGGATCGTTCGTTTGCCCTTGATCCAGGACGGGCCCTTCGGGCCGTGGATGTTGAGCCGTACGACCGACCCCTGCCCCAACTGTTGGTTGAGCTTGGCCACGATTCGGGGCGCAAGCAACCGGAGCTGGGTGGCCCAGGCCGTCGAGCTCGCCTCGACCTCGACCTGACCGTCCTCATAGCCGACGACGGCGCAATGTTGGGCGACCTCCTCGCCGACGATGCTGGCCCAGTCGGTGAACACCCGCTGGGCCGAGAGGTCGTCCTCCCAACCCTGATCGGCGATGAGCTTGCCGAGCACGTCCGACAGCGGCTCGGGATCGTCCTTGGACGCTCGCTTGACACCGCGATTGGCGCCGGGCTTCTTGCCGGCACGTCGGGGTTGCTTGGGTGCTGAGGTCCGGTAGGCGCCGGCGATGTCGCGGGCAAGCTCAAGTCCGTCGCCCTTGCCCGGCGTGGGTTCGGGCTCTTGCCCGGGGTCCGGTGGCTCAGTCAAGAGTCACGCCGCCCTCATCGACCCGGAAGCGCTGACCGACCAGACCGGCGGGCACGTCTTCGGCGACCGCGGCGGTCACGAGGACCTGCTCGGCCGAGCCGACGAGTGCCGCGAGCTGGTCGCGGCGGCCCAGATCGAGTTCGGCAAACACATCGTCAAGGATAAGCACCGGATCGTCTCCGTCGGCGCGAAGTAGTTCGAAAGACGACAGTTTCAGCGCGAGTGCGAACGACCAGGATTCGCCGTGGCTCGCATAGCCCTTGGCCGGGAGGTCGCCGAGGGTCAGCGTCACGTCGTCGCGGTGTGGGCCGACGAGACTGACCCCGCGATCGAGCTCGTCGCGGCGCCGCCGGCTGAGCTCGGCCAGAAGCGCGGCTTCGAGGGAGCCGGCGTCGACTGCCGCCTCGTCGATCTCGAACGAGGGCCGGTAGACCGCCGTCGCAACTTGCCTGTCCGTCGCCGCGTTGGCTGCGACCTGGATGTAGGCCGAGGCGAGATAGGGCGCGAGCGCCGCGAGAAGCGCAAGCCGTGCGGCCATGAGCTCGCCGCCGACCCGGGCAAGGTTTTCGTCCCAGATATCCAATGTCGGGAGCTCGGCATCGCGCCGGCGGCCCGCCGATTTGAGCAACGTGTTGCGCTGGCGCAGGATCCGGTCGTAGTCCGCCTTGACCCCACCGAGTCGGGGCGTCTGCAGGATGAGCAAGGCGTCGAGGAAGCGGCGCCGGTCTGCGGGGTCACCCTTGATCAGCGCCAGGTCCTCCGGAGAGAACAGGACGGTGCGCAGGACTCCGACGATGTCCCTCGTCCGCGGCAGCGGCGACTTGTTGATGCGGGCCCGATTGGCCTTGCCGGGTGTGATCTCGACCTCGAGCAGGGCCGTACGGTCGCCGCGGACGACGCTCGCGCGCACAACGGCCCGGTCGGTGTCGGCCTTGACCAGGGGGGTGTCGTTGGCGACCCGATGCGACCCGAGTGTCGCGACATAGTCGATCGCCTCGACGAGATTGGTCTTGCCCTGACCGTTAGCACCGATGAACGCCGTTGATCCGGGTCCGAGGTCGACCTCGACCTCGGCGTAGGAGCGGAAGTTGTGAAGCGACAGGTGTGAGACGTGCACGACCGCTAGGCGTCGCGCGGGTCGAGGCCCGCCTCGGCCGCGGCCTTGACCGCGTGGCCACCGAACTGCTGACGCATGGCGGCGACGGCTTGCATGGCGGGCGACTCGTCCTGGCGCGACGTGAAACGCGCGAAGAGCGAAGCGGCGATGGTGTGCATGGGCACGGCGTTGTCGATGGCGGCTTCGACGGTCCAGCGTCCCTCGCCGGAGTCCTCGGCATAGCCGCGGATCTGGGTGAGTCCCGGATCGTCCTCGAGTGCTTTGACCAGCAGGTCGAGCAGCCAGGAGCGGACGACGGTTCCTTCGCGCCAGGAGTCGAAGACCGCGGTGACGTTGTCGACGATGTCGACCTTCTCCAGGAGTTCGTAGCCCTCGGCGTAGGCCTGCATCATGGCGTACTCGATGCCGTTGTGGACCATCTTGGAGAAGTGCCCGGCACCGATGCGTCCGGCGTGGACGAACCCGGACTCGCCCTCGGGTTTGAGTGCGTCAAAGGCCGGTTGCACCTTCGCGATGTCTTCGGTACTGCCGCCGGCCATGAGTGCGTAGCCGTTTTCGAGGCCCCATACGCCACCGCTGACACCGCAGTCGATGTAGCCGATGCCCTTTTCGGCGAGCTCGGCGGCGTGGATCTCATCGTCGGTCCAGCGCGAGTTGCCGCCGTCGACGACGACGTCCCCGGCGCCGAGGAGCTGTCCCAGCTCGGTGACGGTCGCGCGGGTGATGTCACCGGCCGGCACCATGACCCAGACGACCTTGGGCGCGGGGAGCTTGTCGACGAGCTCGGCGAGCGATGCGACGTCGCTGACCTCGGGGTTGCGGTCGTAACCGACGACGGTTACGCCTCCTTTGCGCATACGTTCACGCATATTGCCGCCCATTTTTCCGAGGCCGACGAGTCCGATATGCATGGTGTTGCGCTCCTGATGTCTAGCTCTGCAAACGCACGGGCATGATCAGGTAGCGGAAGGCGAAGTCTGGCTCAGCCCCCACTTCCTGGACGCCGGCGATTGCTGCGGGCTTCGTGTGCTGGGTGAAGGACAGGTGCACGACCGGGTCGGACATGACCGCGAGTCCTTCGAGCAGGTAACTGGGGTTGAAGCCGATCGAGATGTCGGCCCCGGTAATGGTTGCCTCGATGGATTCGGAGGCCTGTGCTTCGTCGCCGCTGCCGGCTTCGAGCAGGAGCTGCCCCTCGGAGAACGTCAGGCGCACGGGCGTATTGCGCTCGGCCACCAGCGCGACGCGCTTGACCGAGTCGACGAAGGTCTGGGTGTCGACATAGGCAACGGTCTCGGCCTGGGTCTGGAACAACTGGCGTACGCGGGGGAAATCGCCTTCGAGGAGGCGGGTCGTCGTCCGGCGCGAACCGTTGCCGACGACACCTTCGAAGCCGATGAGGCCTTCGCCGGCTTCACCCGAGGAGATCGCAATCGTGATGTCGCCGCCGGAGACCAGCGAGCGGGCCGTCTCGCCGAGGACCTTGGCCGGGACGAGCGCCTGGGCGGAGATGTCGGACTTCTCGGGGTACCACTCGAGATCGCGCAGGCTCGCGCGGAAACGGTCGGTCGCCATGAGGGAGATCGTCGAACCCTCCATCTCGAGGCGGACGCCGGTGAGCAGCGGAAGCATCTCGTCGCGCCCGGCAGCTGCGCCGGCCTGGCTGACGGCTGTCGCGAACACTTCGGACTTGACCGATCCCGAGGATGACGGCATCTCGGGGAGTTGCGGGTATTCCTCGACCGGCATCGTCTGGAGGCTGAAGCGGGCGCTGCCGCATACGACCGAGACCTTGGTGCCGTCCAACGACACGTCCACCGGCTTGTTGGGCAGCGACTTGACGATCTCGGCAAGGAGTCGGCCGGACACCAGGGCACGCCCCTCATCGGCGACTTCGGCGGGCAGGGTGGCCCGCGTGGAGGTCTCGTAGTCGAAACCGGACAGCGTGAGTCCGTCGTTGCTGCTCTCGATCAGCAATCCGGCGAGAACGGGAACGCTCGGGCGCAGGGGAAGGCTGCGGGCAGTCCAGGCAACGGCGTCGGCCAGGGTGTCGCGTTCGATGCGAAACTTCACGAGGTGTTGCCTCCAAAAAACTGCGGTTCTCGTCGGGATGAATCCTGCCACGTATGAGCGACAGATCGGTAGTGAGGTGAAGCCCTCGGCGGTTATTCACATTCACAGTGCCAGCCGACTTCATCTGGTTCTTCGTATGTATATCTCTGTAGTAGTTGTAGTAGCCAGTGTGGATACCGTGGATAACCGATATTTACGCTGGTCAGCCCGCAAATTTCGCGGTGGATAACGTGTGGAGCTCCAGAGGGTCAAACTACAGGTTCCTGTGAGTATCGTTTTGCTGTTCACATCACGTTCACATTGATTGTTGTTCTTTCCACGGGTGACTCGCTGTTACCCACAGGTTCGTCCCCAAGGTGTGCAGTTGAGAAAACCTCAGGATTGACGCGCTTGTTGCTTGATGCGATTGGTCAGCTCGGTGACCTGGTTGTAGACCGAGTGCTTCTCGGCCATGAGCTTGCGGATCTTGCGCTCCGCGTGCATGACCGTCGTGTGGTCCCGGTTGCCGAACTCCTGGCCGATCTTCGGCAGCGACATGTCGGTGAGCTCGCGGCACAGGTACATGGCTATCTGCCGGGCAAGGACGAGATTGCGACTGCGGTTGCCGCTGCACAGGTCGTCGATCGACAGCTCGGAGTATGCCGCCGTCTGAGCCATGATGAGGCCGACTGTGATGTCGGGCTCTCCACCCTCGGCGACGAGGTCCTTGAGGACGATCTGTGCCAATTGGAGATCGACGGTCTGGTTGTTGAGGTTGGCGAAAGCCGTCGCGCGGATGAGCGCGCCCTCGAGCTCACGGATGTTGGTCTGCACCTTGCTCGCGATGAACTCGAGCACGTCTGCCGGCGCCGTGAGCTTTTCGGTCATCGCCTTCTTGCGAAGGATTGCGATGCGGGTCTCGAGGTCCGGCGGCAGCATCTCGGTCTGCAGACCCCATTCGAACCGGTTGCGCAGCCGCTCTTCCAGGGTCTTGAGGAGCTTGGGCGATCGGTCGGACGTCATGACGATCTGCTTGTTCTCGTTGTGCAGCGCGTTGAAGGTGTGGAAGAACTCGGTCTGCGTCGACTCTTTGCGCTCCAGGAACTGGATGTCGTCGACGAGCAGTACGTCGATCTCGCGGTACTTGCGTTTGAGGGCTGCGGTCCTGTTTTCGGTGATGGCGTTGATCACGTCGTTGGTGAACTCTTCGCTGTTGACGTATCGCACGCGCGAGGAAGGATAGAGATTGAGCACGTAGTGCCCGATCGCATGCAGCAGGTGGGTCTTGCCGAGGCCGGACTCGCCGTGGATCACAAGTGGGTTGTAGGCCTTGCCAGGCGCTTCGGCGACCGCGACGGCGGCGGCGTGGGCAAAACGGTTGGACTGGCCGATGACGAAGTTTTCGAAAAGGTAGCGCGGATTGAGCCGGGCTTCGGCGATGCTTCCGCGCCTCGGTGTGACGCTTCCGCGCTTGGCGGCCCAACTGGGTACGAACTCGTCCTCGTCGACATCCTCGTCGTCGACATCCGCCTCTTGCTCATTTGTCGACAAGTCGTCTTGTTGATTTGTCTCTAAAGGAAGGGAGGGGTCGACCGTGACGCCCAGACGGATCTCTGTGCCGAATGTCTCGCTCAGTGCTTCTTCGAGCCGGGTGCGAACACGCGATTCGAGCTGGGTCCGGGTGAGGTCATCGGGCACGGCCACGATGAGGGTGCTCCCGTGCAACGTCAACGGACGGGCCGAAAAGACCCACACCTTCATGCCGGGAGAAAGAGTGTCGACAGTGGCCTTCCACGCCTGGGCTAGATCAATATCTGCGGCCGGATCCACGCCGTCACTCATCATTGGCCTCCAAGGCGTCCACATGGTTTTCCACACACTGTGTATCAGAGGGCCTGTTTCCCGAGACCTTGTGGAAAAAGTCGATTACGGCGGTGACGCTAGCAGGGTTGAGGGCCCTCTACAAGCGAAATTCCACAGTCCGTCGATAGCCATCGGCGTGTCGTCTAGACGGGGTGTGTCCCGTTGCCGTATGCCTATCAGTTTGACCGGCGGTAACAGCCCCCGTACCGTTGGATAGTCCTGACCGACAACTGCCGCGTGCCCATAATTCACTTTGCTTGTGGGCGAGCGGTGGCCGTCGAAAGAACGGTCACTTTTTCGAAAAGGAACTCACTCGTGTCCAAGCGTACTTTCCAGCCGAACACCCGCCGTCGCTCTAAGAAGCACGGCTTCCGCCTCCGTATGCGCACCCGCGCCGGTCGCTCCATCCTCGCTTCGCGCCGTCGTCGTGGCCGCGCGAAGCTCTCTGCCTGAGTTCTTGCTCGCACGCGGGAATCGCATGCGCACCAGCGAGGAGTTCCGGCAGACAATCCGGTTCGGCAAGCGTTCGGCCAGGCCCACCCTCGTTGCCCATGTGGTGCCCGGTGGGACCGGTAACACGTCGGTCGGGTTCGTGGTCAGTAAGGCCGTGGGCCCGGCTGTTGTGCGTAACCGGGTCAAACGCCGGCTGCGACACCTGATGCGCGAACGCGTCGATCAACTGCCTGCCGGCTCCCGCCTGGTGATCCGCGCCCTTCCGCAGGCAGCCCAGCAGTCGGCCTCGTCATTGGCCGGCGATCTGGATGCGGCACTGAGCAAATCCGGTGTCCTGTGAAGTTCAACCCGTTGAAGTGGGCGATCGTCCGGCTGTTGAGGGCCTACCGCTTCGCGATCAGTCCTTTGTACGGCCAGGTATGCAGGTACCACCCGACCTGCTCGGCCTACGCCCTGCAAGCAGTAGAAACCCATGGCGCAATTCGTGGCACCTGGCTGGCAGTCAGGCGCCTCCTACGCTGCCACCCCTGGAGCTCAGGCGGATACGATCCGGTCCCTGAGTCTCCGATTCATAGAGGAGAACAATGCTCGGCTTCCTAAGCGATATCGGATCGGCCATCATGACGCCGCTCTATTACGCCGTTTCTGCGGTGCTGGTTGCGTGGCATTGGCTCTTTGCACACGTTCTCCCCGAGAACTCGGGCTGGACCTGGGCGTTGGCCATCGTCGGCCTCACCATCACCATCCGCACGCTCCTGATCCCGTTGTTCGTCAAACAGATCAAATCGAGCCGCAACATGCAGCTCCTGCAGCCCAAGATCAAGGAGCTGCAGAAGAAGTACGGCCACGATCGCGAACGCCTGACCCAGGAGCAGATGAAGCTCTGGAAGGAAACAGGCACCAACCCCTTCGCTTCCTGCATGCCGCTGATCCTGCAGATGCCGATCTTCTTTGCCCTGTTCCGCACGATCGACCAGGCCGCAAAGAACGGTGGCGCCGGCGCCAAGGGATTCCTCACCTTCGACCAGGCCGAATCGCTGCAAGGTGCCACGCTCCTCGGCGCGCGTATTGCCGACACTTTCCTCAAGAGCGAAGCGGTCGAGACCAAGATCATCACGATGGCGCTCGTGGTCATCATGTGCATCACCCAGTTCCTGACCCAGCGCCAACTGATGGCCAAGAACATGCCCGCCGACGCGCTCTCCGGGCCGTACGCCCAGCAGCAGAAGATGCTTCTGTACGTCCTCCCCGTCGTCTTTGCCGTCGGTGGCGTTGCATTCCCGCTCGGCGTCCTCATCTACTGGACCACGTCCAACGCTTGGACCATGGGCCAGCAGTTCTATGTCATCCGCAACAACCCCGCCCCCGGCACTCCGGCCTTCAAGGCCAAGCAGGAGCGCGACCTCAAGCATGGCAAGAACGTAGCGGTCGACCCGTTGAAGGACATGCCGGCCGAAGAGGCCCCGAAACCGCCGGCTCGCCAGCAACCGAAGAACCAGCCGCGCAGCCAGCGTAAGAAGCCTCCGGCCCCCAATCCACAGGCTAAGAAGAATCCCCAGGACGACGCAGGCCCCAACAACAAACCTTCGGCCGCCAATCCTCAGGGCAAGAAGAAGCCCCAAGGGAAGTCCGGCCCCAACCAACCCAAGAAGGGTGACGCGAAGTGAGCACCGAGGCAGAAAAGCTGGAACGCGAGGGCGACATCGCCGCCGATTTCCTTGAGGGACTTCTTGACATCGCCGATTTTGACGGCGATATCGACATGGATGTCGACGGAGACCGTGCTGCGGTCTCGATCGTCGGCGGAGACCTCCAGGACTTGGTGGGTCGCGGAGGCGAAGTCCTCGACGCACTGCAGGAACTGACCCGACTGGCCGTCTATCGCGAGACCGGCGAACGCAGCCGGTTGATGCTCGACGTCGCCGGCTACCGGGCGGGACGCAAGTCCGAACTGGTCAAGATTGCCGATGAAGCGATCGGACAGGTCAAGGCCGATGGTCAGCCCGTCAGCCTCGATCCGATGTCGCCGTTCGAGCGCAAGGTCGTCCATGACGCCATTGCCGCCGCAGGTCTCACCAGTGAGTCCGAAGGGGCAGAGCCCCGACGCTATGTCGTGGTGCTTTCCGCCGCGAGCGAGTGACAGTGTGACTGTTTCACGTGAAACACCTCCACCGCAGGAAGCGGTGGAGGTGTTTTCGTCTCACCTCGAAACCGTTCAACGCTATGTCGGCTTCCTCTCCACGGCGGGCGTGGAGCGCGGTCTCATCGGACCCCGCGAAGTCCCCCGTCTCTGGGAGCGACACATCCTGAACTCCGCGGTGGTCATGCCGAGGATTCCCCACGGTGCAACCGTCGCCGATGTCGGGACAGGCGCAGGGCTGCCCGGACTGGTCTGGGCCATCGCGCGACCGGACATTTCGGTCACTCTGATCGAGCCGTTGTTGCGCCGGACAGTGTTCCTGGAGGAGATGTGCGAGGAGCTCGGGCTCGACAATGTGCGGGTCGTGCGAGCTCGCGCTGAGGACGTGCACGAGGAGTACGACGTCGTGACCGCACGGGCAGTCGCCGCCCTCGAGAAGCTGGGTCGCTGGTGCCTGCCGCTCGTACGCGAGGGCGGCGTTCTCCTCGCTCTCAAGGGCCGAACCGCTCAACAAGAAGTGGACTCTGCGACCAAGACGCTGAACAAACTGGGTGCGACCACTATCGTGGTCAACACGTACGGCGACCTCGAGGTTCCGACAACCGTCGTGGAGGTAACAAAGTGAGCGTTGTGCAAGGCCTGGGTTGGCCGGTCGCACCACTCCCCTCGCCTCAACCTGTGGGTTGGCAAGATGATGTTTCACGTGAAACGAAGGACGCGACAGTATGGGAAAAAGATGGCAGTGAGTGACGGCTTCGGCCCCTCCCCGGCAGCGTCATACCGTGGCGATCGCAGTGTGGGATTCGATGTCGAAGGCGGAACACCATTGGCCATGGAGGCGCAAGAACACGTGTCCCTCGCCGAACGCGTGCAGGCCGCAAACATATTCCCCAAGCCTGCGGAAACGCGGGTCTTCGTGGTGGCCAACCAGAAGGGCGGCGTCGGCAAGACCACGACGGCGGTGAACATCGCGGCCGCCTTCGCATCACGCGGGCTGCAGGTGCTGGTCGTCGACCTCGACCCCCAGGGCAACGCCTCCACGGCATTGAACATCGAGCACCACGAGGGCACCCCCGGTGTCTATGAAGCGATCGTCGAGGGCCAGGACCTCGACGAACTCGTCAAGGATTGCCCGGACATCCCCGGACTCTCAGTCTTGCCGGCCTCCATCGACCTCGCCGGCGCCGAGATCGAGTTGGTCTCACTTGTTGCACGTGAAACACGCCTGGACAAGGCACTCCAGAAGCACCTGACCAAAATGGAGAACGACGGCAACCGAATCGACTACGTGCTGATCGACTGCCCGCCGTCTCTCGGCCTCCTGACCATCAACGCGATGGTGGCCGGCCGCGAGGTGCTGATCCCGATCCAGTGTGAGTACTACGCCCTCGAGGGACTCGGACAGCTCATCAGGAGCATCGAGCTCATCCGCGCACACCTCAATCCTCAACTGGCAATCTCGACGATTCTCCTGACGATGTATGACGCCCGGACGAGGCTCTCCGCGGGTGTGGCCGATGACGTCCGCAAGCACTTCTCCGAGACGGTTCTGAAGACGGCGATACCGCGTTCGGTGCGGATCTCCGAGGCTCCGAGCTATCGGCAAACCGTACTGACCTACGACGGCGGGTCCTCGGGAGCATTGTCATATCTCGAAGCCGCGCGCGAAATAACCGAAGCCAACACCAAAGAGCGCACAACAAAGGGGACACAGTCATGAGCGGACGTCGCGGCCTGGGCCGGGGACTCGAAGCACTGATTCCGGCCACACCGGCCGAAGCGCAGTCGATGGGACTTCAGCAGATCGAGGGAGCGCGCTACGCGGAGCTCCCGATCGCTGAAATCGTCCCCAACCCCCGCCAGCCGCGTGAGGTCTTCGACGAAGACGACATGGCCGAGCTTGTGCACTCGATCAAGGAAGTCGGACTGCTCCAGCCGATCGTCGTGCGCGAGGTCGCCCCTCATCGCTACGAACTGATTATGGGCGAGCGCCGTTGGCGCGCCAGCCAGAAGGCCGGCCTCGCGACCATCGGGGCCATCATCCGGGACACCTCGGACGGGGACCTGCTCCGCGACGCCCTGCTGGAGAACCTGCACCGGTCCAACCTCAACCCGCTTGAAGAGGCCTCGGCCTATCAGCAGCTGCTCGAGGACTTCGGGTGCACTCACGAAGAGCTGGCCGAACGGATCGGGCGCTCACGTCCTCAGATCAGCAACACCATCCGACTGCTCAAGCTGACCCCGACGGTTCAGCGTCGGGTCGCGGCTGGTGTCTTGTCCGCCGGCCATGCACGAGCCCTGGTGTCGGTGTCCAACCCCGAGATCCAGGACCGCCTCGCGACGCGAGTGGTTGCCGAAGGACTCTCGGTTCGGGCCCTGGAAGAGATCGTCACGGTCGGGCCCGAGAAGGCGCCGGCCACGTCCCGTCGCACCTCCCAGTCGATGTCGGCGCCCCGGCTCGCCGATCTGGCAGCCCGGCTCTCGGAGCGATTCGAGACCAGGGTCAAGGTCGACCTCGGCCGGTCCAAGGGCAAGATCATGGTCGAGTTCGCCACCCTGGAGGACCTCGAGCGCATCGTTCAGGTCATGGATCCCCGGTCCACCTGAGGGCCAATCCCAATCATACAAAAAGAGACATGTCGACAAATTAATTTGTCGACATGTCTCTTTGGTTTGGTGCAGTGGTTACGCGTATTCCGAGAGGTCGTTGAGGATCGCCGACTTCGGACGAACGCCCACGATCGACTTGACGACTTCGCCGCCCACATAGAGGTTCATGGTGGGAAGACCGGTGACGCGGTACTGAGCCGGCGTGACGGGGTTGGCGTCAGCGTCCATCTTGAGGATGGTCAACTTGTCGCCCTTCTCGGTCTGAATCTCTTCGAGGATGGGGGCGAGTTGACGGCACGGGCCACACCAGCTGGCCCAGAAATCGACGAGCACGGGGCCGTCGGCACCGAGCACCTTCTCGGCGAAGTCGTCATCGGTGACTGCTGCAATGTTTCCCACTGGTTGCTCCTTTAGGTCTCTTGACTTATTCAACAAAGGTCGTCGCGAATGAATTCCTGGCCCGAGGACGACTCACTTGCCGAGGTGCTCGAGGTCGGACAGGTAGCGCTCGGCGTCGAGCGACGCGGCGCAACCGGTGCCGGCAGCCGTCACCGCCTGGCGGTACGTATGGTCGACGAGGTCGCCGCTGGCGAATACGCCGGTGACATTGGTCGCGGTCGATCCCGGCTGCACGAGGACATAGCCCTCGTCGTCGAGGTCGACTTGCCCCTTGAGGAGCTCGGACCGCGGATCGTGGCCGATCGCGATGAACAGGCCGGTCGCGTCGATGCGGCGCAGCTCGCCGGTGTTGGTGTCGCGGAGCGTGATGCCTTCGAGCTTGTCCTCGCCATGGAGCTCGGCGACCTCGGAGTTCCAGGCGAACTCGATCTTGTCGTTGGCAAGCGCACGGTCCTGCATGATCTTGCTGGCGCGGAGCTCGTCGCGGCGGTGGACAAGGGTGACCTTGTCGGCGAAGCGGGTGAGGAAGGTCGCCTCTTCGACGGCGGAGTCGC
This sequence comes from Actinomycetota bacterium, assembly GCA_030856025.1. Lineage (GTDB taxonomy): Bacteria > Actinomycetota > Actinomycetes > Propionibacteriales > Nocardioidaceae > JACMOZ01. The sequence continues at coordinate 14,416 of JALYQD010000026.1, forward strand.
CGCCGCCGACAACCACGATGTTCTGGTTGCGGAAGAAGAAGCCGTCACACGTGGCGCACCAGCTGACACCGTGGCCGGACAGGCGGTCTTCGCCCTCGATCTCCAGCTTGCGGTAGCCCGAGCCCATGGCAAGGATGACGGCCTTGGCTTTGTGCTGGGTGCCGTCAGCAAGGCTGACAGTCTTGATGTCGCCCTGCAGGTCGAAGGCGGTGACGTCGTCGGCGATGAGTTCGGCGCCGAAGCGTTCTGCCTGAGCGCGGAACTGGTCCATCAGCTCAGGTCCCATGATGCCGTCGGGGAAGCCGGGGTAGTTCTCGACATCCGTCGTGGTCATCAGAGCGCCACCCGCAGTGACCGATCCTTCGAACACCAGGGGGGTCAGGTTGGCGCGTGCGGCATAGACGGCAGCCGTGTAACCCGAAGGGCCGGAGCCGATGATGATGACATTGCGTACGTCGTCGCTCATGCGGTGCTTTCTTTTGGAGGTTCGCTCGTGGTGGTTCTTGTTTAACGAATCCTAGAGTGTGGATATTTCCTGCCACCGTTGTGGCACCGGTCTCTCAGGATTTGCCGCGGATCGAGATTTCCCTGATTTCACCACGAAAAGTCCCTTCGGACACCTCGGGGACCTTGGTCAGCCATACGACGATGTGACGCGTGAGAGTGCCGGCGGGCAGGGCGACCGTCGAATCGGCGCTCGCGTTGCCGACGACGGCGATGCGTTTGAGCGAGTTCAGTGTCCGGGGCGTGCCGTCGACCCCGGCGGCGGATGCATACAGCTCGAAGCTGGTGGCACCCCCGGCAAGCCGCACCCGTACGGAATCGACTTCGCGGGGGCCGCCGAGGTCGATGATGACGCCCACACCGTCCTTGAGGCCGCCGAGACGCTCATTGCCGAAGTAGCTCGAAGTGCGCCAGCCGGTCTCGGGTTTGCCGTCGATGGCCAGGGCGGCTTCCTCGGGATTCTCGGCCTTGTCCTCGCCCTGCGGGTCGAAGTCGCCTGCCTTCGCGATCGGGAGGAGGCGCAACGGCGCCGCCTTGTCGATCGGGCTGTCGGGTACGACGTTGGTGGTGGAGCGGCCGACGAGGAAGGCCAGGACGGTGACAAGCAGCAAAGCCCCGGCGATGCCGAGCAGGATGAGCTTGCGATCGCCCTTCGTGGCGCGGATGGCGCGTTCCTTGCCGCGCTCGAATGTGGTCGGCGGAGCGGGCTCGTAGGCCTTGGGCCGCCGTCGGGGCGGGTTGATGCCCGGTGGTGGGCCCGCGGGCACGATGACGGGGTCGAGGCGCAGCAGGTCAGGCGACGACATCCGCGCGAGGCTCGGCTGGTCGTCGTGGATCGTCTCGTCCTCGCCGGCGAGGCGCAGTGTGTTGGCGATGAGCTGGGCCGTGCGCAACGGCGCCTCGTGATGGCGCGGAGGTGTGCCGAGGATCCGGTCGCACACAGTGTCGACGTCGCGGGAGACGCCGGCGCGGACCTGACGGGGCCGCAACAGCCGGCCGTGCTCGGTCGGGGCCGCCCGCAGCCCGTCGGTATGAGCGCCCGGCCAGCGGCTCACGAGGCAGGCATAGAGGAGCTTGCCGAGGGCCTGCACGTCGAGCTGTTCATAGGCCTGTAGGTCCTGGACGGACTCCGGCGTGCCGACCGGGGACAGGGCCGAGGCGACTCCGAGCCCCACGACCCGCACGGCACCGGATTGCTTCAGCAGCACCTGGTGCGGACTCAGCCGGCGGTGGTAGACGCCCATCTCATGGGCATGGGCGAGCGCCTCGGCTACTTCGGCGACGACCGTGGCGGCCCGCCGGTTGGGAAGCGGCGACTGGAGCAACAGTTGATCGAGCGGGAAGGCGCGCGCCCACTCGCGGATGATGAGGTTGTGGCCCTTTTCGGACTCGATCAGGTCGAGGACACGGAGGAATCGGGGATCCGTGACGGTGGTGGACTCGCGGGCGGCCTTGAGGAAGTGGTCTCCGCGCGGATCGGAGCTCGGGAGCATCTCGATGCCGACGTTGCGGTTGAGGATGTTGTCGTGGGCCCGCCAGGTCGATGAGCCGAGTTTCTCGGTGACCAGATCCTGAAGTTCGTAGCGGTCGGCGAGGACATCACCGGAGGCCAAAAGCCGCCTGTCGCCCATCAACAACCTCTCTGATCTGCCCCGCGTCTCCATGTTAGCGAGGCGGCGGGTCTAATCCGGGGCGGCGCGTCGGCGCAGGAGGGTGCTGGCGAGATAAGCGATCTCTTCGATGTGCAGGAGTTTGGCGGCGAGCAGGAAAACGCCGGCTCCTGCGCCTCCCGCGACGATCAACACCACAAGGCCACCGACAATTGTCGACTTGTCGACAACATACGCCGAGAGGCCGTACAGCAGTCCGAGCATCGTGGCCGCCGATACGGCGCATGCGACCGTCATACGGACCATGAACCTCCACATCTCGGCATCGAAGATCGGGCCGATGAGCCGCGAGAGCAGGGTGGTGGAGAGAGCCGAGCCGACGAGATAGGCGATGCCGTAGGACAGGGCGAGCATCGTCGAGATGCGCTGGGTCCCGACGAGGGAGGTCAGGATGACAGCGGCGGCGATGTTGGTGGCGGCGATGACGACCTGGATGAAAAACGGCGTACGAGTGTTCTCGGCGGCGTAGAAGCCGCGCAGCATCAGGTAGTGGATCGTGAACAGGACCATGGCGGGCGCGAACGCCTGGATCGTGTGCCCGATGAGATCGGTGTTGCCCTTGATCGCACCCCACGATGTCGTGACCGTTGCCGCCTGTTGGCCGAGGCAGGCGACGGCAACGGCGAGGGGGCCGACGATGACGAGGGCGAGACGGAGGGTCCGGCCGATCTCGAGGCGCATACGCGGCAGACGGTGATCGGCCGCGAGCGCGGAAAGCGTGGGCATCATCGCCGTGGCCAGAGACACCGTGATGATGCCGTGCGGCACCTGGCTGATCAGGAAGCCGAATTCGTAGACGGCGGCGCCGGCCGACTCGACGCCGGATGAGGCGCCGCTGACCGTCGAGCGCGTGCCGATGTTCTGGATCGCGACGAACGCGACCTGGTTGGCCATGATGAAGAACAGCGTCCACATGCCGAGCCGGAGCGTATGGCCGAGGCCCACGCCGCGGAAATCGAAGCGCGGCCGGAAATGGAAGCCGGTGCCGCGAAGGTAGGGAATGAGCACGAGCGTCTGGACGGCGATCCCCAGTGTCGACCCGAGACCGAGGAGCAAGGCCTCGTTGGAGGTGAAGCCGTCGGTGCCGTCACTGGCGCCGAACGTCGCCATATAGGTGCCGAGGACCGCACACGCCACGACATTGTTGATGATCGGCGCCCACATCATCGGACCGAAGCGTCCGCGAGCGTTGAGGATCTGGCCGACGAGGACGAACGCGCCGTAGAAGAAGACCTGCGGCATGCACAAGGCCATCAGGAAATTGGCGGACTCGCGCCGCGTGGCGAACTCGGGAGTGAAGAACTCCTGGGTGAAGACCAGCCGCACGAGAAGCGGAACCAGGAGAGTCAGGATGACGGTCGCGGCGGCCAGGACCAGCAGGCCGAGGGTCATGACACGGTTGACGTAGGCGTCGCCGCCGTCCTCGTCCTTCTTCATCGCGCGGATGAGCTGCGGGACGAGGACGACGTTGAAGATGCCGCCGGCGACGAGGATGTAGAGCGCCGTCGGGATCGTGTTCGAGTTGTTGAAGATGTCGGCGTTGAGGGACTTGCCGATGGCGGCGAAGATCAGCGCCGAGCGCACGAATCCGGTGGCACGGGAAAAGATCGTCCCCAGGGCCATCCATTTGCTGGCCGAGACGACGTCCTGGCGATCACTCATCCGAACCCCTCCCGCCGCGGCGCCGCGCGAAACGGCGGACCAGGGCGACGACGACGAGCGCCGCTGCCAGCCCGATGGCGACCCACAGCACCGCGCCCACGGCGCTGGACCGCACGTTGAAGACGTCGGGCGAGCCGAACGGCTTGCCGTCGGGCGAGATCAGCTGCGCGGTGACCGATGCCGAGCCCTGTTCCCCGACGTCGACGTTGACGGTCAGCGTATTACGCTCCCCGGCATCGATCGTCGTCGGCTTGACGTCCGGAATGGTGAGCGCCGGATTGGACGAATCGAGCCGGACACCGACCCGGATCGAGCTGCCGGTGTCGTTGCTGACCGTGAGCGGGAACTTGCCGCTGGAGCTGGAAAGAGTCACCGCCTGCGGGCCCTCGACGGTGATCTTGGCGAGCTCGTTGCCGGCGCGGGCCGCCGAAGCACGGGCAATCGATATGCCGGTGTCCCGGTTCTTGCGCCACCGGACGCTGACCGCGCTGGCGGTGTCCTGGTCGAAGCGCACCTGGGTGCCGGCACTGTCGGTGAGGATCGAGCTGAGCGAGTGGGCCTGACTGCTGATCCCGGCCGCAGCCGCCACCTGGGCCCGGGTCAGCGGCGCACCCCCGCCCGATGCGGGAATCTTGCCGTCGAAGGCTCCCAGTGGGCGCGTCAGCATGGTGTCGAGGCTGGCACCGGCGATCCACGGTGATTCGAAGGCTTCGGCGAGCTTGCCGGCCGGCCAGTCGATGCCCGGGTCCCAGGTCGGATCGACCAGGGCGACGGCGTCGGCCTTGGTCGACGGATCGATGGCCCGGAGCAGGACGGCGAGCGCCGATTCGCTCATGATCCGCTGGCGAAGAGTCACCGCCGATGCCTTGCCGGGCACCTTTTCGTCGATGACGTCGTCGATGAGCAACGGCACCGGACCGTCCTCGGTCTGGTACTGCACCACGGACCCGTCACGCCTGCTCCAGCCGCTGAAGTCCTTGGCGTTGATGATGACAGGCTGGTCGCCGGGGCCACGCACATACGACAACAAGCCGGCCGTCACACCACCGCGTCCGGGCCAGGTGACGTGCCTGCCGCTGAGGCCGTAGGTGTCGAGGGCGGCCGATGTCGACATGTCGACGGCTTCCATGAGTGAGCCGGAGATGTCTTTGTTCTCTTCGAGGGCGAGGACGTCAGGGCGGTCGTAACCGAGGATCCAGCAACTTCCCTCGCGGGCGAGTCTCAGCAGGTCGGCGAGGAATTCGGCGGCGATATCGACCTGAGCGTCGGTGATCTCGACGGACTTCGCGACGTTGCGCCGGTGTGCGAGGTCGTCGACGGCGACCAGCAGGGCGGGGTCGACGATGACGGTCGACCGGTTGCTCGAGGTCGAGGCCGCCAGGTCGAGAAGGTTGCGCAGCTGTCCGCCCGGACTGACCGAGGCGAGGAGCTTCGTCGGGGCGACATACTCGCCGTCCTTGCCGCGGTGGTCGGGCATCAGGAACGGCCAGCCGATGGACGCCGCGACCTTCTTGTCGGGCTTGGTGGACAGCATGGGCAGGAATGTCGTGGCCCGCGCGATGGCATCGGGTGACCGGTTGCCGTCGGGGTCGGTGCCGAGGATTTGGACGCCGACGGGGTAGACGCCCTCGGCGCCGGAGACCCCCAGCAATTCGTAAGGAACCTTCACCGTGAACTGCCGGGTCCGACCGGGGGCGAGGTCGCCCATGATGTCGATCGACTTGAGGTCGACGACACGTTCACCCGTGTATGCGGTGGAGCTCGAGATCGCATCGTCGAGCTGACTGCGCGATGTGAAGGGCGAACGGGCGATCACGAGGTAGGCCTGGACGTTGGTCCACGCCACCTTGTTGTTGTTGGTCACGGTGCCGGTCATGGTGACCGTCGACCCCGGTTTGAACTGGGACGGGCTGAGCGCGCTGATCCGGACCGCGAGCTGGGGTTTGGTCGCCGCGGCCGCGGCAGGGAACCAGGCGAGGCCGGCAAGGGTGAGAACCATCGCCAAGAGCGCCGGCAAGAGTCGACGTCCATAGGTGCTCACCCACACATGTTAGTAGGCCCATCGCCACGAGCCCGGCAGGTCACGGCGCGTAGAGTATGGCCTCGTGTCCACGCCTTCCCTGTCTGCCGAACAGAGAGACCTGATCGACCGGTTGTTCACTGCGGTTCCGGCTCTCGATGACCTCGGCGGTCTCTTCGAAGCCGCCGGGCACGAATTGGCTCTGGTCGGCGGACCCGTACGAGACGCCTTGCTCAGCCGGGTCGGCAACGACTGGGACTTCGCGACCTCGGCCAACCCCGACCAGATCGAATCACTCGTCTCCTCATGGGCCGACGCGATGTGGGACATGGGTCGCGAGTTCGGAACCATCGGTTTGCACAAGGGCAAGGCGCAGTTCGAGATCACGACGTATCGCAGCGACACGTATGACGCCGAGTCCCGAAAGCCCGACGTGGAGTTCGGCGACTCGCTCGAAGGCGACCTCTCGCGTCGCGACTTCGCGGTGAACGCGATGGCGATCCGGATTCCCGGCCGCGAATTCGTCGACCCCTTCGGTGGTCTGGCCGACCTCGGGCAAGGGCTCCTGCGCACGCCGGTGACCGCGGAGCAGTCCTTCGGCGACGACCCGCTGCGGATGATGCGGGCCGCGCGCTTCGCCGCCCAGCTCGGTTTCCGTGCAGCCGATGACATCGTCGATGCGATGACGGAGATGTCGGAACGGATCTCCATCGTTTCGGCCGAGCGCGTCCGCGACGAGTTCAACAAGCTCCTGCTGAGCACTCAGCCCAGTGTCGGGCTGCGGCTCCTGGTGTCGACGGGCCTCGCCGAGCGCGTCATGCCCGAGCTCCCGGCACTCATCCTCGAGCGGGATGAACACCACCGCCACAAGGACGTCTACGAGCACTCGCTGATCGTCCTCGAGCAGGCGATGGCCCTGGAGCGCCGCCTGGGCGATGGTCCGGATCTGGTCATGCGACTGGCCGCCTTGCTGCACGACATCGGCAAGCCCCGGACCCGTCGCTTCCAGCCCGGGGGTCTGGTGACCTTCCACCACCACGACGTGGTCGGCGCCAAGATGACGCGCAAGCGCATGCAAGCCATGCGTTACAGCAACGGCGAGATCGACCAGGTCGCCAAGCTCGTCGAGCTCCACCTTCGTTTCCACGGCTACGGGTCGGGTGAATGGACCGATTCGGCGGTCCGGCGCTACGTCCGCGACGCCGGCGACCAGCTCGAACGCCTCCACATACTCACCCGTGCCGACTGCACCACCCGCAACGCCAGGAAGGCGGCCCGGCTCCAGCGGACGTATGACACCCTCGAGGAGCGCATCGCCGTCCTCGCCGAGCAGGAAGAGCTCCAGTCGATCCGTCCCGATCTCGACGGCAACCAGATCATGGAGATCCTCGGGATCGGGCCAGGCCCCGAGATCGGCAAGGCCTACAAGTTCCTGCTCGAGCTGCGTCTCGAGAACGGTCCGATGAGTGAGGACGACGCCGCGGCGGCCCTCGGCGCCTGGCACGCCTCGGCCTAGCTCGGCACAAGCCGAATTCAGCATACGGAAGGGGCCCCGGAAGACCGGGACCCCTTCCTTCACTGCTTGATCAGGCGTATCGAGACCTAGCTCAGCGAGAAGCACGGCTTCGAGAAGTCGTAGCCCTCAGCCGTCTTTCCCGTGGCGAACTCATCGACGATGGACACGCCGGTCGGCGCCTTCGGGTCGACCTTGCTGATCACATTCTGGCGGAACGCGACGTCGGACGGATCGCCCTTGGTGGCGCCGGCCTCATTGGGCAGCATTCCTTCGTAGTCGACTTCCTCGAGGTTGGCGGCGGCCTTCACCAGTCCCTTGCGGTTGAGCTCGCCGTCCGCGGCAGCCTGCTTGAGAGCGGCAAGAAGCGGATAGCTCCACACCCACCCGGACGTGTAGCCGTCATTGGGCGTCACGTCGCCGACCGCATCGCGCATCGCCTTGTGGCCGGGCGTATCAGTGCCCCACGTTCCCCACGGTCCCGACTGGAAATAGAGCTTCTCCAATGCCGGTGCGGCCGGGCTCTTGAGGAGCGCAGGGTTCCAGGTCGGGCTCGTCCCGATGAATGTCCCGGTGAAGCCCTTGGCCGCGGTTCCGCCAACGATCGTTGCCATTTCGGCAGGACCGGTGGAAATGATGACGAGCTCGGGCTTTTCCTTGAGGATCGATGCCACGGCACCGGCCTGATTGTCCTGGCCGGGAGCAGTCTCGAGCTTCTTGTATGCGGCACCGTGCGCCTTGGCACCGGCCGCGGCACCCACAGCGGCGTCTCCTCCGTAGTCGCCCGGATAGCCGATCGCCACGACCTCCTTGATGTCATCGCGCTGGGTATAGGCCCAGTCGATTGCGTTCATCGACTCGAAGCAGTAGCCCGCTCCACTCTCGAGGATGTTGTCATCGAAGTCCCATGCCGAGCTCCACGAGGCCGGGGCCCCGACCATGTTGTCCTTGCGCATGTCGTCGATGATTGCCAACGTCGGTGACGTGCCGAGCGTTTGCCCGAGCGCGAGAACCTTGCCGCGAATCTCCTGATACATCTTGTTGTGGATCTCCGGGTTGTACTCGCTGTCACGCACATACGTCTCGATGTCGATGTCGTGCCCGTCAATTCCACCGTCTTCGTTCACGCGTTGCCAGAATGCCTTCTGGGACGCCGTGATCGGGACGGCCAGCGCCGCGAACGGACCCTTCGTGAGGTCCGAAATGGTGCCGAGATAGATGCAGCCGTTGTCCTTGTTGACTGCGTTCGGACAAGCCTTGTCGGTGATCCCCGGGCTCGTTGTCGATTCGTCGCTGCCGCCACGACAACCGGTGACCAGCAACGACGCCGCGGCCACGCCCAAGGCGACCTTCATGAGTGGAGTGACTTTCATGCCACGCTTCCTTTCGTATGACGCGTACGGTCCACCGTGAGCCGTACGTTGCTTGTGAGTCCCGGCCCCGTTCGGGCTTCGGGCTAGTAGGAGAACGGCCACCCTTTCCAATAGTTGCGGATCCGGATCCAGATGCCGAATAGCCCGCGAGGCTCGAATATGAGGAAACCGATGATCAGGAGTCCATAGAGGATTGCCTCGAACTGGAAGACGCTCAGAAGTTCACCGCCGGTTGACCCTTCGCCGATGAACGGCACCACGGAAGCGATTCCGGCGGCGAACCGCGGCAGGGACTGGATGAAGATTGCGCCCATGATCGCGCCCGAGATACTGGCGACGCCACCGATCAGAATCATCGCGATGTACTGGACAGACATGAGTAGTCCGAACGTGCCGGGTTCGAAGACGCCGACGATCGCGTAGAACAACGCACCGGTCACACCCGCGAAGAAGGAGGACATCGCGAAGGCCATGACCTTGTGTCGGGTGAGACCGACGCCGATGACCGCAGCCGCGACGTCGCGATCGCGGACCGCTGAGAATGCGCGGCCGATCTTGGAGCGGGCAATGTTGCGGCCAAGCACCGCGAAGAGGACCAGGAATGCGAGTGCAAGGAAGAACTGACGTTGTTCACGGGCGAGGTCGAGGCCGAAAAGAGGCCCACTGACAGTGAAATCGATGCCGAAAGCCTCGAGCGCCGGTCCGCGCCTTCCGACACCAGGTCCACCGGTGATGTGCCGGGCTTCGCGGAACACGTGCTCACCGATGAAAACGAGGCCAAGCGTGACGATCGCGAGGTACAGGCCGCGCAGACGCACCGCCAGCGGTCCGACAAGCAGTCCCGCGACAGCGGAGACCACGCCTGCTGCAGGAAGCCACACGTAGATGGGCAGCCCATAGCCGACGAGCGCACCGTCGGGGTCGCCGCCGAGCACCGCGGCCGTGTAGGCGCCGAGACCGATGAAGAAGGCGTGGCCGAGCGAAATCTGTCCGGCGTATCCGGTCACGAGGTTGAGCCCGATCGCACCGACCGCCGCCACCATGCCGAGGGTGAGGATCAGCAGCAGGTCGTCGGTGAGCACGAATGGCAAGACCAATGCGCCGCCGATGATGAGGAGAACGCCTCGCCTCTTTCCGGGCGTGTTCAACAGGGCCATGTCCTGGCCGTAGGCCGTCTGGACGAGCGGCCGGCCACGCAGTCTCCTTGACTTGACGGCGCTGCTCATACGCGCTCCACCTCCTTGGTGCCGAAGAGTCCGTAGGGTCTGACGAGGAGTACGAGGAACATCAGGGCGTACGGAGCTACGAGGGCGAAATTGGCACCAAGCCATGGCGCGAATTCCGGTTGGTAGTTTGCGGTGAGCGATTCGATGATGCCGACCGAGAGCCCGCCGATCACCGCACCAGGGAGTGATTCGAGGCCTCCGATGATGATCGCCGGCAAGGCCTTGAGGGCGATGGTCCAGCTGGTCTGTTCCATTCCCGCGGTCTGCGCGGCGACGAACGTGCCGGCGATCGCGGCCAGTCCGCCGGCGATCGCCCACGCCATGGCGAACATCATGCCCACTTTGATCCCTTGAGCGAGCGCCGTTTCCTGATCGAGCGCCGTCGCGCGCATCGCCAGCCCTGCCCGCGAGTAGCGGAAGAAGACAGCCAGTGCAATGACGACGACCGCCGTGACCGCAATCAGTCCCAGCGACTTATGGGATAAACCGACGCCGCCGACCTCGACCCGCTCATTTCCGGACGGATACTGCACGATGCGGGATTCGATGCCGATGTATCTGTTGGCGATGATGCGCAACACGATGTCGACGCCGATCGTGATGATGGCCAGGACGAACACGGGTTTGCCGACCATGGGCCGGATCGCCAGGCGCTCGACGACCAGTCCGACCAATGCGCCACCACCGATGGCGACGGCGAGACCGGCCACGAACGGCAACCCGATCACAGCGGTGAAATGGTAGGAGAAGAGTCCGCCGACGACCATCAGGGCCGGCTGGGCGAAACTGATGACCCGCGTCGCCTTGTAGATCATGACGTAGCCGAGGGCGAGCAGGGCATAGATGGCGCCTTGGCCGAAACCGTCAACAACGGCCTGAAGGAACTGCATTTCAGCTCGCTCCTTCGTACATGGACTCGATTTGCGCGACGAACTGCGCGGTGATGGCCGAACGCTTGACCTTCTGGGTGGCGGTCAGCTCGCCCTCTTCGTGGTCGAGCTCCTTGGCGAGCAAGGTGAACTTCTTGATCGTCTCGACGTCGGCAAACTGCTTGTTGGTCTCGGTGACGACGCCCTGGACGAGTTCGCGTATCTCGGCCTTTTCGCTGAGGTCGCGGTATGTCGTGTACGGCAGCTTGCGATGCTGGGCCCAGTTGCCGACCGTGTCGAGCTCGATGCCGATCAGGGCGGTCAGATATTTGCGCTTGTCGCCGATGACGATGGCTTCCTTGATGTAGGGCGAGGCCTTGAGGGCGTTCTCGATCTCGCTCGGGGAGATGTTTTTGCCCCCGGCGGTGATGATGATGTCCTTGAGCCGGTCGCTGATGCGCACATGCGTGCCGTCGACCCACTCGCCGACGTCACCGGTATGCAGCCAGCCCTCGGCGTCGATGGCCTGGGCCGTCGCCTCGGGACTGTTCCAGTAGCCCTGAAACGTGCCGCCGTGTCGGGTGAGGATCTCTCCGGTCTCATCGATCCGGAGTTCAATCGACTCCGAGGGTTCGCCGACGGTGCCGACCTTGACCCGGCCCGGCCGGTTGGCCGTCGCAATCGCGCTGTTCTCGGTCATGCCGTAGACCTCATACATCGGCACGCCGATGCCCATGAAGAATGTCAGGACCTCGGGCGAGATCGGCGCGGCGCCCGACACGGCATAGCGGACTTTTGCCAGTCCGAGCCGTTCGCGCATCGCCCGGTAGAGGAAAAGCCAGCCGAAGGCATACGCGATACGGCTCGCGATCGTGTGTTTGCCGTTGTTGCGGACGAGGGTCCGGCCGATCCATTGCGACACCTTCATCCAGAGGGTGAAGTTCGCCTTCTTGAGCCGTGAGGCGCCGGCCATACGGATGTGCACGCCCGCGACGATCTTCTCCCAGATCCGGGGAACACCGAAGAGAATTGTCGGCTGCACTTCGCGAAGGTTGTGCTGGACGGTCTCGATGGATTCGGCGAAGTTGACCTGCGTGCCCGCCCCTGCGTTGAACCAGACGGTGAAGATGCGTTCGGCGACATGGCACAGCGGGAGGTAGGAGACGATCAGGTCTTTGGGATTGGCCGCCGGTGAGACGAACGCTTCCTCTTCGATGACGGTCTTGATCGCGAACTCGATGTTGCCCATGCTGAGCATCGCGCCCTTGGGTGGGCCGGTCGTCCCGGAGGTGTAGACGAGTGTCGCCAGGTCCTCGAGGGTTGCGGCCTCGATACGTTCGTCGAGCAGGCCGGGGTTGTCGGCACGATGCTGCTCACCGATCGCGAGGAAGTCATCCCAGAACAGCAGGCGGTCGTCCTCATAGCGGCCGCGGATGCCGCGGGGTTCGAGGTAGATGATGCGCTCCAGCCCGGGGAGCTCGTCGATGACCTCGAGGACCTTGTCGAGTTGCTCCTGACCCTCGGCGACAAGGATCTTGGCTCCCGAGTCGCGCAACACGTGAAGGACTTCCCTCGGCGGGTTGGTCGGATAGAGGCCGACCGTTGCGGCGCGGGCGGAGGTGATGCCGATGTCGCTGTAGAGCCATTCACGCCGGTTTTCGCTGTGAACGGCAACCCGATCACCAACCTCGACACCGAGGGCAATCAGCGCATTGCCGACCAGAGTCACCTGGTGCCAATAGTCGGCCCAGCTGACCTGCTCCCAGATACCGAAGTTCTTCTCCCGTATGGCGACAGCATCGGGTGTCTTCTGTGCGTGCTCGCGGACTCGCCGGGCGAGGGTGTTCATGAGGACTCCTCCACCTGGCCGAGATAGGCCCGGATGACTTCGGGGTGTGCCTGGATTTCGGTGGGGAGGTCAGTCGCCAAGGGACTGCCGAAGTCCATGGCCATCACCCGGTCGGCGATATCCATGACCAGCCCCATGTCGTGCTCGACGAGGATCATCGGGATGTTGAGCTCGCTGCGGATATCCAGGATGAAGCGCGCCATGTCCTCGGTTTCCTCGGAGTTCATGCCGGCCACCGGCTCGTCCAGAAGCAGGAGCCTCGGCTCCATGGCGAGGGCCCGGCCGAGCTCGATCCGCTTCTGGATGCCATAGGGCAGCATGCCGACGGGCAGGTACCGGTAGGCCTCGATCTCGAGGAAGTCGATGATCTCCTCGACCTCGCGGCGATTGCGGATCTCTTCGCGCCGGGCCTTGCCGAGCCAGACGACGGCCGAGGGCCACCCGTACCCCAGCAGGTTGTGGCGACCCAGCATGAGGTTGTCGACCACGTTGAGGTTCGAGAACAGCTCGACATTCTGAAACGTGCGGGCCATCCCCATGGCGGCGATCTTGTGGGGTGCAATGCCCAGGAGGTTGTCTCCGAGGAAATCGACTGAGCCTTTTTGCGGGCGGTAGACCCCCGACAGAACATTGAAGATCGAGGTCTTGCCGGCGCCGTTGGGGCCGATGATGGCGAACAACTCATTCTCATGGACGTCGAAACTGATGCCATTGAGCGCCTTGACGCCGGCAAAGGACAGCTCGACGTCCCGAAATTGCACAACGGCGCTCATGACAGCCACCGCTTCTTGCGCTTGTAGTGCTTGATGTCGCGGTATGAGGTGCGGGCCTCATCGCTCAAGCCGAGATAGAACTCACGGATGTCGTCATCGGCGAGGAGTTCCTTCGCCGGCTTGTCCATCACGATCTTGCCCGTCTCCATCACATAGCCGTGATCGGCGATGGACAGCGCCATCGTCGCGTTCTGTTCGACCAGGAGGACCGTGGTGCCGCGTCGGTTGATCTCGACGATGATGTCGCGCACCTGCTGGACGATCTTGGGTGCCAGCCCCAGGCTGGGCTCGTCGAGGAGGAGGTAGTCCGGGTTCGACACGATGGCCCGGCCCATGGCGAGCATCTGTTGCTCGCCGCCGGAGAGGTAGCCGGCGGTGCGCTTGCGCCGCTCCTTGAGGATGGGGAACAACTCGTAGACCTCCTCGATGGCCGTCGTCAGTCCGCGGGGGCTCGTGTGACCGCCCGCGCGAAGGTTCTCCTCGACGGTGAACTCGGTGAAGACCCGGCGTCCCTCGAGCACCTGCTTGACGCCGGCGGACACGATCTTCGGTGCAGACAGCTTGTGGATCGGCTTGTCGTCGAGGAGGATCTGCCCCTTGGATATCCGGCCGTCGTGGATGTCCAGCAACCCCGAAACGGCCCGCAGCAATGTCGTTTTGCCGGCGCCATTCGCTCCGAGCAGGGCGACGATCGAACCCTTCGGCACGTCGAGGCTGACCCCGCGAAGAACCAGGATGACGTCGTTGTAGACGACTTCGACATTTCTAACTGAGAGCATTCCCCGCCCGACGCCGTGATGAATTTTTGACTGAGGCTTCCCCTCATCGAGATCCGACACAGGGTGTGACCTGCATCTCAGGATTCGTGCACCCAGAGTGTATGTTTTTCGTGCGGGCGTCAACTCTAAACGTCAGCCGAAGTTCTCTGGGAAGACCGGAGTCCCCGGTGTTGTTGCACCGGAAAGGGGAGAAGTCACATGGAGCAGCGGCAACCCAACACCGACGGGCGCATCGCGCGTGGTGAACGCACGAGGGAGTCGATAGTCGCCGCTCACACGGCGCTTCTGCGCGAGGGCAATCTCAAGCCGACCGGCAAGGTCATCGCCGAGCGGGCCGGGGTCTCGGTGCGCACGCTGTGGCTGAACTTCAAGGATCTGGAATCCCTGCTCGGCGAGTCCACGGCCTATTGGCTGGCCGACGACGAGGCCTTGTGGCACCCGATCGATCCCGGGCTGCCGCTCGGCGACCGCATCACGCAGTTCTGCCAACAGCGCTCGCGCCGGCTGGAGAACATCGCCCCGGCAGCCCGCGCGGCAGCCCTCGGCGAGCCCTTCTCGCCTGCACTGCAGGCAAGCCGCCGCCGGCACGTGGAGCGGGTGCGCCACGACATCGAGGTGACTTTCGCGCCGGAACTCTCCTCGGACGGCACCGACCAACGCGAACAACTGGTGATCGGTCTGGCGGTCGCGGCCAGCTGGTCGGCCTGGCAATTGCTGCGCGACGACTATGGTGTCGCGGTCTCCGAGGCGACGGCGGTCATGCGCAACACGATCGGCATCCTGCTCGGACTCTGAGGGTTCCATCGCGACGGCAACGACAAGGCGCCGGCTCCCCCCGAGGGGAACCGGCGCCGTTCGTGTGGTTTCGGGCCGAGTGCAAACTCAACCAGGAGAGTTGATCAGCGCTCGACTTCACCGGCGATGTAGGCCTCGAGAGAAGCGCGACCGAGGTCATCGGGACGCTGCTCCGGGGGTGACTTCATCAGGTAGGACGAGGCCGACAGCAGTGCGCCGCCGATGCCACGGTCCTTGGCGATCTTCGCCGCGCGGATGGCGTCGATGATGATGCCGGCCGAGTTGGGCGAATCCCAGACTTCGAGCTTGTATTCGAGGTTGAGCGGGACGTTGCCGAAGGCGCGGCCCTCGAGGCGGACATACGCCCACTTGCGGTCATCGAGCCACTGGACGTAGTCGCTGGGGCCGATGTGGACGTTCTTGGTGCCGAGGTCGTGGTCGATGTTCGAGGTCACGGCCTGCGTCTTGGAGATCTTCTTGGACTCGAGACGGTCACGCTCGAGCATGTTCTTGAAGTCCATGTTGCCGCCGACATTGAGCTGGTAGGTGCGGTCGAGCACCACGCCACGGTCCTGGAACAGCTTGGCCATCACCCGGTGGGTGATGGTCGCGCCGACCTGGCTCTTGATGTCGTCGCCGATGATCGGGACGCCGGCGTCCTCGAACTTCTTGGCCCATACGGGGTCCGAAGCGATGAAGACGGGGAGCGCGTTGACGAAGGCGACCTTCGCGTCGATGGCGCACTGCGCGTAGAACTTGTCGGCCGCTTCCGAACCCACCGGGAGGTAGGAGACCAGGACGTCGGCCTTCGTGTCCTTGAGCACCTGAACGATGTCGACGCCGTCGCCTTCGGCTTCTTCGATGGTCTCGCGGTAGTACTTGCCGAGACCGTCAAGCGTGTGGCCGCGCTGGACGATGATGCCGGTCGGGGGGACATCGGCGATCTTGATGGTGTTGTTCTCGCTCGCCTGCGTCGCCTCGGAAAGGTCGAAGCCGACCTTCTTGGCGTCAACGTCGAAAGCAGCGACGAATTCGACGTCCTTGACGTGGTACTCGCCGAACTGGACGTGCATGAGTCCGGGTACGGATCCGTTGGGGTCCGCATCCTTGTAGAACTCGACACCCTGGATCAGCGACGTGGCGCAGTTGCCCACACCCACAATTGCTACTCGTATCGAACCCATGGGTTCTCCTCCATTTGTGTTGTCTTCACTTGGTTTTTGGTGTTGGTGTTTTTGGCGTTGTTGTGTCTGGTTTTGCGTCTTCGGGCGTTGCCGTGTCCGGTGGCGGATCTTCGTAGCCGCCGGAGCGTTCACGGTCGATCAGCTCGGTGAGCCAGCGCACTTCACGCTCCACCGACTCGAGGCCGTGCCGATGAAGCTCCCGGGTGTAGGAATCGACTCGTTCGCGTCCGCGCTGGGCTGACAGGCGTACGTTCTCGAGTCGGTCCTCGAGCCGGCTGCGCCGGCCCTCGAGGATCCGCACCCTCGTCGGTGAGTCGGTCCGCGCGAAAAACGCGAACCGGATACCGAAGTTTTCGTCATCCCATGTGGCAGGCCCAGACTCCTCCAGGCTCTGAGCGAAACGCTCCTTGCCCTCGGCCGTCAGCTTGTAGACGATGCGTGCACGCCGTCCACGTGCAGGGACGCCCTTCGGCTCGTCGGCCACGATGAACCCGTCCTTGCCGAGAACCTTGAGGCAGGGATAAAGCGTTCCGTATGACAACATGCGACTCCAACCGAGCAGGGAGTTGAGCTGCTTGCGCAGTTCATACCCGTGCATGGGCGCGTCGTGCAGCAGTCCGAGGACTGCGAGCTCGAGCGCGGCGCCACGTTTCGACATTGGTCTGCCTACCGTTTGTTGTTTTGGATATATCGAAACGATACATCGAACTGTCAGTAATTGCACCACATGGTTTTCGGTCATCCGCGACACGTTTATGGTGCCGATTACGAATCTCTTGGAAAGTTCGGCACACTTGAACCGATGGCGGAATGTATCGCCGCGCGGAAACTCCCGGCAGTGTGAGGGGTTCCGCCATGACTTTTGGAGAATGAAACAGTGTCGAGAAGTGAGAGAGACTGCGCGTGAGCGTGATTTCAAGGTTTGTACGCAAGATCCACGGTCAGAATCTGCCGATATGGCAAAGCGCGCTGCGCTGGATGGTCTTCCTGGGTGTCTCGGGGATCGTCGCCGGCGCGATCACGTTCTTCGCGCTCTACCGGCTGATCGGCATCCCCGATGCCAACGCCGACTTCGAGACGCAGACGTCCAACGTCTACTACTCCGACGGCAAGCACAAGATCGGCAGCTTCTCCACCCAGGACCGCGACAGCGTCACGATGGACGAGATCCCCGCATCGATGCAGGCCGCCGCCGTCGCTGCCGAGGACCGCACGTTTTACACGAACCGCGGAATCGACTTCAAGGGCATCATCCGTGCCGCGCGCAACAACGCCACGAGCCAGTCGACCCAGGGTGCCTCCACGATCACGCAGCAATACGTCAAGGTTCTCTACCTGACGCAGGAGCGGACGCTCAAGCGCAAGATCAAGGAAGCCGTCCTCTCAATCAAGATCCACAACCAGCTCTCCAAGACCGAGATCCTCGAGGGCTACCTCAACACCATCTACTTCGGCAACGGCTCGTATGGCGTCGAGGTCGCTTCGCAGACCTACTTCGGCCACCCCGCCTCGAAGCTCACCGTGCCCGAGTCCGCGGCGTTGGCGACCATCGTCAACAGTCCGACCTATTACGACCCCTATTCCGAGGGCGGCAAGGACCGCATCGTCGAGCGTTACAACTACGTGCTCGACGGTATGGCGAAGGCCGGCGCCGTCGATTCTGACGACCTCGCCAAGTACAAGGACAAGCTCCCCAACTTCCAGAAGAAGCGTGACAACAACCGCTACGGCGGTCCCAAGGGCTTCCTGCTCAACGCGGTCGAGAAGCAGATGCGCTCACTCGAATTCACCGACGAGCAAATCAACGGCAGCGGACTCCACATCATCACGTCGTTCGACTACAAGAAGCAGAATGCCGCGGTCAAGGCCGTCAACACGATCAGGCCTAAGGGGCTCGACAAGCTGCATACGGCGCTCACCTCGATCGAACCGGGCACCGGAGCGGTCCGCGCGATGTATGGCGGTTCGGACTACATCAAGAGCCAGCTCAACTGGGCCACTCTGGGCACTCAGCCCGGGTCGACGTTCAAGGCCTTCGCGGTCGTCGCGGCGCTTGAGGACGGCTACAGCCTCAAGTCGACTCTCAACGGCAGCTCCCCGCTTCGGATCGGCGATGCCGAGATCGAGAACCAGGGCGACAGTGGCGGCCAGTCCTTCGGCCGTGTGCCGCTCTCCAGGGCCACCCAGAAGTCGATCAACACCGCGTTCGTCGACCTGGTCGACCAGATGGGCGACGGCAACGTCGAGGTCGGCGCCAACAAGGTGCTCGACGCCGCCGAGGAAGCCGGCATACCCGCGTCGG
>JALYQD010000045.1 GCA_030856025.1 Actinomycetota bacterium
AGCGGGCCCTTGTCGATCTGGACGATGTCGCGCCAGCCCAGCCGGGCCAGGTGATAGACGAGGCTGTTGCCGACGATCCCGGCTCCGATAACGACCACACGTGCATTTGCCGGCAGTTCTGCCATGGGGTTGCTCCCGTTCGGTCTCAAAGTGTTGCGTAATACGAAACGTGAATCGCTATGCGAAACAATGTGGTTCTATCGTCGTCGCCATTCGCGGGGGTGTCAAGGGCGTTTCCGCCGTTCTCTTCACGACAAAAACGCCATACGCCCCGAAAGTCGAGACCTTCGGGGCGTATGACGTCAGATGGCCGGGGCTGACTTGCTACTTCACCCAGGCGTCGACCTTGTCGGCGTTGGCCTCGATCCACTTCTTCGCGGCGTCGTCGGCGGACATCTTGTCCTCGGCGATGTACTTGGCGACCACGTTCTGGTCGTCGTTCGTCCACTTGAAGTTCGTGATGACATCCGCGGCAGGGCTGCCGGAATCCATGAACTTCGTCGAGGCGATCTTCTTCAGCGGCGTCTCCGGGTAGTCGCACGCCACCTTGGCCGGATCAGCATCGCAACCCTCGGTCCACTTGGGCAGGTCCACCTTCACCAACGGCACTTCGGACAGGAACCACTGAGGAGCGTAGAAGTAGCCGATGAGGGGCTTCTTGTTCTTCTCAGCCTGGCGGAACCCGGTGATCAGGGCCGCTTCGCTGCCGGCATAGACCACCTTGTAGTCCAACTTGAGGTTCTTGACGAGCGCCTCGTCGTTGGTGACGAAGGACGGATCGCCGTCCAGGAACTGCCCCTTGTCGCCGGACTCAGAGGTCTTGAACATGTCGGCGTACTTGTTGAGGTTCTTCCAGTCGGTGATGTCGGGATACTTCTCGGCCATCCACGGCGGCACGTACCAGCCGATCTGACCGATATTGCCCTGCGGGCCGACGTCGACGGCGGACTTGTCGCCTTCGATGTACTTCTTCTCGAGTGCCGGGTGGCCCCAGTCCTCGATCACGACATCGACGGTGCCCTTGCCAAATCCCTGCCAGGCGACTTCTTCCTTGAGGTCTTTGTACTCGACCTTGCAGCCGAGCTTCTCCGAGATGACGTTGCCTACGACGTGTGCCGAGGCCTCGTATCCGACCCAGGGGTTGACGGCCATGTTGACAGTCGAGTCGCATTTCTTGTCCCCGGACGTGCCGGACGACTCGATGTCACCGCCACCGCACGCTGAGAGCGCGAGCAACGACCCGGCCGCGAGTGCCACGGTCAGACTTGCCCTTCTTGTCAGTTTTTTCATCCGAACTCCTTCATCAGTTGTCACTCAGGTCCCCGCGAACGGAGACCGGAGAAACGTTCTTTTGCCCGTCCGCGCCCGGCGGGCCGACGTTCCTTGTGCCATCCGGTCGAGCATGATCGCGAGGGCGACGATGGCGATACCCGCGGCGAGTCCCTTTCCATACAGTTCCGCCTGCGAGAAGCCGGCGACGACCAGATAGCCGAGTGCACCCGCTCCGACCAGGCCGCCGATCACGACCATCGCGAACACGTAGAGCATCCCCTGGTTCGTCGCCAACGCGATGCCCTTGCGGGCCATCGGCAGCTGGACCTTGGAGATGATCTGCCACCGGCTCGAGCCGGCCGACTGGGCCGCCTCGACGACGGTCGGCGACACATCGCGTATGGCGTCGCAGACGAGCTTGATCGCCACCGGAGCCGCGTAGACGACGGCAGCGACGATGGCGGTGAAGCGTGTTGCCCCGAAGAGCGCGAGGGCAGGCACGAGGTAGACGAAAGGCGGCACGACCTGCGCGGCGTCGAGGATCGGCCGGACCACCAGATCGACGGCGCGGCTCTGTGCCATCCATACACCGAACACCAGAGCGAGGACCATCGTCAGGATCGTTGCGACGAGGGTCATCGTCAGCGTGATCATGCTGTCCTGCCACAGGCCGACTGCCAGAATGACCGCGATGCAGACGATCGAGGTGAGGAACGACCGCATTCCGCCGATCAGGATCGACAACGCCACCAGCGCCAAGGCGACGAGCCACCACGGTGACTGGGCGAGCAACGACTGCAGCGGGTTGAGAAGTCCGTAGGTCAGCCCGTCCTTGATGGCGTTGGTGACGGTGGCCGCATTGTCGGCGAAGAAGTTCGACACCGAGTCGGCCGCCTTGGCAAACGGTGTGCCGAGATCGGGGTCCTTCGGGAAGTTCGACAGGTTGAGGTACTGACGCGAGAGCACGACGCAGACGACTGTGGCGATGGCGACGACGCCCCGAATGATCCAGCGGATGCGTTTCGTTTCGGCCGACGGAATGGACTCGGCGCGGATACTGGCAGCGGTGGTGACGCGGTCGAGCATGATCGCCATGATGACGATGCAGAGACCGGCGGTCGCGGCCCGGCCGACGTCGAGTGACTCGAGCGCCTTGATCACCGGTTTGCCGAGACCGGGTCCGTCGACGAAGGCGGCGATCGTTGCCATGGACAGCGCCGACATGGTCGTCTGGTTGACCCCGACGATGATGGTCCGCTTGGCCAGGGGCAGCTGGACCTTGCGCAGCATTTGCGAGCGGTTGGTGCCGAGCGACTCCATCGCCTCGATGGTCGAGGGCGACACGCTGCGGATTCCGTGGGCGGTGATGCGGATGACCGGCGGCAGCGCGTAGATCAGGGTCACGATGACGGCCGCGGCGACGCCGATGCTGAAGAACAAGGTGATGGGCAGCAGGTAGACGAAGGACGGCAAGGTCTGCAGGCCGTCGAGTATGGGCGTGATGGCGCTGGTCGCGCGTTTGCTGCGGCCCATCCAAATGCCTGTAGGGATGCCGATGAGGAGGCAGATGGCGACCGACATGAATGTGACGATCAGGGTGTCCATGCTGTCGTTCCAGTAGCCGAGCATGCCGAACAGGGCGAAGCTGACGCCGGTGAGGACCGCCATCTTCCAGCCGGCGATCAGCAGGGCGACCAGGATCGCGATGGCAATGACGCCGAGCCAGCCGATCTCGGGGACGGGGCGGGGAAACGACGGTTGGCTCAGGAGTTCCTGCAGGAAGACCGCGGCCTTCTCGATCGCGTTGCTGATCTTGTCGAGGCCCTGCAGGATCGTGCTCGAGTCCTGGGCGGCCTGGAGCTTGTCGCTGAGCTTACCGAGCCAGCTCTGGAAGTCCGTGAGGTCGGACCGCGCGAGCGGGAGAGTGGCGACGCCCTTGAACGGGAAGCTGGCGATGACGAATACGGCGACCACACCCGCGATGAACAGTGCTTTGTGCGACTGCTTGTCCGGCGGAGGCGCCGGCTGCTGCTCCTTCGTCGGTGGGGGCGTTGCCGTGGCGGTACTCATGCCGCATCGCTTCCCGGGGAATCGGTGCGGTCTTCGGCGACGATCACCCGCAGGATGTCTTCGTCGGTGACGATGCCCAGGAGCTCGCCGTTTTGGACCACCTTGATGGGTTTGTCCGAGTCGAGCACGAGGCGCGCGGCCTTCTGGACGACGGTGTCGGGCGGCAGTTCCGGTCCGTCCAGGTCGTCGGACGGTTCGGGCTGCCGCATCACCCATTTGAGTGTCAGGACGTGCGACTTGGGCACTTCGCTGACGAAGTCCCGCACGTAGTCATCGGCTGGCGCGCCGACGACTTCGTCCGGCGTGCCGATCTGGACGACTTCGCCGTCGCGCATGATCAGGATCCGGTCGCCGAGCTTGAGCGCTTCCTGCAGGTCGTGGGTGATGAAGATCATCGTCTTCTTGACCTCGTGGTGCAGGCGGATGACTTCGTTCTGCATGTCGCGCCTGATCAACGGGTCCAGCGCCGAGAACGGCTCGTCGAACAGCAGCAGCGACGGGTCCACTGCGAGCGCGCGGCCGAGGCCGACGCGTTGCTGCATGCCGCCGGAGAGCTGATCTGGGTAGGAGTTCGCGTTGCCGGTCAGACCGACGAGGTCGAGCACCTCGTGCGCCTTGACATGCCGCTCTTTGCGGCCGACACCGCGCACCTCCAGTCCATACGCGATGTTGTCGATGACCCGTCGGTGCGGAAGGAGGCCGAAGTGCTGGAACACCATGGCGACGTGGTTGCGTCGCAGGCTCCTGAGGGAGGACTCCGACATCTTCAGAACGTCGTCGTCGTCGATCATGACTTCGCCTGCGGTCGGCTCGATCAGCCGGGTCAGGCAGCGCACCAGAGTCGACTTGCCCGAACCGGACAGTCCCATGACGACGAACACCTCGGCGTTCCTGACCTCGAAGCTGACCTCTTTGACCGCCGCGATGCACCCGGTCTTTGCCCGAAGTTCGTCGCGGGGGAGCTTCCCGTCCTCGCTACCGGGAATGCGCGATGCCTTCGGCCCGAAGACTTTCCACAAGTTCTCGACCTTCACGGCGGTATCGGTCATGATTTCTCCTGTTTTTTGCCACGGGGAGTCCGGGGGGCGGGAGTCGGAGCAGAAGAAGGGTTGCGCGGGTCGCCGGGCGGGTAGAGCGGCGAGCCGTCGCGGTAGCGGTAGTAGGGGACATCGGCTGCCGCGAGCGGAGTGTTGCCCAGGATCAGGTCGGCGGCCTTCTCGGCGAGCATCATGATGGGCGCATAGATGTTGCCGTTGGTGACGTACGGCATCGATGACGCATCCACGACCCGCAGGCCATCGACGCCATGCACGCGGAGACTCGTCGGGTCGAGCACGCTCATGTCGTCGGTGCCCATACGAGCGGTGCATGACGGGTGGAGCGCAGTTTCGGCGTCCTTGGCGACCCAGTCGAGGATCTCCTGATCGGTCTCGACCGAGGGCCCGGGAGAGATCTCACCGTCGTTGAACGTGTCGAAGGCCGGTTGGTTGAGGATCCTGCGGGCGATGCGGATCATCTCGATCCATTCGCGCCGGTCGGTCTCGGTCGACAGGTAGTTGAACCGGAGGGCCGGATGCTGCTTGGGGTCGGTCGACTTGATCTTCACCGAACCACGGCAGTCGGAGTACATCGGCCCGATGTGCACCTGGTAGCCGTGCTCGGCCGCCGGCTGCGAGCCGTCGTATCGGATCGCGATCGGCAGGAAGTGGAACATCATGTTGGGATAGTCGACGAGGTCGTTGCTGCGGACGAAGCCGCCCGCCTCGAAGTGGTTGGTTGCCCCGACACCGCGGCGCAGGAACATCCATTCCGCGCCGATGCGGGGCTTGTGGCGGTGCTTCAGCCACGGGCCGATCGAGACCGGTTGCTTGCTCGCGTACTGGATGTAGACCTCGAGGTGGTCCTGGAGGTTTTCGCCGACGCCCGGCAGGTCGGTGACGGACTTGATGCCGAGGGCCTGGAGCTCGGCGGCGTTGCCGATGCCGGAGAGCTGGAGCAACTGGGGCGAGTTGATGGCGCCGCCGCAGAGGATGACTTCCTTGGCGTTGACGCTGCGATGCAGGCGGCCGGCGCGTACGAAGTCGACGCCGGTGACGCGGGTGCCTTCGGTGCGAAGCCCCGTCACATGGGCGAGCGTCTCCACGGTGAGGTTGGGTCGCTTCATCACCGGGTGCAGGTATGCGCGCGCGGCGCTGAGCCGCCGGCCCCGATGGACATTGCGATCGAACCGGGCGAATCCTTCTTGCCGATAACCGTTGACGTCATCGGTGGGCGGATAGCCGGCTTCCTGGGTGGCTTCGAGGAACGCGCCGAACAACGGGTTGGTCGCCGGGCCGCGCTCCAGGATCAGCGGTCCCGAGCCGCCGCGCCACTGGTCGGCACCCTCGAGGCATGTCTCCATGCGCTTGAAGTAGGGCAGACAGTTGGCGTAGCTCCACGATTCCATACCCGGATCGGCCGCCCACCGCTCGAAGTCGAGGGGGTTGCCGCGCTGGAAGATCATGCCGTTGATGCTGCTCGACCCGCCGAGGACCTTGCCCCGGGCGTGGAAGACCTTGCGACCGCCCATAAACGGTTCGGGTTCGGACTCATAGCGCCAGTCGTACAGCGGGTTGCCGATCGGGTAGGGCAGCGCCGCCGGCATGTGGATGAACGGGTCCATCTTGAAGTCGCTGCGCCCGGCCTCCAGCACGAGCACACTCGTCGACGGGTCCGCGCTCAGCCGGTTGGCGAGCGCAGAGCCCGCTGAACCGCCGCCGACGATGACGAAGTCATAATTGTCACTCTTCATGCTCGGCCTCTACTCCGTCGAACCAGCGTTGCGGCTCCGGATCGATGTTGTGCCAGATGTGTTTGGTCTCGCGGTATTCCTCGAGGCCGGCAAGACCGAGCTCGCGCCCGAATCCCGATTGCTTGTAACCGCCCCACTCGGCCTGCGGCACGTATGGGTGGTAGTCGTTGATCCACACTGTACCCATGCGCAGCCGTCCTGCGACGCGCTCGGCGCGCCCTGCCTGGGACGTCCATACGCCGCCGGCGAGTCCGTAGATGCTGTCGTTGGCCTTGGTGATCGCGTCGTTCTCATCCTCGAAGGACTCGACCGTGAGCACCGGCCCGAAAGACTCATCCTGGACGACACTCATGTCCGTGGTGCATTCGTCGAGGATCGTCGGCAGATAGTAAAAGCCGTCAGACAACGTCGGGTCATCGGGTCGGGCTCCCCCGGTGCGGAGCCGGGCTCCCTCGGCAATGCCGGCGGCGACATAGGCCTCGACCTTTTCGCGATGTCCCGCGCTGATCAGCGGACCGGCCTCGGCCTTGTCGTCGAACGGACCGCCGAGCCGGATGAGCTCGGCACGCCGTACGAGCTCATCGACGAACTCGTCGTGGATCGACGACTCGACCAGGAGGCGCGCTCCGGCCGAGCAGACCTGGCCCGAATGCAGGAAGACCGCCGTCAACGCGAAGTCGAGGGCGGTCTCGCGGTCTGCGTCGGCGAAGACGATGTTGGGATTCTTGCCGCCCAGCTCGAGGGCGATCTTCTTGACGGTCGGGGCCGCCGAAGCCATGATCCGTCGACCGGTGATCAGGCCGCCGGTGAACGACACCAGGTCGACCGAGGGATGCTCGGTGAGCGGTGCGCCGACCTTTGCTCCCGCGCCGAGCACAAGGTTGGCGACGCCGGCGGGCAACCCTGCCTCGGCAAGAGCGCGCATCAGCCAGATGGCGGTCGAGGGAGTCAGCTCGCTCGGCTTGAGGATGAAGGTGTTGCCGGCGGCAAGTGCGGGGGCGACCTTCCAGGCGGTCTGCAGCAAGGGGTAGTTCCACGGAGTGATCAGCGAGCACACGCCGACCGACTCGTGAACGATCCGGCTGACGACGTTGGGACGGCCGGTGTCGACGACGCGGCCGCTCTCGGCTCCGGCGAGCCCGGCGAAGTGCCGGAAGACTCCGACAATGTCGTCGACGTCGTACTCGGACTCGATGAGGCGTTTGCCGGTGTCGAGTGACTCCAGTTGCGCTACTTCGTGTTTGTCCCGCTCGAGCAGGTCGGCCAATCGGTGCAACAGTGCGCTGCGTTCCAGCGATGTCGTCGCGGGCCAGGGGCCGCTGTCGAAGGCACGTCGGGCGGCCTCGATGGCGAGTACGGAGTCCTCCGGCCCGCCTTCGGGCACGGTGGCCACCAAGACGCCGTCGGCAGGACAACGTATCTCCCGGACTTCTCCAGAAATCGCGTCCTGCCAAACTCCGTCAATGAAAAGTCCCAACACCGCGCCGCCTCACTGTCGTCTTGTGTGCATTCCATTGCACGAGGGCCTGTGTTGCTTATCGTGCGAACAGTTACCACGCTACGCAACAACTCTCTCGTCCCGAGGGCGTTACGTCAAGAGCCAATTTCGGAAGAGCGTTGTTTGGCTACTCGCCAGCCGAGTCGTTCGGACACCTCGTCGGCGGCTTCGGCGACTTGATGAATTGCCATCTTGACCTGATTGTCGTCGAAACGAAACGTCGGGCCCGAGACCGAGAGTGAAGCCACGACATCGCCGTGCGCATTGCGCAGCGGGGCCGCGACGGCCGTCAGGCCCATCTCGAGCTCGTCGATCACGACGGCGTAGCCCAGCTCGCGCACTTCGTCGACATCGATGAGCAGCCGCTTGAGCGAAGTGACGGTGGTGGGCGTGTATGCGCGATATCTCTGACCGACTTCGGTCGCGATCTGTTGCGCGGTGAGTCCGGAGAGCAACACCTTGCCGTTGGCCGTCGCGTGCAAGGGGATCCGCAGACCGACCCAGTTGTGGGGCTGGAGATAAGAACCACCGGCGACCTGGTCCAGATAGAGGGCGGCGCCTTCGGATCGCACCGCGATGTTGACCGTTTCCCCAGTTGCCGCCGCTAGTGCCCGCGCCAACGGTCGCGCCTCCTGGACCACGTCGAGTCGCGCGGTGGTGGCGCCAGCGAGACGCAGGATGCCGACTCCGAGGCGGTACTTGCCGCGCTCGACGTCCTGCTCGACGAGTCCGCGCTGCTCGAGGGCGGCGATCAGCCTGAAGGCTGTAGATTTGTGGACGCCGAGCTCGTCGGCGATCTTGGTGACGCCCGACTCTCCGTCGTGGGCGAGCATCTCGAGGATGCTGACGGCACGATCTACCGACTGCACGGTGCTAGTGGCCGTCTTCGCTAGGTCGGCACTCGAGGGACTGTTGCTCATGACACGACACTATTGCACAATTCACAACACGGTAAACCGAGCAACGGAATCGGCGGAGCTTTATCCCGAGGCAGGAGATTATGGCGAATGTGCTTACCGTCGCCATTTCGGTGCCGGCCCTCACCGAAATCGCTGCCCTGGCTGCCCCGGTCACCTAGACAGCATGGAACCCAGCCTGACCGGCTTCGGCGACGCTCTGGTCCTGTTCGCCTGACCCGCCACTCACACCGAGTCCACCGACTACGACGCCGTCTCGCGTGAGCGGCACGCCCCCAGCGAAAATCGCGACCTTGCCGCCGTTGGTGGTGTGGATGCCGAAGAACTGCTGGGTCGGCTGGGAGTTGTCGCCCAGGTCCTTGGTCTGGATGTCGAATGCTTTGGACGTCCATGCCTTGCTGATCGAGATGTCGATGCTGCCGATCCAGGCGCCGTCCTGACGAACGTGGGCGATGAGGTTCCCGCCGGCGTCGACGACCGCGACATTCATGGGCTGGCCGATCTCGTCGGCTTTCTTCTCCGCTGCCTCGATGATGGTGCGGGCGTCCGCGAGGGTGAGTACTGACATCTGTTGCTCCTGATTATTGTGGTGATTGAGTCCGCGGGATCGGAGTCTCAGGCCGAGACGTAGCCGTGGGGGTTGAGGACATACTTGGTGGCCGCTCCGGCGTCGAACTCCGCATAGCCGCGCGGAGCTTCCTCGAGCGTGATGGCCTTCGCGTTCACAGCGTCGGCGATTTGCACCTTGTCGTGCAGGATCGCCATCATGAGTTGCCGGTTGTACTTCATGACCGGGCACTGACCGGTCGTGAAAGACAGCGATTTTGCCCAGCCCGTGCCGAGTCCAAGGGACAGGGCGCCGACCTTCGCCGCGTCGTCCACGGCGCCCGGGTCACCCGTGACGTAGAGGCCGGGGATGCCGATCGCTCCGCCGGCCGCGGTGACGTCCATCAGGGAGTTGAGCACAGTGGCGGGGGCCTCCGCCGCGCTCGCGCCATGGCCTTGGCTGCGGGCCTCGAACCCAACAGCGTCGACGGCGGCGTCAACCTCGGGCACACCGAGCAGTTGCTCGAGCTGGTCCGGCACGGACCCGGAGCCGACGTTGACCGTCTCGCAACCGAAACTACGGGCCTGAGCGAGTCGCTCCTCATTCAGGTCACCGACGATGACCACCGCGGCGCCAAGCAACTGTGCCGAAACGGCGGCGGCGAGTCCAACGGGTCCGGCGCCGGCCACGTACACGGTTGACCCGATACCCGCGCCGGCAGTCACGGCGCCGTGGAATCCGGTGGGGAAGATGTCGGAGAGCATGGTCAGGTCGAGAATCTTCTCAAGTGCCTGATCGCGGTCGGGGAACTTCAGCACGTTCCAATCGGCGTATGGGACCAATACGTACTCGGCCTGGCCGCCGACCCATCCGCCCATGTCGACATAGCCGTACGCGCTGCCGGGGCGGTCGGGGTTGACGTTGAGGCAGATACCCGTCTTGCCCTCCTTGCAGTTACGGCAACGGCCGCAGGAGATGTTGAAAGGGACGGAGACGATGTCGCCGACTTTGATGAACTCGACGTCTGGGCCGACCTCGACTATTTCTCCGGTGATCTCGTGTCCGAGGACCAAATCCACTGGTGCGGTTGTCCTGCCTCGCACCATGTGCTGGTCGGACCCGCAGATATTGGTGGTCACTGTCTTGAGGATGACGCCGTGCGGCACCTTTCGACCGATGTTCGCCGGATTCACTCCCGGACCATCTTTGAGCTCGAACGTCGGGTAGTCGATGTCGATGACCTCAACCACTCCGGGTCCCTTGTAGGCGACTGCCCTGTTTCCTGACATGTTCATTCCTTTCGGCGAAGCGCAATGGTGTTGCTCGTTGAGCGTGCCCGACTGCATTGGGTAGCACGATCGCCTTTCGGGATGGCATTGACTACCCGAAGGAGTAGTTGGGGGATCCGGATCCGATAGCCTGAACCGGTGCGCCCATCCAAAGGAACTGCGGAACTATCGAGTGGAGTGGACTCATCCGAGGTGCGACGACGACGCAGCATTAGTGAATTGGCAGGACTCGCGGACGTTTTGGCGTCGCCGCTGTCGGACGTAGCGAACCACTTCTCGGTCTTTCTCTCGGGCTGGGTTGCTCATTCAGCACTGGTGATCCTGGCGGTCGATGATGTCGGTCATCCCCGCAAGCAGCACGGAGACGCGAATCTTGTTTCGGCGATAAGCCTGTCGGAGCTCGATGCTGTGAGTTCAAGTCTTTCGCTGGGAGAAGTCCGGCGAGGCGAATGGCCACTGGCCGGTAAGCCTCGCGCTTCATTGGCATCGCTCGCTCGCACTGGCGCTCTCCTTGTCATGACAGATCCAGGCCATTCGGAGTCGGATGAGCTGGTGCTTCATTTCTGGCAGATCCTCGCGTTGCAGATTCATCAACAGGCGAGGGAAGCATCCCCGGTCTATCTGATGGAGTCGCGAGCCGCATCGAGCGTTCGTGCCGAAGCCGTCACCGAACTTGCAGACCGGTATACAACGACGCTGGAGTCAATGCTGGCCGTGCTCCGCTCGAGCAACATCGACGATCGCGCAGCCCGTCAAGCCGCCACGAACCTCGCCACCGAAGCAGCAGTTCACCTTCGCACCGCCACCGATCGTGTACTCACGTTCACGGGCGAACCCGTCGCCACAGCATTCGAGCGACTACGAGATGACCTTCGCCCGCTCGTCAAGTACCGCGACATCGACGTCCAATTCGTAGAGCCCCCTGTTGACGGCCGGGCATTGCCGAGCGAAGTTGCCCATGGCGCCAGAGCTGTAGTTCGAGGTGCGATCCTTGCCTTGGTTGATCAACCCGCGGTCTCCCGAGTTCGCGTGCAATGGGATTGCGATGGCAAGAATCTACTGGTCAATGTGCGCGACGACGGTCCGGGAGATCTCTCGGCCGAGAGTGCTCAACTTCAACCTCTGCAACAACGGGTCCTCGCGCTCAACGGTCAATTGTCGCTTTCCGCAACGAGTGGCTGGGGCTCCGAGATGTCGGTCGTCATGCCACTGGATCCGCCTTCGCTGCGAAATGATGATTCAGTGTTGTCCACCCTGAGTTCGCGCGAGCGCGAGGTTATTCAGCTCATTGCGACTGGCCGTAGAAATCGTCGAATCGCCCTGGACCTCGGCATCAGTGAGAACACGATCAAGTTCCATGTCTCCAAAATATTCCGCAAGCTTGGTGTCAGTTCGCGAGCCGAACTCACCGCCCTCGTCGCGGATCACCGCAGTCCCTTCAACCCTCCGGCTCCGGCAATGAGTGCCGACTGACGTCAGCAGGTCGCGCCAGCTAGGGGAAGACGACGACGCGGGAGCCGTCGAGGAGCAGTCGTTGCTCGGTGTGCCACCGGACGGCACGGGACAGCACTTGCGCTTCGACGTCGCGGCCGGCCTGAACCATCTCCTGCGGTGTCATCCGGTGGTTCACCCGGGTCACCCCCTGCTCGATGATCGGCCCCTCGTCGAGGTCCGCGGTGACGTAGTGTGCTGTCGCGCCGATCAGTTTGACGCCGCGCTCGTGCGCCTGGTGGTAGGGCTTGGCGCCCTTGAAGCTGGGCAGGAAGGAGTGATGGATGTTGATCACTTTTCCTTCCAGCTTTTTGCACGTCTCATCGGACAGGACCTGCATGTAGCGGGCGAGGACGACGAGGTCGATGTCGAGCTCTTCGACGAGGTCGAGGAGTCTGGCTTCGGCCTGTTCCTTGGTATCCGACGTGACTGGCACGTGGTAGTACGGGACGTCATAGGTCGCGGCGAGGCGCTCGAAGTCGCGGTGGTTGGACACGACCGCCGGTATCACGATGTTGAGCGACCCGGTGCTCTGACGGAAAAGCAGGTCGTTGAGGCAGTGACCAAATTTCGACACCAGGACCAGCGTCCGATACGGCTCGACCGCGGAGAACAACTGCCAGTCCATGCCGTGCTCGGACGCCACCGCCGCGAAGGACGAACGCAACCGCTCCAGGTCTGCGTCGGCAACCTCGAAGTGCACGCGCATGAAGAAGTTGTGACCCATCCGGTCGTCGAACTGCTGGGAATCGAGGATGTTGCCGCCCATGTCCATCAGCCACGACGACACGGCGAAGACAAGCCCCGGCCGGTCCCCGCACGCCAGCGTCAGTACGTAGCTGGGTTGTTGATTCTGATCATTCGCCATAATTTCCTGCCTCGGGATAACACTCTGCCCGACTCCGCCGTCGGCTTACCGTGTTGTGAATTGTGCAATAGTGCCGTGCCATGAGCAACAGTCCTTCGGGCGACAGCCGCCCCCAGCCGAAAGTGTGGGCGAGAAGACCCCTTGACATACCCGCCACAGACGACGACCATAGTAACACGTTGTTTCACATAGCGAATCAAGTTGCGTATTACGGAACGAAATCAGGGAGAAAACCATGGCAGAACTGCCGGCAAATGCACGTGTGGTCGTTATCGGAGCCGGGATCGTCGGCAACAGCCTCGTCTATCACCTGGCCCGGCTGGGCTGGCGCGACATCGTCCAGATCGACAAGGGCCCGCT
>JALYQD010000098.1 GCA_030856025.1 Actinomycetota bacterium
CCATCAGCTGTCCGATGACGATCGCGAACTGCTCGACCTGGCATTCGTTACCGGCATCAGCGCCCAGGATGCGGCGAAGTTCATGGGTATCTCGCTGACGGCATACACGAGTCGCGTCTCACGCCTGAACCAGCGCATCGCTTCATTGATTACTGCCGAAACCTCGCATTTGGACCCTCAGAAGACGGGACACGCCTGATGGCGAACAACCGAAGCACCCTGCACGCCCAGAGTGAACTCGAGCTCCTGCATCGCACCATCACGTCCGCAGGTCTCCTTCCTCTGATCGAGGCTCCCCACGAGGAAAACGGCCTCGAAAGTGCCGAAGACTTCGTGACCCGGATGAAGTCCATTGACGCCCACGAACGCGCCATCGGAGTCAGGCGGCGTCTGCGCCATTTCTCGCTCGCAGGGAGCTCCCTGGTCGCCGCCGCAGCTCTCACCCTTTTCGTCTTGCAACCGTGGCAACAGCCCGTCGCCGCTGCCGACACACCCCCGGTGCTCGACTTTGAGTTCGCCGCAGCGAGAAACATCGCCTACGCCCCCGGCGAAGACCCCCGCGCCGAGCTGCTCGCCCTCTCGTCAGCCGCCGCCGAGCAGCGCCCGGAATCCCCGGAGGGCAAGGTCCAGCACGTCGTCACCGACAACTGGTTCGCCGCCGTCGACGACAACTTGGCGACGGCAGCAGTAGTTCCACAGATAGACGAAACTTGGCTCTCCCCCGACGGCTCGCTACGCCTGGTCCAGAAGCGCGCAACACCGCTCGCAGCCGACGGCCGCGGACTTCCTACCGCCGGTAGTTGGGAGGATTTTCCCGCCACTGCGGACGAGACCCTTCCCGCCGGATCGAACGACGCCGATCTGGCGCACGAGCTCCCCGCCGACCCAGAGGGTGTCCGCGACGAACTGCTCAGCATGCGCGGCTGCGAAGACCGGCGGCGCGGACTCGCAAGATCCTTCTGCCTGCACCAACAGATCGTCGAGCTCCATCGCAGCCATGTCGTCCCTTCCCAGACCCACGCCACCATGTGGAGGATGCTCGCCGACGAGGAAGGTTTCCGACTCCTCGGGAAGGTCAAGGACCGCGCGGGGCGCGAAGGCATCGGCATCTCACTGATCTCCGATCGTGATCCCAGCTTCCGAAACGTGCTGATCATCAGCCCCACCACGGGCGAGCTTCTGGGATCCGAGGAGATCCTCATCAAGACGCTCCCGAAATTCGACCTCGGCGCTCCGGCAATCACCGGTTTCACCGCGTTCCTGGAGTCCGAGTACAGGGACGGCAACCGCTAGATTGCGGTCTTGACCCCAGTTGGCGGCATGGTTGCTGCCTGGTTGACGCGCTGTCACAGCCACTCTTCGAAAATACTTTTGTCTTTCCAGTGATTTTCGCGGCCCCAGTGTGATGAACGTACTGAAGCGGGAAAGAATCGCTTTCCTGCACTGATATTCGCGGCACCATACATCCGGAGCGCACAACTCCGGTCCGGAGCGCACAACTCCGGCTCAGAGCCCAACGGCACGAGGAGCGATCGGACTCTCTCGTTGCTCGTCCCGTTGGGACTCGCCGCGTTTATGGCAGTTCTTGTCGCGCAGACAATGCTCGCGACGAACCTATTCGCCCTGCTAACCGACGATTTCGTCTGCGTGGCCGGCGATCCACTCCATCAAGGGCGCCAGCCGGTCGTGGAGGTCGCGCCCACGATCGGTCAGGCTGTATTCGACGTGCGGGGGCACGACCGGCTTGGCGACGCGACGGACGATCTCGTCATTTTCGAGAGTTCGAAGGGTCTGGGCCAGCATCTTCTCGCTGATGCCCTCGACGCAGCGGCGCAATTCGCTCCATCGCATCGTGCCGGTCCCGAGCGCCAGCAGGATCAGGACACCCCATTTGCTCGTGACGTGGTCGAGAACCGTCCGACTCGGACACTGCGCTGCCAGCACGCCGTCAGTGAACCCTGGCAAGTCGCGCAGGGTTGTCGCGGGAGCGATCGGTGCACCATCACTAACCTTCATACCAGTACCTTACCTAAAAGTGTGTACTGCGGATTGGGAAGTATGCATGCCTGGCCCTCGTTGGAAGGAGTGAACGCCAACCTTCGAAAGGGAATTCCATGTCATTCATCGTCACCGGTGCAACCGGTCATCTCGGCCGGCTCACCATCGAGTCACTCCTTGCACGTGGCATCGCTCCAGGCGAGATCGTCGCCGCGGGCCGCAACCCCGACAAGCTCGCCGCTCTGGCAGAGCGCGGCGTGCGGGTCCGCCAGATCGACTTCGCCGACCCGACGAGCCTCGAAGGGCTCTTCGGTCCCGACGACACTGTGCTGCTGATCTCGGGCAGCGAAATGGGCCAACGTGTTGCCCAACACGGCAACGTCATCGAGGCTGCCAAGAATGGCGATGTGAAGAGGCTGATCTACACGAGTGCGCCACAGGCCGACACTTCTGCCCTCGTTCTCGCTCCCGAGCACAAAGCAACCGAGGAGCTGATCAGCGCCTCCGGCCTCCCCTCCACGATTTTGCGCAACAGCTGGTACTCCGAGAACTACGTCAGTGCCGCTGAGCAGGCACGGCAAACCGGTGTCGTCCTGTCCAGCGCCGGCGACGGCCTCATCGCGAGTGCGAGCCGCAGCGACTACGCCGAAGCGGCCGCGGTTGCCCTCATCGACGACACCCATACGGGCAAGGTGTATGAGCTGTCGGGCGATCATGCCTGGGATCAGAACGAGCTCGCGGAAGCGATCGGCGCCGTCATCGGCCGCGATGTCGCGGTGAACGCGGTCGATCCGGCCGAGCATGTCGAGATCCTCACGTCCGCAGGACTTGATGAGGGAACGGCTGGGTTCGTCGTCGCACTCGACGGCAACACCCGTGACGGGCTGCTCGGCGAGACCAGTGGCGACCTCCGCTCCCTGATCGGCCGGCCGACGACTCCGCTCGTCGACGGACTGCGCTCCGCGCTCAGTGGATCCAACTGACCGGTTCCCCGGTCAGGACCGAGGAACCGGCCTGGCGCCCGGGGCGTCAGGCCGATTCTCGTTCCGGTTAGTCCCTCACGACTTTGCGCCCGAGCAGAGAGGCGAGGAGCCCGTTGATGAACCTGGCCTGGCGACCGTCGTCATCTGTGGCGTTGACGCTGCCGAGGGAAATCGACTGTGTCAGCCGGCTCTCGCTGATGAGTTCTGCCGCGAAGTGTGCCT
>JALYQD010000110.1 GCA_030856025.1 Actinomycetota bacterium
GGGGAATCTCTGCCGGGCCCCGGCCTTTGCTCCGGGGGAAACACCGTTCTTACGAATGGTGAGCGATCAGATGTTCTATTCACTTCTTGCTAAGAGGCTCTGCTTAGCCCTGACGCTGCTTGTGGCGCGGGTTTTCGCAGATCACCATAACGCGGCCGTGGCGACGAATCACCTTGCACTTGTCACAGATCTTCTTAACGCTCGGGTTGACCTTCATCGAGCTCTCTCTTTGATGGGTTTTGGCTGAACGTGTGTGATTACTTGTAGCGGTAGACGATGCGTCCGCGTGAGAGGTCGTAGGGCGAAAGCTCGACGACGACTCGGTCCTCAGGGAGGATACGGATGTAGTGCTGGCGCATTTTGCCGCTGATGTGGGCCAGAACCTTGTGCCCGTTGGCCAACTCAACGCGGAACATCGCGTTGGGCAGAGCCTCAACGACGGCGCCTTCCATTTCGATGACGCCTTCTTTTTTCGCCATAACCTCAACTTCTATCGCAGGGGTGTTTCATCGGCCGTTTTTCGCGCGCCGCACCCTGTCCGCTTTTGCGCGGCAGCCGCAGGGCATGAAGATACGAAACCTAAATAGGCCGACAGGGAAGTTTACGCCTACTGGAGCGTCAGACTCAAATCGGGCCGAACGGCACGGAAACGAGGTCCCGAAGGAGCTAGAGCTGACCGTTCATCCAGCTGATGCGGCTGTTGAGCCAGCTCCTGAGATAACTGACTTCGGCGGACCACGACCCCTTCACCACTTGAGACGTGCTGAGGTGCTCCTTGACGTTCCACTTCTTGAAGTTCTCATTCGCCGACTTCGCGACGAGTGACCGCTGCGCGCCGAGAAACGCATCATTGCTCTTGAGGCTCGAATGCACGCTGTTCCAGCGGGACCTGACGGCACTGCGGAACTCCTCGTCCTCGTTGAGCCGGTTGAACCACGTCTTCGTCGACTGCTTCGCCGAGATGTTGATCGGGTTACGGAGATACCAGCCGGTCGTTCCGAACGCGTTGCCTGCACGGTTGGCCGAGCCGGCCGCCAGGTCGTAGTCCCACATCGGCCCGAAGAACAGCTTGCCGCTGCGCTGTTTGTACATGTAGACACTCGCCCACATGTTGCCGTCGACGGGCTTCATGAGCTCCTGGCCTATGTAATAGTCGACCGCGGAGTTGATGTCGATGTACTTTCTCCAGCCGCTCGAGTTGTTCTTGAACCCGGCACCGAAGAGGGCTTGGTCGGCGGAGTCGACATACGAATTTATGTAGTTGATCTGCGCACTCGTGATGCCCGAGCCGTCACCCTCGTCCTCGGGCTCCTTGATGCCGACCCAGCCCCGGCCACCCGCAGTCACGTTGTGGTCGGCGCCCTTGCGGTAGTCCCACTCCAGGATGTAGCCACCGGTGACATTCGGCGAGACGTTGTTGGCGGCTTTGTTGGCCGGGGTGTCGTTCTTCAGCTCGGGGACGTTGATGCGACCACTGGCTGCAGTGATCCGCTCGACCAGGTCGTACGAGCCCCGATAAGAGCCGTTGACATAGACGTCGACGGGCCGCGCGCTCGGGGTCCACGCCAGATTGGTCAGCTTGGAGCCGATGTCGAAGGCGGCCGCGGTGCGCAACAACGACTTGTCGTAGTGGTTGGCGACGAGTGCCCACTTCTTGCTCTCGCCCATGCCGCAGAGGTTCAGCTTCTTGTCGAGCTTGAGAGTGAAGGACTTCTTCGGGAACGACCACGAGTAGTTGCCACGGCCCTTCATCTCAGCCTTCTTCTGCGCCGCCACTGCGCCGCACCCTCCCCTGCCGGTCATCGAGAACTCACCGTCGAAGTACTTCTTGCGTGTGTTGACCGATTCGCCGTCGTTGGAGTTGAAGTAGACAGTCGACAGTCCGGTGTTCTTGGTCGTGCTTCCGGCCTGATACTTCACGATGTTCGAGACAGTGGGCGGCGTGCCGGAGATCGCACGGTACTCGTGCAGGACCTCGAGGGGGTCGGAGATGCTGAACACCGTCTTGCCGGTCGCGTCCTGCTTGCCCGAGGCGATCGTCTTCCATACCTGGGACTTGATCGTCAGAACCTGCAAGTGGGTTGCCTGACCCTTGACTGCCAGAATGAATGTGGCCGTCGCTTTCGCACTCGAACCGGTCCCGCTGTCCACGATCGGGTCCAGATTGCCGATGCCGATGATGTCCTGAGGAACCGGCGCGGCTGATACTGCCGGGGAAAGGGCAAGAGTCGAAGCCGCAATGGCGAGACCCGTCAATGCGATACGAACTTTCACTGTGCAACCCGCCTATGAATTCCCTCGCGAACAAACTAGCCGCTATGACGGGCAATTTCCCGGAGTGAAGGCGAAAATCTCGTCCCGATCTTCATTTGCCGTGGACACGGCAAAGGGGCGGGCCCCCGACGAGTCCGCCCCTTTGCCGTGACCTGTCGGTCTACAACTGGCCGTCGATCCAGGACTCGCGGCTGTTCGCCCAGGACTTGAGGAAGCTCCAATCGGCGTCCCAGTCGCTCTTGATGACCTGGTAGCTGCTGATCCGCTCGCTGTGTGGCCACTTCTTGTAGTTCGCGGCCGCCGACTGGGCGAGGAGCGAGCTCTGCGTGTTCATAAAGGTGGTGAAATCAAGCGTCCCGTTGATCTCGTTCCACCGCGCTTTGGCCGCGGCGCGGAAGTCCGGGTCCTCGTTGAGCCGGTTGAACCAGGTCGTGGACGACTGCATCGCCGAGATGTTCAGGGAGTTCCGCAGGTACCAGCCGGACGTGCTGGCGACGTTGCCCGCTCGGGTGGCCGAGCCGGCCGCCAGGTCGAAGTCCCACATCGGGCCGAACTCCAACTTGCCGCCGCGCGGCTTGTACATGTAGACACTCGCCCACATGTTGCCATCGACCGGCTTCATGTACTCCATCGCGAGGTAGTAATCGACCGCCGAGGCCTCGTCGATGTACTTCTTCCAGCCAGTGGTGTCGTTGGTGAAATTGCCACCGAACAAGGCGGCGTCGGCCGCGTCGACATAGCCATTGATGTACGAGACCTGCTCCGGGCTGCGGATGCCCTCGTTCGTCTTGACGTCGCGCTTGTAGTCGTGCTCGGGCTCCTTGATGCCCACGTAGCCGCGCCCTCCGGCCGTGATGTTGTAGTCGGCTCCCTTGCGGAAGTCCCATTCGAGGATGTAGCCGCCGGTGATGTTCGGCTGCTGGTTGTTCACGTGATTCGGGTCGGTCGCCTGACCGGGGGACTTCAACTCGTTGATGTCGACGCGCGGGCTGTACTGCGGCTTAGGGGGCGGTTCGTTTGTCACCGGTCCCTGGATCGCGATGCGCTCGATGAGGATGTAAGAGCCTCGGTAGGAGCCGTTGACGAACAGGTCGACCGGGGCCGACTTGGGTGTCCAGGCCAGGTTCGTGAACTTCGAGCCGACATAACCCGCCAGGGTGTTGCGCAGCAGCGACTTGTCGTAATGATTCGCCACCAGCGCGTACTTCTTGCTGACGCCCAGGCCGCACAGGTCGGTTGCCTTGTCGATCTTGAGCGTGAAGGACTTCTTGGCAAACGACCACGAGTAGTTGCCGCGGCCCTTCATCACCGAGTTCTTCATCGTAGCCACCGGCTGGCACGCCGGAACCTTGGAGCTCGCCGTCATCGAGAACTCGCCCTCGAAGTAGTGGGTGCGGGTGTTGACCGAGTCGCCTTCGTAGGTGTTGAAGTGCAGTTGCGACAGGCCGGTGGAGATGCCGTACGGGTTGGACGTCGGCAGCGGTGCGGCGAACTCCACTATGTTGGACGTGGCGCCGGAAACCGCGCGGTACTTGTGTTTGACCTCAAGCGGGTCGGAGACTGTGAATGTCGTGTCACCGGTCGCATTCTGCTTGCTGCTGACGATGGTCTCCCACGGACCCACCTTCGGGCTTGCGTTGGGGTCCACGGCGTCGGTCTCATTGGTCTCCTTGGTATAGATCCGCTGGACCTGGAGCTGAGTCACCTTGTCCTTGACCGCCGGCGTGAAATGGGCGGTGAACGTCTTGCCATCGGCCGAAGGTGGATCGAGGACCCCATTCGACGGCACAACCGTCAGTTGCTTCTCGGGACTGGTGACAGTCGCATACGTGGGGGTGTCCTTCGCGACCACGCGCACTTTTTCGGTGACGGGGACCGGATAACTGAACGTGTAGGTGCCGGCGCTCGCCGATACCTTGTCGATCTGACCGGCAACCTGCGTCCACACCCCAGTGCCCCCGTCATGCTCGAGCGTGAGGAGCGGTGAATTGCTGTAACCCGTCCCTGACGAGGGGAAGTCGACGCTGATCGAGACGACTTCGTTGAGGGCGACCTGACCCGAAGCCGGCGTGATCGAGATCGTGGCCTGTCTGGGTGGATCGGCGATGATGGTGGCGAGTGGCGCAGCGCCTGCCTGAATGGTCGAGGCGGCGATCATGAGTACGGTCGAGGCCAGGACGGCGGGTATTGAGAATTGCTTCTTCATGTTCTTCCCCCGGAGGAGTGATCAAGGTGAAAGACACCGCCCCCGCGCTGGCGCCTCGACACCACTTCCAAAACCCATTCTGCGTTTTCTTCTCAGGCTTGTCTCAGGAACGGGGAAAAAACCCCGAAAACAAAGGGGCCAGGCACGCCAAAGGGGCGAGCCCCGACGGGCCCGCCCCTTTGCCTTGATCACATTTGATTGTTCTGGACTACTTGAGCTGCCCGTTCATCCAGTTGCGACGGCCACTGATCCAGCCCTTGACATAGGAAACCTCACTGGACCAGGAACCCTTGAGGACCTGCACCGTGCTGTCCCGCTCCTTGACGTTCCACTTCTTGAAGTTCTCCGTGGCCGAGGCCTGGATGAGAGTCTTCTGGGCGGCGATGAAAGCGTCTTGGTTGAGGTCGGCGTAAACCACCTTCCAGCGATTCTTGACCGCTGTGCGGAACGTGGAGTCCTCGTTGAGCCGGTTGAACCAGGTCTTGGACGACTGCTTTGCCGTCGTGCTGATCTGGTTGCGCAGGTACCACCCCGTCTTGCCGACGGTGTTGCCCTCGCGATTGGCCGAGCCCGCGGCGAGGTCGAAGTCCCACATCGGCCCCATGAAGAGCTTGCCGTCGCCGGCGCCGGCGGCGCTGTCGCGCTGCTTGTACATGTAGACACTCGCCCACATGTTGCCGTCGACGGGCTTCATCATCTCCATGCCGATGTAGTAGTCGACCGCGGACGCTTCGTCGATGTACTTGCGCCAGCCGTTGGCCGGATCCTTGAAGTTGCTGCCGAACAACGCCTTGTCGGCGGCATCGAGGTAGCCGTTGATGTACGACTTCTGTTGCGAGCTGATGCTGAAGTCGGTCTTGTTGCCCTCGCGGTTCAGGTCGTTCTCGGGATCCTTCACTCCGACGTAGCCGCGGCTTCCCGCCTTGGCGTTGTAGTCGGCTCCCTTGCGGAAGTCCCACTCGAGGATGTAACCGCCGGTCTTGTTCGGCTCCTGGTTGTTGGGGTGGTTGGGGTCAACGGCCTGGCCGGTGTCGACCGCAGGTGTGGTC
Source organism: Actinomycetota bacterium (assembly GCA_030856025.1). Lineage (GTDB taxonomy): Bacteria > Actinomycetota > Actinomycetes > Propionibacteriales > Nocardioidaceae > JACMOZ01. The sequence goes on from JALYQD010000110.1 coordinate 5,530, forward strand.
GGGTTGTTGTCGTGGTCGTACTTGAGCTCCTTGAGCTCGGGGACGTTGACCCGATTCGGGTCGATCGCAATGCGTTCGACCAGCTGGTAGGAGCCCCGGTAGGAACCGTTCATGTAGAGATCCACGGGATGCCCCTTGGGCGTCCAGGCCATGTTGTCGAGCGCCTGGCCGATGTTGAACGCCACGGCCGTACGCAGGAGCGACTTGTCGTAGTGGTTGGCGATGAGCGCCCACTTCTTGCTGTTTCCCATGCCACAGAGGTCTGTCTTCTTGGCAAGCTTGAGCGTGAACGACTTCTTGGCGAACGACCACGAGTAGTTGCCGCGGCCCTTCATCACCGATTCGGGCATCTTGGCAACTGCGGTGCAGCCCGCCCCGGTCGTCATGGAGAACTCGCCCTCGAAGTAGTGCGTGCGTGTGTCGACCGGGTCAGCCTCATTGGAGTTGAAGTAGACGGTCGACAGCCCCGTGTTCTTGGTGCCGACTGACGCGGCGAACTCGACGTTGTTTGAGGTCGTCTTGGGTCCATCGGTTGTATTCGTGACGGCACGGTAGAAGTGGTTTGCCTCGCGCGGGTTAGACACGGAGAATGTCGTCTTGCCCTCGGCGTCCTGCTTACCGGAGGCGACCTTCACCCACTTGCCGAAGATGAAGACATCCTTCCCCTTTTTGTCTACGCCGATCTTGACCTTGTCAACTTCACTGTTTTCCTCGTCGGTCTCGACGGTCCTGCGGACGAACTTCTGGAGTTCGGTCGCCTGGCCGGCACGGACGGGTTCGAATGTCACCGTTGCCTTGGCACTCGTCCCGGCGCCGGTGTCCGTCATCGGGTCGAGGACGCCCTTGTTGGGCGTGATGGTCAAATCGAGCGCATCAGTTTCACGGTCGACGTAGTCCGTGGTCCCGATCGTGGTCGCAGGCGCATGGGCGCGGATCTTCTGCACAGCGTCGACCTTGTACGGGAAGCTGAAAGCGCCCGTCGAAGCCGTTGTCACCGCGGGGGTCACGGGCACCTCGTCCCAGGTCACGCCGTCGGCGTTGAGTCGCTGCAGGTTGATCGGCCGAGCCACCTCGTCGGGAAGGGACCCTGTCACCGTGATTGTCTCTCCGGCGATCGGAGCCGCATCCGAGGCATGGATCTCCAGAGGCAAAGGTGCGGCCGAGGTCCCCGATGAGAAGGCCAATGTTGAGGCCGCGAGCGCAAGGGCAGTCAGCCCGATTCGAATTTTCATTGATCCGCCTTGATCGTCGATCAAGGAAATCCCCCAGATGGAATCCCCCACCTAGCAAGGTAGTAACGAGATCGGGATCCCGCAGCGGAACGGAAAACAATTCATTTGTTGCTTCTATCCGCCGCCCGGGTCCTCGGGGCTCAGCTCCAACTGGCGGTGCTCGGGGCCGTACCGATCGATCAGCCTGGACAACACGATCGCCGTCTCGGTCCGGTCGACGTTGGCGGCTGCCACCCGTACGCGCTCGATCGCGCGCTCGAGGTGGCGAACGTCCGATGCCACGATCTGCAGGATCGCATCAGCGGTCCCTGACACGGTCGCCGCGGCGTGCACCTCGGGGATCTTGATGAGCGTCCGGCGCAGGTCTTCGGGCGAAACCGTGCGCTTGCAGTGCAAGGAGACGTAGGCCTCGGTCGACCATCCGACGTGCTCGGGATCGATGACCGCAGTGAAGCCCCGGATCACGCCGGCGTCGAGGAGCCGGTCCATACGCCGCTTCACCGCGGGCGCCGACAAACCGATCTCCTCACCGATCGTCGCGTAGCTCGCGCGGCCATCATCGAGCACGCAGCCGATGAGCTTGCGGTCCAGATCATCCATTTCCGTCCTCCGTGCAAGAAAAGTGCGCCGATCTCCAAGATACGCAAGATTTCACCGGATATATAGCCGGTTTCGAATTTGGTTGTTGCTCTGCTGCCGACCTAGCATTGATTAGTTGCGAAATCTGCTCGAGGAAAGAGGGAAAATGACGGTAATGGAGACGGTTGCGGACAACCGCACATCACGCAAAGCACGCACCCGCCACTATCTGATGTGCCCTCCCACGTATTTCTCCGTCACCTACGCGATCAATCCGTGGATGAATCCCGACGTCCCGGTCAATCAAGGGCTTGCCGAGATCCAGTGGGACGTGTTGCGCCACACCTACCTGAGCCTCGGCCACACCGTCGATCTGATCGACCCCGAACCCGACCTTCCCGACATGGTTTTCGCGGCCAACGGTGGGCTCGTCGCGGGGGGTCGCGCCTACAGCGCGAAGTTCCGCTATGAACAGCGCCAGGCCGAGAGCCAGGCCTATCGCAACTGGCTCAAGCGCGCCGAGATCACCGCGGTCGAGCCGATCGAGACCAATGAAGGTGAAGGCGACTTCCTGACTCTTGGCAAGATGGTCCTTGCCGGGAGCGGATTCCGCACCAGTATCGCCGCTCACATCGAAGCCGCAGACGCGATCGACCGCCCCGTGGTCTCGCTCGAGCTCGTCGACCCGCGCTTCTACCACCTCGACACTTGCCTCGCCGTGCTCGACGATGGCAACGGCTCAGCACCCGCCGAGATCGCCTACTACCCCGCCGCGTTCAGCCGGCACAGCCAGCGGACTCTTCGCGACCTGTTCCCCAACGCCATCATCTGCAGCGAGGCAGATGCCCTCATCCTCGGTCTGAACGCAGTCAGCGACGGCCACAACGTGGTGCTTCCCGCGGCGGCAGTCGCCTTCGGTGAGCAATTGCGCGATCGCGGCTACAACCCGGTGCCGGTCAACCTGGGCGAGCTGCTCAAGGCCGGCGGCAGCGTGAAGTGCTGCACGCTCGAACTCCACGCCTGATCAGAGGGTTTCGGCAACGAGCCCGATAGCCCACACGCGGGTCTACGCTGCCGGGTATGAACATCACTGTTGTCGGCAGCGGCATTGTCGGCCGCACCGTAGCGTCGGGATTCGCTGCGCATGGCCACCAAGTGACCCTGTCGAGCCGAACTCCCGAAGAACATTCCGAATGGTCCGCCGAGACAGGCATCGCCGTGCGACTCCCCCAGGACTCTCTCGGTGGCGCGGAAGTCGTCATCAATGCGACGCCGGGCATGGCGTCGATCGAGGCGCTGACCGGCGCCGGACTGGGCGAAGCGGGCGAGGTCATCGTGCTTGACCTGTCCAATCCGCTCGACCACTCGAACGGCTTCCCCCAACTTTCGACCGGGGTCGACGAGAGCATGAGCGAGGCGATCCAGGCGACGTTTCCCGGGGCCAAGGTCGTCAAGACGCTCAACACCGTCAACGCCGGCATCATGACAAATCCTCGTTCGCTTCCCGAACCGACCGTGCAGTTCGTCTGTGGCAACGATGAGGCAGCGAAGGAAACGGTCATCGGGCTGCTCACCGGGGTGGGTTGGGAAGCCGATCAGATCGTCGATCTCGGTGACCTCACGGCGGCCCGGGACACCGAGCGCTATGTGATCCTGTGGGTCAGGCTGATGATCAAGCTCGGCACGGCCGGGTTCAATCTCCGGCTCGTGCGCAAAGACAGTTAACGTCCGCCGAAGGGGACGCCGAGCTCCTTGAGCTTGGCCTCGCCGCCGTCGAGCGCGGTCAGGATCCAGGTCCCCTCGTCGGTCAGGGTGAAGGAGTGCTCGAAGTGGGCCGCCCACGTCCCGTCGCCGGTGACGACCGTCCAGTCGTCGGCAAGTGTCCGGGTGTCAGAGGTGCCGAGACTGACCATCGGCTCGACCGCCAGGGCGAGACCCTTGACGAGCTTGGGACCGCGTCCCGGTCGACCATAGTTGGGGACGTTGGGAGGTTGGTGCATCGCCGTACCGATGCCGTGACCGGTGTAGCCCTCGACGATGCCGTAGTCGCCCTGACTGTCGACATAAGTCTCGATGGCGTGACTGATGTCGGAGACACGTCCGCCCAGAGCCGCCGCCGCGATTCCGCGCCACATCGACTCCTCGGTGACGCGAAGGAGCTCGGCGACGTTGTCGGGCACCTCGCCGATCGCGACGGTGGTCGCCGCGTCGCCGTGCCAGCCGTCGACGATCGCACCACAGTCGATCGAAATGATGTCGCCGTCGTTGAGGACGCGGCCGCCGGGGATGCCGTGCACGACCTCGTCGTTGACCGAGGTGCAGATGACCCCGGTGAATCCGTGGTAGCCGAGGAAGTTGGATGTGGCGCCGAGGGACCGGATGTTGTCATGGGCGATCGCATCGAGCTCGCCGGTCGTCATACCGGCCGCAGCAGTGGCACGCAAAAGTTCGAGGGTCTTGCCCACGACCAGTCCGGCCTTGCGCATGATGTCGATCTGCTCAGGCGTCTTGAGCTCGATCCCGCGGTCAAACATTGGTGCTGCCGAACATCAGCTAGGGAGAGCCTTCTCGATGCGGTCGGCCACTTCGTCGACTTCGCCCATTCCGTCGACCTCGATCAGCAGTCCGCGGTCATCGTAGACCTTGATCAGCGGCGACGTCTCGGCTGTGTAGACATCCTGACGATGACGGATGACTTCTTCGGTGTCATCGGCGCGGCCACTGGTCTCGGCGCGTTTGAGCAGCCGGGCGATGAGTTCCTCTTTGTTGACGACGAGCGACAACACGCCGTCGAGCTGCGAACCGAGTCCGTTCAGTATGCCGTCGAGGGTGTCGACCTGATCGAGGGTTCGCGGGTAGCCATCGAGAATGAACGCCTCGCGTGCGTCTTCCTTTGCCAGTCGATCCTTGACCATGGCGTTCGTGACCTCATCGGGGACATACTCTCCCGCGTCCATGTAGCGCTGAGCGGTCTTGCCGAGCTCAGTCTGTTCCGACACGTTGGCGCGGAAGATGTCTCCGGTCGAGATGTGCGCGCCGCCGATCCGCTCGGCAAGCCGAACGGCCTGGGTGCCTTTGCCTGCGCCCGGCGGACCCATTATGAGAAATCGCATTATCGGAGGAACCCTTCGTAATTGCGTTGCTGCAACTGGCTTTCGATCTGCTTGACGGTGTCGAGACCGACCCCGACGATGATCAAAATCGTCGTGCCGCCGAATGGGAAGTTCTGACTCGCGTTGAGGAGCACGATCGCGATCATCGGTATGAGTGAGATCAGTCCGAGGTAGAGCGCACCCGGCGCGGTGATGCGGCTCAACACGTAGGCCAGGTAGTCCTGGGTGGGCTTGCCGGCACGGATGCCCGGGATGAAGCCGCCATACTTCTTCATGTTGTCGGCGACTTCTTCGGGGTTGAACGTGATGGCCACGTAGAAGTAGGTGAAGAACACGATTAGCGCGAAGAACGAGATCATGTAGATCGGGTGGTCACCGCGGACGAGGTGGTCGCGAACCCACGAAGCCCATGGTGCGGTCTGGTTGAACTGCGCGGCGAGCGCCGGGAGGTACATCAGGCTCGAGGCGAAGATGACCGGGATGATGCCGGCCTGGTTGACCTTGAGCGGGATGTAGGTCGACGAGCCGCCGAACATCTTGCGGCCGACCATGCGCTTGGCGTAGTGGACCGGAATGCGGCGTTGTGCCTGCTCCATGAAGATGACGCCCGCGACCACGCCCAGGCCGACGATGAGGACGATGACGAAGGTCGTCCAGCCCTTCTGCTGCTTGATGAGCCAGAGGGCACCGGGGAACGTCGCGACGACCTGCGTGAAGATCAGGATCGACATGCCGTTGCCGACGCCACGGTCAGTGATTAGCTCGCCGAGCCACATGATCACGGCGGTACCGGAGACCATGACGAGGACGATGAGCAGGAACGAAGGGATGCTGTCGTTGCGGTAGAGCAAGTCGCCGCAGTCGGCGTTGCCGAAGAGCTGGCCGCTGCGTGCAAGGCCGACGATGCCGGTTGCCTGCAGGACGCCGAGCCCGAGAGTCAGGTAACGCGTGTACTGGGTGATCTTGGTCTGGCCGGCCTGGCCCTCTTTCTTGAGGGCCTCGAGGCGCGGGATCACGACGACGAGCAGCTGGAGAATGATGCTCGCGGTGATGTAGGGCATGATGCCCAGCGCGAAGACGGTGAGCTGGAGAAGGGCGCCGCCGGAGAACACATTGATCAGCGCGAAGAGGCTGCCGTTCTCACCCGCCGAGGCGACGTTGATGCATTCCTTGACGTTGGCGACGTTGATGCCTGGAGCCGGCGTCGTCGAACCGAGTCGGAACAACACGATGACAAAGAGGACGAAAAAAATCTTGCGACGCAAGTCCGGTGTTTTGAACGCACTAGCTAAACTGCCGAGCACTTGCGTTCCTCCTCGTGCACCTGTGGTGCGTTAAGTCCTTAACTGGCAAATGCGGGCTTTCGCCCGCCGGCGGCATCGCATTTTGACGCCCCTGTGACTCTAACAGCCAAGCCCTCACACCCGATGGAGGGACGCCGGGGCAGGCCTCTCACGAGACCTGCCCCGGCAATCCACTAAACCTCGGTGATGCTTCCACCGGCTGCTTCGATCTTTGTCTTGGCCGATCCGGAGAACTTGTTCGCCGTGATCTGGACCTTGACATTGATCTCGCCCTGGCCAAGGACCTTGACGGGACGGCCCTTGCGGACGGCTCCGTTGTCGACCAGTGCCTCGATGTCGATGGCTCCACCCTTGGGGAAAAGCTCTTCGATGCGGTCAAGGTTGACGACCTGGAATTCCTCGCGGAAGGGGTTTTTGAAGCCCTTCAGCTTGGGAAGACGCATATGGATCGGAACCTGGCCGCCTTCGAAGCCGACGGGGACCTGGTAACGGGCCTTCGTGCCCTTGGTACCGCGACCTGCCGTCTTGCCCTTGGAAGCTTCGCCTCGACCAACACGGGTCTTGGCTGTCTTGGCTCCCGGAGCGGGACGCAAGTGATGCAGTTTGAGCGCCATTAGTTGACCTCCTCGAATTCAACAAGGTGCGTGACCGTCGAGATCATCCCGCGGATTTCAGGACGGTCTTCCTTGACGACGACGTCGCCGATGCGCTTGAGACCGAGCGAACGCAGGGTCTCACGCTGATTGGGCTTGCGGCCGATCGGCGAATGCGTCTGACGAACCTGGAGTTGCGCCATTATGCCTTCACCTCCGCTTTCGCTGCAGCAGCCTCGGCGATACCGGCCTTGCCCGCGCGGAGGAGTGCGGCCGGAGCCACTTCCTCTACGGTCAAGCCACGACGTGCGGCAACCATTTCGGGCGACTCCAGCAAACGGAGCGCCGCGACAGTCGCGTGCACGATGTTGATCGCGTTGGACGAACCGAGCGACTTGCTCAGGACATCGTGGATGCCCGCAGCTTCGAGCACGGCGCGCACCGGACCACCGGCGATAACACCGGTACCAGGTGCGGCAGGACGCAGGAAGACGACGCCGGCAGCCTTTTCACCCTGCACGGGGTGCGGGATGGTGCCCTGGATGCGGGGAACGCGGAAGAAGGACTTCTTCGCTTCCTCGACACCCTTGGCGATGGCCGTGGGGACTTCCTTGGCCTTGCCGTAGCCGATGCCGACCTGTCCGTCGCCGTCGCCGACGATCACCAGGGCGGTGAAGCTGAAGCGACGACCACCCTTGACGACCTTGGCCACGCGGTTGATCGTGACGACCTTCTCAATGTAGGCGGTCTTGTCCGCCGCACCGCGATCGTTTCCGCGGCCACGACGTTCCCCGCCGCCACCACGGCGCTGGGTTCCGCTCATTTCGAACTCCTCATATCAGTGATCATCATCAGTCTCGTTGTCATTAGAAGGCGAGTCCGCTTTCGCGAGCGCCCTCAGCGAGAGCGGCCACACGGCCGGCGTACTTGTTGCCGGCACGGTCGAAGACGACGGTGTCGACTCCGGCAGCCTTGGCGCGATCGGCAAGAAGTTCGCCGACCTTGCGTGCCTTGGCTGTCTTGTCGCCGTCGAGGCTGCGGAGATCCGCTTCCATCGTCGACGCCGAGACGAGCGTGCGGCCCTCGAGGTCGTTGACCACCTGAGCAACCATGTGCTTGCTCGAGCGGGTCACGACCAGGCGGGGACGTTCGGCCGAGCCTTCGATCTTCTTGCGGCCGCGAACCTGGCGACGCAGACGCGAAGCGGTGCGGGCTGCCGTGTGCTTGTTGTGCCTCAGTGAAATACCCATGGCTACTTACCGGCCTTTCCGACCTTGCGGCGGACATGTTCGCCGGCGTAACGCACGCCCTTGCCCTTGTAAGGCTCAGGCTTGCGCAGTTTGCGGATATTGGCGGCGACTTCGCCGACCTGCTGCTTGTCGATGCCGTGTACGGCAAACTTCGTTGCAGACTCGACCGAGAAAGTGATGCCTTCAGGAGCCTGCACCGGGACCGAGTGGCTGAACCCGAGGTTCAGTTCGATGGCCGATGGGCCCTTCGCGAGAACGCGGTAGCCGACGCCGACGAGTTCAAGCTTCTTTTCGTAACCGTCAGTCACACCGATGACCATGTTGCTGATAAGGGTGCGCGACAGGCCGTGAAGAGCCTTGCTCACACGCTCGTCGTCCGGACGCTCGACAGCGAGGAGACCGTCTTCGGGCTTCTTGACCGTGATCGGCTCGGCAACCGTATGGGCGAGTTGGCCCTTGGGTCCCTTGACCGACACGAGCTGGCCGTCGATGGTGACTTCAACGCCGCCGGGGATGGTGACGGGGATCTTGCCAATGCGTGACATTGTCGTACCTCCCGTTACCAGATGTAGGCGAGGACTTCTCCGCCTACACCCTTGTTGTTGGCCTGACGATCGGTAAGGAGTCCCTGGCTGGTCGAAATAATCGCCACACCAAGTCCGCCGAGTACCTTGGGCAGGTTGCTGGACTTTGCGTAGACACGCAGGCCGGGCTTGCTGATGCGGCGGATGCCGGCAATCGAGCGTTCGCGGCGCGTGCCGTACTTCAAGGTGATGGTCAGCGTCTTGCTGACTTCGCCTTCTTTGGGGTCGGTCACTTCAAAGCCGGTGATGTAGCCCTCTTGCTTCAGGATGACGGCAACGCCGGCCTTCAGCTTCGAGTAAGGCATCGCCACGCTGTCGTGATACGCCTGGTTGCCGTTGCGGACACGCGTCAGCATGTCTGCGATCGGATCAGTCATTGTCATTGTTTATGCACTTTCCTGCGACGGTTTCGCACTCACGGCGTGAGACGACCTTTCGCGTTCATAGGTTTGAGTTACCAGGACGCCCGTTTTACCAGGAACTCTTGGTGACGCCGGGCAGTTCGCCGCGGTGAGCCATCTCGCGAAGGCAGATGCGGCAGAGACCGAACTTGCGGTAGACGCTCTTGGGTCGGCCGCAACGCTGGCAACGCGTGTAACCGCGCACAGCAAACTTCGGCTTGCGAGCTGCCTTGACCTTCAGACCAGTTTTCGCCATGGTCAGTTCTCCTTAAACGGGAAGCCGAGTTGCTTGAGGAACGCGCGTCCCTCTGCGTCGTTCGTTGCCGTGGTGACGATGGTGATGTCCATGCCACGCTGACGATCGACGTTGTCCTGATTGATTTCGTGGAACATCACCTGTTCGGTCAGACCGAACGTGTAGTTGCCACGACCGTCGAACTGACGGGGCGACAGTCCGCGGAAGTCACGGATGCGGGGAAGCGCGAGCGACAAGAGCCGGTCGAGGAATTCCCACATACGGTCGCCGCGCAGCGTCACGTGGGCGCCGATCGGCATACCTTCGCGAAGCTTGAACTGTGCGATGGACTTGCGTGCCTTGGTGACTTGCGGCTTCTGGCCGGTGATCGCGGTGAGGTCGCGAAGCGCGCCCTCGATCAACTTGCCGTCGCGAGCTGCCTCGCCGACGCCCATGTTGACGACGATCTTGGTGAGGCCAGGAACCTGCATCACGTTTTGGTACTTGAACTCTTCGCGCAGGGCGGGGAGGATCTCCGCCCTGTACCGAGCCTTCAGACGCGGCATTGTGGAGGAGGCCGCGGCGGAATCGACGTTGGTAGTCATCAGATCTCCTCTCCAGTCTTCTTTGCGATGCGCACACTGCGGTGCGCCTTGTAGGTCGAGCCGTCGGGACGGGTCTTGGTGACTTCGTCACGGCGGAAGCCGATGCGTGTGGTGACCTTCTTGCCCTTGACGTCGACGACGAGCGCCACGTTGGAGACGTGAATGGGCGCCTCGCTCGTGATGATGCCGCCGGTGTTCGAACCGCCGGCCTGGCCGGCCTTGGTGTGACGCTTGATGCGGTTCACACCTTCGACGATGACGCGATCGGCATCGGTCAACACTTCGATGACCTTGCCCTCGACGCCCTTGTCCTTGCCGGCAATGACGCGGACGTGGTCACCCTTTTTGATGCTGACGGTGCCTGATTTCTTCGGCATGTCTAGAGCACCTCCGGTGCAAGTGAGATGATGCGCATGAACTTCTTGTCGCGAAGTTCACGGCCGACCGGGCCGAAGATGCGCGTTCCGCGCGGGTCTCCGTCGGCCTTGAGGATGACGGCTGCGTTTTCGTCGAACTTGATGTAGGAACCGTCGGGACGACGGCGTTCCTTCACGGTGCGTACGACGACAGCCTTGACGACATCGCCCTTCTTGACGTTTCCGCCGGGGATGGCATCTTTCACGGTGGCGACGATCGTGTCGCCGATTCCCGCGTAGCGTCGACCAGATCCGCCGAGCACACGGATGCAAAGGATTTCCTTCGCACCGGTGTTGTCGGCGACCTTGAGTCGCGACTCCTGCTGAATCATCGAGTATCTCCTACTTGGCTTTCTCGAGAATTTCGATGACGCGCCAGCGCTTGTTGGCCGACATCGGACGGGTCTCCATGATCAGGACCCGGTCGCCGATGCCAACTTCGTTGGCTTCGTCATGCGCCTTGAGCTTCGTGTTGCGGCGAAGAACCTTGCCGTACAGCGCGTGCTTGACGCGGTCTTCCACGTTGACGACGACGGTCTTATCCATCTTGTCGCTCACGACGAGACCCTCGCGGGTCTTGCGTGCACTGCGTTCGGTCACTTCTTCGTCCTTCTTGATTGCTTTGCTCATGCGTCGACACCTTCAACTTCGATGATGCCGAGTTCGCGCTCGCGCAGAACCGTGTAGATCCTGGCGATGTCGCGGCGAACGGTGCGCAGACGCGCGTTGTTCTCGAGCTGGCCCGTAGCGTTCTGGAAACGCAGGTTGAACAGCTCTTCCTTGGCTTCGCGCAACTTCTCGGCCAGATCATCGGCAGTCAGTGCGCGCAGCTCGGCGGCGGTGGTGATGGTAGCCATCAGAAATCACCATTTTCACGAGTAATGAATCGAGCCTTCATCGGAAGCTTGTGGATCGCGCGACGCATTGCTTCACGCGCCACAGGTTCGGTGACTCCCGAGAGCTCGAACATGACGCGGCCTGGCTTGACGTTGGCGATCCACCATTCCGGGGAACCCTTACCGGAACCCATGCGGGTTTCGGCGGGCTTCTTGGTCAACGGGCGGTCGGGGTATATGTTGATCCACACCTTGCCGCCACGCGTGATGTGACGCGTCATGGCGATACGAGCGGACTCGATCTGACGGTTTGTCACGTAGGCGCCACTGACGGCCTGGATACCGAAGTCACCGAAGGCGAGCGTGGTGCCACCCTTGGCAGCGCCGGTGCGCTTGGGGTGGTGCTGCTTGCGGTGCTTGACCCTGCGAGGGATAAGCATCAGCTTTCCTCCCCACTCGTCTTTGATGTGGCTGGTGCCGGAGCCGCTGCGACAGGGGTTTCTGCTGCTGCAGGAGCTTCGACTGCGGGCGCGGCGGCCGGTGCGGCTGCTGCTTCCTCGGTGCGTGCAGGACGCTCGGGACGACGGCCACCACCACGGGCGGGACGGGAGCGACCAGGCGCAGCTGCACGCTTGGCGGCTTCGGCTTCGCGCTCGGCACGGGTGCCGGCGACTTCGCCCTTGTAGATCCAGACCTTGACGCCGATGCGACCGAAAGTGGTCTTGGCTTCGTAGAAGCCGTAGTCCACGTCGGCACGGAGCGTGTGCAAAGGCACGCGGCCTTCACGGTAGAACTCCGAGCGCGACATCTCGGCGCCACCAAGACGACCCGAGCACTGGATACGGATGCCCTTGGCACCGCTGCGCATCGTGGTCTGCATGGCCTTGCGCATCGCGCGGCGGAACTGGACGCGGCCCGAAAGCTGCTCAGCGACACCCTGCGCGACGAGTTGTGCGTCGACTTCGGGGTTCTTGACCTCGAGGATGTTGAGCTGGACCTGCTTGCCGGTGAGCTTTTCAAGGTCGCCGCGGATGCGGTCTGCCTCGGCGCCACGGCGGCCGATCACAATGCCCGGGCGGGCAGTATGGATGTCGACGCGCACGCGGTCACGCGTACGTTCGATCTCCACGCGGCTGATGCCGGCGCGGTCCATACCCTTGGTGAGCATCTTGCGGATCTGCACGTCTTCACCGACATAGCTCTTGTAGAGCTTGTCGGCATACCAACGGCTCTTGTGATCCGTGGAGATGCCCAATCGGAACCCATGGGGGTTGATTTTCTGTCCCACTAGCGGTTCCCACCCTTCTTCGTAGTCTTGACAACAGCGTCTGCCGGCTGCACAACCACGGTGATGTGGCTGCTGCGCTTGAGGATGCGGTTGGCCGCACCCTTGGCGCGGGGGCGCCAGCGCTTCATCGTCGGGCCTTCGTCGACCTGAGCCTTGGAGATGACCAGCGTGGAGCGGTCGAGGCCTTCGGTCGTCTCGGCGTTGGCAGCGGCGCTGTCAACGAGCTTGTATACGTTCTCAGCTGCCGCTTGCGGGGCGAACTTGAGCAACGCGAGTGCCTCATCGACATCGAGGCCGCGGACCAGGTCCACAACGCGTCGTGCCTTCTGCGGCGTAATGCGTACGTAGCGAGCCACGGCGAATGCTCCGGGTTCATCACCCAGGAGGCTCTCGCGGCGGGCGCTGACGCCCTGACGTGTAGTCGCACTCATCGTCTCTTAGCCTTTCGGTCGTCCTTCTCGTGACCGCGGAAGGTACGAGTCGGAGCGAATTCGCCCAACTTGTGACCGACCATCGAGTCGGTGATGTAGACCGGTACGTGCTTGCGTCCGTCGTGCACGGCGATCGTGTGTCCGATGAAGGACGGCAGGATCATCGAGCGACGGGACCATGTCTTGATCACGTTGTGGGTTTCCGCTGTGTTTTGTGCGTCGACCTTCTTTTCCAGATGGCCGTCGACGAACGGACCCTTTTTCAAACTGCGTGGCATTATTCAGGCCCCTTCTCAGCGCTTGCCGGACTTGCGGCGGCGGACGATCATCTGGTCGCTGGCCTTGCGCTTGCGCGTACGGCCTTCCGGCTGGCCCCACGGCGAGACCGGGTGGCGTCCACCGGAGGTCTTGCCCTCGCCACCACCGTGCGGGTGGTCGACGGGGTTCATGGCGACACCACGGACGGTCGGGCGGATGCCCTTCCAGCGGTTGCGGCCGGCCTTGCCCCAGCTGATGTTGGATTGTTCGGCGTTGCCGACTTCACCGATGCTTGCGCGGCAGCGAACGTCGACGTAGCGCATCTCGCCGGAGGGCAGACGCAATTGCGCCTTCGAGCCTTCCTTGGCGACGAGCTGAACCTTGACTCCGGCAGAACGGCCCATCTTGGCGCCGCCACCGGGGCGGAGTTCGATCCCGTGGAGCAGCGTGCCCACCGGGATGTTGCGCAACGGGAGGTTGTTGCCGGGCTTGATGTCGGCGGCCGGTCCAGCCTCGACGGTCATACCTTGCTTCAGACCTTCAGGAGCGATGATGTAGCGCTTCTCGCCATCGGCATAGTGGAGAAGGGCGATGCGTGCCGTGCGGTTGGGGTCGTACTCGATGTGAGCGACCTTCGCGGGCACGCCGTCCTTGTCCCAGCGACGGAAGTCGATGATGCGGTAGGCACGCTTGTGTCCACCGCCCTGGTGACGCGTGGTGATCCGACCCTGGTTGTTGCGGCCACCCTTTTTGGGGAGGGGACGCGTCAGGGACTTCTCAGGCGTCGTACGCGTGATCTCGGCGAAGTCGGCAACCGAGGAGCCACGACGGCCCGGGGTTGTCGGCTTGTATTTGCGAATTGCCATAGTTTATTCAGTCCTCGTCTCAGGCGCTCGGGCTCGAGAAGATGTCGATGGTCTGACCGGCTGCAACACTGACGATGGCGCGCTTGGTGTCCTTGCGCTTGCCTTCGCCCGTACGGGTGCGGCGAACCTTGCCCTTACGGTTCAGCGTGTTGACCGACGTGACCTTGACGCCAAAGATTTTTTCGACGGCAATTTTGATCTCGGTCTTGTTGGCGTCCGGGTGCACCACGAACGTGTACTTGTTGTCGTCGAGAAGTCCGTAGCTCTTCTCGCTGACGACGGGTGCAATCAGGACGTCGCGGTGATCCTTGTGAAGCGTGCTCACTTGTCGTCTCCTCCTGGGGCGGTGAAGCCGGCGGCTTCAGCGGATTCGACAGTGTCGAACCAGACTTCGGCAACCGTCTGTTCGTACCACTGCGACTCAGTAGTGTGGTACTTCATCGAGTCGACGTTGCCCTTGATGTCGAAGCCCTTGGGAGCGTTACCGCTCTTGAGCGGCGCCTTCGAACCCGGGCCGTAAGGCTGGGTCTTGGTGGCCGCGGGGGCTTCTTCGGTCGTGGCGGCGGCCGGGGCATCGACGAGCTTGGCCGCTGCGGCCGCCTTCCTCTCTGCCTTGGGCTCAGCCGTCTTGGCTGCCTTCTTCGCGGGCGCCTTCTTGGCTGCGGTCTTGGCGGCCGGCTTTGCGGCGCCCTTCTCGGCAACGTCGGTGGCGGCCTTGCTCAGCTTGATCGTCTCGACACCCTCGGCCGAGCGCGCAGCGACGAATCCGTCGTACGCAGCCTTGGTGAAGACGATGTCATCACTGAGGAGCACGTCGTAGGTGTTGAGCTGATCGAACGGCAACAGCACGAGGTCGTGGATGTTGCGCAGGCTCAGCGGCGTCACGGTGTCTTCGCGGTCGACGACCACGAGGACGCGGGGACGCTGGGTGAGCTGGAACAGCGCGTCGACCGCATTCTTCGTGGACGGCTTGTCGCCCTCGACGAGGAAGTCGACGACGTGGACGCGTCCACTGCGCACGCGATCGGACAAAGCGCCACGGAGAGCGGCGGCAATCATCTTCTTGGGCGTGCGCTGGGAGTAGTCGCGAGGCTTCGGTCCGTGAACCGTGCCACCACCATTGAACTGGGGTGCGCGGATCGAGCCCTGACGGGCGCGGCCGGTGCCCTTCTGGCGATACGGCTTGCGGCCACCGCCGGCAACCTCGCCGCGGTTCTTGGTGCTGTGCGTGCCCTGGCGTGCCGCAGCGAGCTGAGCGACGACAACCTGGTGGATCAACGGAATGTTGACCTGGACATCGAAGATGTCGACGGGCAACTCGACGTCAAGTCCGCCCTTGAGAGTGTCCTGTGCCATGAGTTATGCCCCCTTCTCAGCGGATCGGATGACAACGAGCGCGCCCTTGGGGCCGGGTACGGCGCCCTTGATGAGGATGATGCCCTTGTCGGTGTCCACGGCGTGAACCTTGAGGTTCTGCGTCGTGATGCGGTCGGTGCCCATGTGGCCGGCCATCCGCATACCGCGGAAGACGCGGCCGGGAGTGGCGCAGCCACCGATCGAGCCGGGTTTGCGGTGGTTGCGGTGCGCGCCGTGCGAGGCGCCAACGCCGTGGAAACCGTGGCGCTTCATGACGCCGGCGAAGCCCTTGCCCTTGCTGGTGCCGGTGACATCGACTTCGTCGCCTGCAGCAAAGACGTCAGGACTGATTTCCTGACCGAGGGTGTAGTCGCCAATGGCTTCGGTGCGGATCTCGACGATGTGGCGACGCGGTGTCACGCCTGCCTTGTCGAAGTGGCCTGTGGCCGGCTTGTTGACCTTGCGGCCATCAATGTCACCGAAACCGATTTGCACGGCTGAGTAGCCGTCGGTCTCACGGGTACGGATCTGCGTGACGACGTTGGTGTCGGCAGCGATCACGGTCACCGGGACGATGCGGTTCTCGGCGTCCCAGACCTGGGTCATGCCAACCTTGCGGCCGAGGAGGCCGCGCACGTTTTCTTTAACGATATTGCTCATTGGTCGCTATACCCCTCAGAGCTTGATTTCGATATCGACGCCGGCAGGCAGGTCGAGGCGCATAAGCGAGTCGACCGTCTTCGGCGTGGGGTCAATGATGTCGATAAGACGTTTGTGGGTGCGCATCTCGAAGTGCTCGCGGCTGTCCTTGTACTTGTGCGGCGAACGGATAACGCAGAACACGTTCTTCTCCGTGGGCAGTGGCACCGGGCCCGCAACCTTTGCACCAGTACGCGTGACCGTGTCAACGATCTTGCGCGCCGAGGTATCAATCACCTCGTGGTCATAGGCCTTGAGCCTGATGCGGATTTTTTGTCCCGCCATGCTCTCGCTTGTCCTTCTCTTCGTTCCGCTGGTTCGATTTCGCCTCGGGTCAAGGAGAAAACGGATGCCCCCTCGCCGACCCCCGAGGTCGGGCGTGTCGCGCGCGCACTGAGGCACGGAACTTCACACACTTGTCGAGTTAGGTAGTTGGACCCGCATCCTTCACGGGTCGAACTCGATCTCAGTTTCGGTGGCGCTGTGCCTCGCAATCAGCCAAAATGCCTGGAAAGGCGGCCGGACGAGCTTTTCTGCGACACCCCAGCGATCGAGCCGGAGCAACCGAAATATTGTGTCAGAAGTCGGCACCCAAACACAAATCGAGGCGGTACGCTCTGCGCCGCTCCCCCCGGGCCGAGCCTCTAGGAAACTGCGCCGGTCCCGAAAGCCAGGCCGAGAAGGTAGGTCACGGCAGCGGCACCGAACCCGATCGCGAGCTGTCGCGCGGCGCTGATCAGGGGGCGGCCGCCGGTCAGGAGTCCCACGATCGCGCCGGTGGCCAGCAGGGCAAAGCCCACGATGACGAAGGCCGCGACGACCGCGGCGGTGCCCTCGAGGCCGAAGACGAACGGGATGACCGGCATCACGGCTCCGGAGGCGAAGAAGCAGAAGCTCGACAGTGCGGCGCCCAGCCCGGTGCCGATCGCTTCGTGGGCGTCGACGTCGCTCGACGTGACATCCGCGCGGCGTTCGGGCGTCAGCGACTTGAGGACTTCTCCGGCGCGCTCTGAGGCCTCTTCGGCCGTCATACCCCTGGCTCGGTAGACGAGGGCGAGTTCATTGGCGTCCACGTTGAGGTGTTTCAGGACGTCACGCGTCTTGGGGTCCGGCGCCGAGGCTTCGAGGAGCTCGCGCTGGGACCGCACCGAGACGTACTCGCCGGCACCCATGGACAGGGCGCCCGCGAGCAACCCGGCAAGGCCGGTCAACAGCACGACCCGCTGCGAGACGCCACTCGCGCTGATGCCGACCACGAGGGACAGGTTGCTGACGAGGCCGTCGTTGGCGCCGAACACTGCGGCACGGAAGGTCCCCGAAAGCCTGTTGCGACCGCGTTCGGCGAGTCCCCTGACGACTTCCTCGTGGATCTGTTCGTCGGCAGCCATCGTGTTGGTGGCATCGGCATCGGATTCGTAGGGCGACAGCGACTCACGACGCTGGGCGAGAGCGAGGACGAACACCGAACCGAAGCGTCGGGCCAGGAATCCGATGAAGCGCGTACGGAGGTCGCCGTGGCGTGGCTTGTCCTCGTTGTCGCCGAGCAACGAAAGCCAATGTTGCTCGTGGCGGGTCTCGGCCTCGGCGAGGGCGAGCAGGATTTCGCGCTCTTCGCCGGTACGACGACCGGCGAGGTCGCGGTAGACGGCTCCCTCGGCGCGTTCGTTGGCGAGATACCGACGCCACCGTCGAACGCTCGATGCCGAGGGGTTCTGACTGCGCGGGCTTGCATCGCGGTCGGTCACGGCTCTGACCCTATCCGAACGGTCTCAATGGTGAAGATGTTGTTCCTTGTCGACGTGTCCTTCGGGTTCGATCTGGAACGTGCTGTGCTCGACGTCGAAGTGATCGGCCAGACAGCTGCGCAGGCGATCGAGGACCACCTCGGCCTGGCCCATGTGCGTGACAGAGTCCTCGACGACGACATGAGCGCTCATGACCGGCATACCCGAGGTGATCGTCCAGACGTGGAGGTCGTGGACGTCCTTGACCCCGTCCATGCCTTTGATATGGGCGCGCAGCTCCTCGAGGTCGACGTCTTTGGGAGTGGACTCGAGCAGGACCTCGGCCACATCACGCAGGAGCGAGATCGCCCTTGGAACGATCATCGCGGCGATCAACAGCGAGGCGATCGGGTCGGCGAGGTACCAGTCCAGGGTCGTGATGAGGACGGCGGCGATGATGACGGCGACCGAGCCGAGGGCATCGCCCACGACCTCGAGGTAGGCGCCGCGGACGTTGAGGCTCTCCTTGGCGCCGTCGCGAAGGAGAAGGAGGCCGATGACGTTGATCACCAAACCGACGGCACCCGCGGCGATCATCAGGCTGCCGTCGATCTCTGGCGAGTCGCCGAACCGCCTGATGGCGTTGACCGCAACCCAGACGGAGAGGCCGAGAAGAACAAGGCCGTTCAGAGCCGCCGCAAGGATCTCGGTGCGGTGATAGCCGAACGAACGCCGTGTGCCGGGCCGTCCGCCGACCTGCGCAACACTGATGGCGACCAACGCCATGGCGACGCCGAACGTGTCGCCGAGCATGTGGCCCGCGTCGGCGAGCAGGGCGAGGCTTCCGGTGATCCACGCGGCGATCGCCTCGACGATGAGGACGGTCAGCGACAGGACGAGGACGACGGCCAGTCGGGAGCGGTGCTGAACGCCGCTTCCGTGGCTGTGGTCGTGTCCCATACCAATAAGGCTAGGGGTGCGTTGCGCAAATATCGACTTCGGTGTCCGCCAAAAGGACGCGAGTGACAACCATTCCCGGCGCCGGGCTGCGGCGGTGAGTTAGCGTCCACCTCTCCCGAGCCGCGGTGAGTTAGCGTCCACCAGTTGGCCGAACGTGGGCGCCAGGCCACCGCCAAACACGTGCAGGTCTCAATATCCCCAGGCCACGGGGTTTCAGCGTCCATCCCCAGGCTGATTCTTGGCACGATTGGTCGTGGTCATTTCAGGCATGGAATCGGTGCATGCCAGCGCCGATGACGATTCCGCCTTCTTTGACCACGGGACCTTTCACAACCGAGGAGGCGAAACGAAACGGGATCAACGAGAAGGTTCTGCGTGGTCGGCGATTCAAGCACCTTCACCCCTGTGTTTGGATTGTGGCGTCGCATGCCATGACCGACGCCGATGTCATACGTGCCGCCGAACTCGCCCTTCCTGCCGCCGCGAGCGCAAGTCACCTGACCAGATTGCGCAAGTTGGGACTCGACTACGGCCCGATCGCGCCTTTGCACTTCACGATCCAGGGCGAACTGCACCTGGCGACCGAAGGCATCTTCTTGCATCGCACCAAGGTCATGCCTCCGACAGACCCTGAAGGAGTCACGCCCGCGGCGGCATTCATCGGATACGCCGCGTCCGCACGAATCATCGATCTCATCAAGGTGGGCGACTGGCTTCTCCACAACGAGCACATGACGATCGGCAGCCTCGTCGAAACGGCGTGTCGGGATCGGTGGCGCCACGGCTCGATGGAGGCGATATGGGTAACGCGGTTCCTCGATTCGCGATCGCGTTCTCTCAAGGAATCGGAAACCCGCGCAATTCTGGTGTTCGCCGGCCTTCCGGTTCCGGAGGTCAATGCTGACCTCTACGACGGCGAACGATTCATTGCCTGCGTCGACCTGCTCTATCGTTTCTGGCGCCTCGTCATCGAGTATGAAGGGCGCCAACACGCCAAAGATCCGGCCCAGTTCAACAAGGACATCGGCAGGTATGCCGCAGTTCGCGACGGGGGGTATGAATACGTCCAGGTCACTCAGGAGATGCTCCACCGTCCTCGGACGCTAGTCATGCGTGTCCACAGCAAGCTCGTCGAACGCGGGTACACCGGCCCAGCGCCGGTCTTCGCCGGTCGTTGGCGGTCGTTGTTCGAGCGGATTCCCTCTCGTCCGCGAGTCCGCGGTGAGTTGGCGTCCACATCGTCGC
>JALYQD010000130.1 GCA_030856025.1 Actinomycetota bacterium
GCCCGGCACCGTCCGAGCGAGTCCGAGCCATGACACGTCCTCTCTAATGACTAGGCTCTCCAATGACTAGGCCGCCAGGCCACCGCCGTGACGCGTGTGACGCGTGTGACGCGCCAACGTGATGTCCGAGGCACCGACCAGCAAAGTAATCGCTCCGACAATCCAGGCGGTGAGCGCCATCGGACGAGTGTTGTCGAAACTCATGACCCACGGCGAGATGATGAACAGCACGCCCATCGCCGCCATCAGCCCTTCCGCGATCTCACCTGGCCTTGCCAGCGAGAACAGCGCCAGACCGGCGGTGGCGATGCCGAGCACAATCATCGCGACCGTGGCCTTGTCCGTCGTCGACGTCCACATCGGCGACAACACCGCATACACACCAGCAGCCAGGGCAACAAAGTCCTGCGGGTGAGCCCATTTCTTCATTCCCACAAACCACCTTCCACATTGGAGACCCGTCGATTGGAGGCGAGTCACTATGCCTAAATTCTGAACCTGACTGACCGCCCGGTCAAGAGTTGGAGTGCAGCCAAATCGCGCCAACAAATGCCCGCGATTGCAGGCGAAAACACAGAAAGCACCACCGTTCATTTCTGAACGGTGGTGCTGGGTTGACGATGATGCAGACGGTCTCGCTCAGACCATCTCGGGCACGTGCAGGTGCGCGAGCGCAAGGTCGAACTCTTTGATTTCCGCCACCGTCGCTCCGACTTCCTCGGCGATACGCGTGCGCAGCGACTCGGCCGACGAGCGGGAAGCCATCATCGCTTCGCGGCTGGCAAACGTGGCCGACGAGACCGCGCGACCCGCATCGCGGTCGACCATCAGGCTCGCACTGCAGAAGCCATCCATCTCCTCCAAGGCAGGCAGTGCCGCCATCCGGTAGGTGTCGATGGCGTGATCGAGCTCTCCGGCATCCGTGGTGAGCCAGGTGCAGCGCACGCAAGCACCCTCGCCCGACACGGCATGGCGGTGCAGCACCGCGAACTCCCAAAGGTCCATCGACGGCTGGCTTCCGAAGATCTCGGCGCCCCTGTCGCGCATCGCCTGCAATGCCTGCAAGCTGTTGTCCCTCGCCTCCTCGCTCGACCAAGCGCTGGTTGCGATACAGGTCCCCGAATCGCGGTCGCAGATAAACGACAAGCCGATACAGCCATCCATATCCGTGATGGACGGCATCACCTCGTCCTGTACGAAGGCAATGCCCTCGTCGATCGATCCTGGTTGTGCCAGGTATGTGACTGAGCGTGCATACACGACAAACCCCTCTCTCCTTAATTGCGGCACCCCGGCGGCGCCGCAAGGTCCTTTTTCACTATCCTCCCCGACCCCCGGCGTTGCAATGGTCGCGGAGCAGAAAGCCGGAATCTGGCCAGGGATCGCCCCTCGAGAATGTCGATCACGGTGTTCCTCCGTGCATGCTTGCCCACGCTCGCTTCACACATGCATGTTCGATCGCACATCGGGATCAGAAGGTCGCTCTCCACACGGCTGCGCGGTCTACGGCGCGCTGGTCGTGAAGATCGTGGCTGTCCGCGCAAACGAACAACGGCGCTTCAGCAACCGCCAGAACGGGCGCACGAGCATGGCGTCAGGTGGTTCCCTCGGGCCCGCGACCCTTCGCTGTGGTCGAAGCTCGTCTGCGAGCTCGATAAGCCGCGGCCTTGACGCGGTTGCCGCACTCGTCCATCCCGCACCAGGTGCGCCGGGCGCCGCGCGAGCGGTCGAGATAGATGCGAGTGCAGCCAGTGCGACCGCACTCCTTGAGACAGGCGTGGGGATCGGCGAGCACGGCGATACCGCTTCTAGCTATTTGAGAGAGTACTGCGAGGAGGTCTCCCGACTTATGCAGCCCTGCGTCGCTGAGCTTGATCGCGGGCACTGGCCCGGCGGCCGTGTCGTTGACGATCTCGAGGCTGCCCGGATCGAAGGGCCGATCGAGCACGCGATCGAGAGCAAGTTGGTAGATCGCTTCTCGCAGTGACAGCGCGGAATCGAAGGTTGCGAAGTCGGCGGTAACACAGTCGGGGAGCTCGTCACATTCGGCCACCCACCGCTCGAGGTCTGCGGGCGCGGCCAAGACGTCGATGGGCTCGTCTCGACGAGACCCCACGGTGCCGGCCAGATCGAGGGCAGGGTTGCCGCTCACGAACACGAAATCCACGTCACCATCTTGACCGGTGACGAGGCTGGTGGCAAGATCATCACCTGCTGAGCTGGTGACACCAGCACGAACAGGAGAACGCATGGGCCAGATCGGCAACATCGAGGTCGTCGTCTTCGATGTCCTCGGAACGCTGGTCGACGAACCCAGCGGGCTTCGAGCGGAAATTCGCGACGCGGTGCCCGCGTCCGACGATGCGTCTGGTCGACGAGCTGCTCACCTCGTGGCAGCAGCATGTCGAGCTCGAGCAGCAACGCATCGGGCGAGGGCGCCGCGCATACGTCAACACCGAGATCATCGACCGAGAGGCTGCTCAACGGGCGGCCGACCATGCCGGACTCACCGATCCGGCGACCATCGCCCGGCTGGCCACAGCGGGTCTGCGCTTGCCCCCCTGGGGCGACTCTGTCGCCGGTCTCGAGCGGCTCGCGCAGCAGTTCCCCGTACTTGGGCTCTCCAACGCCAGCCGCACCGCTCTGCTGCGACTCAACGCACATGCCGGGCTGCGCTGGCACCAAGCCTTGTCCAGCGAAGCCGTCCTGGCCTACAAGCCAGCGCCGCAGGTATACCAGCTCGCCATCGACACCGCCGGATGTCCACCAGAACGCGTGCTCATGGTGGCCGCCCACGCCTGGGACCTCCGCGGAGCTCAGGCGAGGGGCATGCGGACCGCCTACGTCCAGCGACCGGTCGGGGATCCGCCGACGAGCTCCGACGTCTTTGACTGGCGGTTCAACGGACTAGACGAACTGGTCACCGCGCTAACGGCGGGCTAGCTCGGCCGACCGCGCTCCGCCGCGCCGGCAGGACGAGTCTCGGAGCACGCGCGGTACGGCAACTCGCTGTCGCGTCACAGAAATTGTCCTACGGTGAAGCCATGACCACCGAGCCTGAGCAATTTTGGATCTGCCAGACGTGCGCTGTCGAGCATGCGACGCAGGTCGATGTCTGCGCCATTTGCGCCGATGAACGTCAGTGGGTGCCCGCGGACGGACAACACTGGACGACCCTGCCTCGGCTGGCCGATGACGGCTACAAGGCTGAGATCGCCGAACTGGAACCCGACCTGTACGCGATCACGAGCACGCCGACGGCCGGCATCGGCCAACAGTCAAAGCTCGTGCGCACGCCGGAAGGAAGCCTCCTGTGGGATCCCATCGGGTTCATGGACGAGGGCATCGCACAACGCATCCTCGAACTGGGCCCGGTCCGCGCCATCGCTGCGAGCCACCCGCACATGTTCGGTGTTCAGGTCGAGTGGAGCCGGGCGCTCGGCGGCGTGCCGGTACTCGTCGCCGAGGCCGACCTCAAATGGGTGGCACGACCCGACCCAGTCATCCGTGGGTGGTCCGGCGACTTGGAGATACTTCCCGGTGTGACGCTGACCCAACCTGGCGGACACTTCCCAGGCAGCGCCGTCGCATACTGGAGCGCGGGGGCTGATGGACGGGGCGCGCTGCTCAGCGGTGACACGTTGTTCCCGAACCCTGACCGGACGTCGATCAGCTTCATGCGGAGCTACCCCAATCGTCTGCCCCTGTCCGGAGCGGTGGTCCGGCGGATCACCCAGCACGTGGAGAAGTTCGACTTCGATCGGATATACGGCAACTTCGACAACGTGACCGCGAACGACGCCAAGGACATCCTGCGTCGCTCGGCCGATCGCCACATCGGGTGGGTCAACGGCGACTTCGACCACCTGACCTAGGGTCGCCCAACAATTCGCGGCGTCTGCAGTTAGGACCCAATCCGTCGGCCGTCCCGACGCCAGACCGCGACCACGGCGGGACGGGGCACCGATCCCGGGCCATCCGGCCAGGTCGACGCGGGCTTCTCGACGCTTGCGCCGTCCTTCTCGCCCGGGTGCTGCACACACACCATGACCCGCTCGCGCTCGACAACTGGCCCGCACGTCTCCGCGCCAGTCGGCACCGTGAGGAACTGGCGGGTCCTTCCGCGTTCCGGTCCGTCTACCGCCAGCCCGAACAACCCATCGTGAGATCCCAACGCGTTGCCGTCCGTGCTGATCCAGAGATTGCCGTAGGGGTCGAACGCGAGGTTGTCCGGGCACGAGATGGGTGACACATCCGTCGATGGATACCCGCCGAAGTAGGTCCCGGGGTCGTTCGGATCGCCGCACAGCAGCAGGATGTTCCAACGGAAGCCTGTCGCAGCCGAGTCGTTGCGCTCCTCGACGAGCTCGATCACGTGACCATTCTTGTTGGCCTTGCGAGGATTGGCCTCGTCTGGCGCTGCGGCTCCGGTTGCTCCGCGGTTGCTGTTGTTGGTCAGTGCGATGTACACCGCGCCCGTGCGCGGACTCGGTTCGACGTCCTCGGGCCGGTCCATCTTGGTGGCACCGACCGTGTCGGCCGCGAGCCGGGTGAAGACCAGCACCTCCTCGGCGGACATGCCGGCCACATGCGACCGACGACCTGTCACCAACGGGATCCATTCGCCCGTGCCGTCGAACCGACCGTCCGCCGGCAGCGTGCCGGAACCGTCGATCTCGCTGGCCGGCGAGTCACCGGTGAACTTCGCGACGTAGAGCGTCCCGTCGTCGAGAAGATCGAAGTTGTGCTTGCGGGCCGCGCGCGAACTGCTCTGCCGAACGATCCCCGACGACACGAACTTGTAGAAGTAGTCGAACCGCTCGTCATCGCCCATGTAGACCGCGACGTGGCCGTCCTTCGTGATGCGTGGCTGCGCGGCCTCGTGCTTGAACCGGCCGAGGGCGGTCCGCTTGCGGGGCGTGGAGGTCGGGTCGTACGGGTCGACCTCCACGATCCATCCGAAGCGGTTGACCTCGTTGGGTTCCTTGGTCAGGTCGAAACGGTCGTCGAACCGCTCCCACTTGCGTTCGCTCTCCCCACCGGCGACGCCGTATCGGGCCAACCGCCGGGATGCGATCGGATCGGTGACCTTGGCTGCGTTGGCGAAGTATTGATTGAAGTTCTCCTCGGCCGTGAGCCAGGTGCCCCACGGAGTCAAGCCGCCGGAGCAGTTGTTGAGCGTGCCGAGCACTGTCCGGCCACTCGGATCTGCCTGAGTCCGCACCAGCGCGTGCCCCTTGACCGGGCCGCTGATCGCGAACTCGCTGGTGGTGTGCAACCGCCGATTCATCCGGTGCCCGACGACGGGCTCCAGCGCGCCGGTGCGGCGATGCTCCTTTACGGCCACGACACTCAGCCCGTGCGCAGCCCAGGCGATCTCAACCTGCTCGCGGGTCGGATTTGCCGCGCTGTAGTCCGGGAACATCAGCGTCTCACTCGTGTATTCGTGGTTCACGACCATCAACCGGGTCCCCCCGGACAGTGGCAGCAACGCCAGGAAGTCGTTGTTGAAACCGAACTGGCGCTGCTGACCCGTCGCTGTCTGGTGATCGACGTCGAACGCCGGGGCATCCCTGAAAAGCCCATCGCCCCAGCGGATCACGACATCCTGGTCATATCCCTCCGGCACTGTCACCGCGTCGATGGTGTTGGGCGCGACAGGATTGAACCTCAGACCGCGCGGACCCTTGGACGGGTGTCCTTCGATCGAGCCAGCGGCGTTGCGAGGTTTCGCCGCGACGGGCGAAGCGGCGAGCCCACCGCCGGCGAGCGTGACGGCGCCCACGACAGCTCCCGCACGGAGTAGAACCCGCCGACTCACCGCGGCCTCCATCACCTCGGCGAAGGTCCGGTTGTCCGAGACATTCGGCGCATCATGCGCGCAAGCATCGCCGCAGCGGTACTTGCACGTGAGTGCCGCGCGTCCGGTCGCGCACGGCGATCCGACGGTGTCAGCGATGGGCAGAAGCGGTCGGTCCGGTGTCACTGTCACGGAGGTCTCCTCACAACTCAAGGGCGAGGCAACCCCCCGCCTGTTCGCGACAATAGGCAGCAATCGCGTCGCACGAACGACCTACACATGAACAGACGGTGAGCAACTGGACGAACACATGCTCAGGCCCCGGCGCCGGTGGAGCTACTCCAAAGCCCGCTCAAGACAGCGCCCAACAATTCACGACGTTGGATGATGCACTGGTTTATCAAATGTTGTCGGTCGATACTGAGGCATGGCGAGTTGCTGCGACCCGAGAGGTTATGACGCAATTTTCGGCGACCGTTTCGCCAAACGAGTGGCCAGGCGCTACCGAAAGCGCGGGCTCGGCCGCACGTCGACGCGGATCATATCCTTCCTGGTCGACCAGGAAATCGAGGGCGCCACCGTTCTCGAGATCGGCGGCGGTGTCGGTGAGATCCAAGTCGAGCTTCTCCGTCACGGTGCTGCTCACACCACGAACCTGGAGATCTCGACGGGCTACGAGGCCGAAGCTGCACGACTCCTCGAGCAGTCCGGCCTGACGAATCGCGCCACCCGACGCTTCATCAACATTGCGGAGTCGCCTGACGACGTAGAGCCCGCCGACGTCGTCGTACTCAACCGGGTGGTGTGCTGCTATCCCGACTACGAGCGACTTCTCACCGCTGCCGGGAGTCACGCCCGCCGTTTGCTCGTGTTCAGCCACCCACCGCGCAACGCCGCATCCCGAATGTTCATGTCGGTGCAGAACCGCGCGCTCAGGATGACCGGCAATACCTTCCAGGGCTTCACGCACCCGCCGGAGGCAATGTTGGCGGTGCTGAACGGGGAGGACTGAAGGTCCGCTACCAGCAACGCGGACCGGTGTGGCACATCGTGGGACTCGAACGCTGATCGCGTCAGGAACGACGAAAAGCCGCTTTTGAACAATCAGGGCTTCATTTCGTAGGCACCGCTGAGAGCGACCACCTGCTGCCAGACCCCGTCATATGTGGCGTCGTCGGTTTGCGGGTGACGAATCGCCGCCAACGCCCACTCCCGGTCCGTAAACGATGAGTGTGGACAGCTCCCCCATCGTGAGCATCAGGTCGAGGCCCTTTGCTGGTCTGGGGTCGGGGGTGCGGTGATCAGCAGCTCGCAGAACGACGCGGCCTGCTCGAGGAGCAGCGCCACGTTCGGCAGCTCTAGACCATCCGTGCCGGTCGAGTGTCGGACGTTCGACCCTCTCGATGTGCGGAAATCCCGACCAAACGCCATCCGTTGGAGATGATGATCCGGTGAACCAAGTTCCTCCGACGCCTGACCTCGTTTGCCAGTGGTGAGCCAGGTCCGGATGCGGCATCATTTGCCTATGGCAGACACCGCCTCGAAGAGCGTGGTCGTTCCGTTGACGGCGTTCGTGGCCGGAGGTGTCGTCTCGCTGTCGCCTGCTCGGGTCTAGCCTCGGAGCAAGGGTGTGATCACTGTGGCCGGTGAGTATCTAGACGACGTGGTCGAACGTGCCCCGATGATTGACCACGAGGGCAAGTCCGGCGCTCTCCTGGAACGCGTGATGCTCGCGGATGGTCGTCGTCTGATCGTGAAGAGGTTCTCGCCCGCGACCGATCTGCTGATGGCTGTGCTGGGTGACGTGGTCGGTCGTGAGTACATCCTCTGGTCGCGGGGCATCCTGGACCTGCTGCCTCCTGAGGTCGGCCACGCCGTAGTCGATGGGTGGGTCGATGGTGACGAGACGGTGATCGTGATGCGGGACCTCGGCGACTCAGTACTCACGTGGCAGGATCGCCTCACTCGCAAGCAATGTCGCGCGGTGCTGATCAGAGTTGCCGCCCAACACCGTGCATTCCTGGGGGCGGCGCCCGACGACCTGACTCCGCTGACCGACCTCTTGGCTCTGTTTGCCCCTGATCGCATGGCCCCCTTTGTGAACTCGAGGAACCCCTTGGCAGCGATCTGTATTCGTGGTTGGGATGTCTTCGGTGAGACTGTTCCGGCCGAGGACGTCGAACCGGTATTCGCGCTGCTCGCCGATCCGCGGCCTTTGGGCGCCCTCAAGTCCAGACCGACAACTCTGGTCCACGGCGATCTCGCGACATGGCGTTTAGCCACGGAGAGCTGACCCTGCTCGATTGGGCGATGCCGGCTGCCGCGCCAGGTGCACTTGATATCGCCAGGTTCATCGCCGGCTGCTCGTCGGTCGTCGACGCGTCCAGGGAACAGATCATCGCCGACTACGCCGAGGCCGCGGGCCCGGCATACGACGAGATCGCGATGCGGTTGTCGCTGCTCAACGCTTTTGCTGGCTCGGATGGAACAAGGCCCTCGACGCGGCGGCGCACCCGGACCCAGACGTACGAGCACGCGAGCAACAGGACCTGGACTGGTGGATCCAGCAGGCCAGGTTGACGCTCAACGCCGGATTGCTGTGAGGTCTGAGGTCAGGCGTGTGATCACTTGACGCTGCCTGGACGACTCGGCGCATACTGGGCGAAAATCACGATCGGATGTGGGGACATGGAGCTCATGACATTGCACCGGCGCGCCGTCGAGCATTGGGCGGCGCGAGTTGAAGCGATCAAGAACGATCAATGGGACGACCCAACGCCGTGCGCGGAGTGGTCGGTGCGCGAGTTGGTGAACCACGTGATCGCAGAAGAACTCTGGACGGCTCCACTTTTGCGCGGTCGGACGATCGAACAGGTTGGTAGCCAGTTCGACGGCGACCTGCTGGGCGATGACCCTCTGGGGAGGGCTCGGATGGCAGCGGACGAGGCCGTGGCCATCGTCGACGCGATTGTCCCCGGTGGGGGACGCGTTCAGCTTTCGTATGGCGCGGAGGACATGGGGGAATATGTCCGCCAGTTGTGCGCCGACCACCTCATCCACGGCTGGGACCTCGCCGCGGCAACCGGCGGGGACACCACTATGGACCCTGAGCTCGTGGCTGAGGTGGCAGCCTGGTTCGCCGAACGCGAGGCGATCTACCGCGGCGCCGGTATCGTTGGTCCGCGCCCCTCCAGTGCCGGTGACCCGCAGTCAGACCTTCTGGCAGGTTTTGGTCGAATGTCGCAATGGGGTCCCAACCATGCGGTTCTGGCCGGTTTCTCGGCCGCGTTCGGCTCCGGTGACGTCGACGCGATCATGGCGCAGATGACCGACGACTGCCTGTTCGAGTCGACCGGCCCGGCACCCGATGGGCAACGCCATGAAGGCCAGGCCGCGGTGCGAGCGGTGTGGGAGCAATTCTTCGATGAAACCACGGACCCGAAGTTCACTGACGAGGAGACGCTCGTATCCGGTGACCGAGCCTGCGTTCGATGGCGCTTCACCTGGACCGATGACGACGGATCCGAAGGTCATGTCCGTGGCGTTGACGTCATCGGGTTCCGTGACGGACTCGTGTCGGAGAAGTTCTCCTACGTCAAGGGCTGAGCGATCTCTCCTTGGGCGCGATCTCAGCCCTGCTGACACAACCAGGGCGCTCTCGTGCCTGGAAGCCGACCCGCAGAAGGTCAACTAGTTCCTCAGGGCTGTCGGCCTTTCCATCCAGTAGGACTACGAAGCACGCAACGCGCTGACCTCCCTGGAAATGACTAATCCCAGCCCTTCACCGGCGAGAGTGAAGGACTGGGGATGAACGGGGCACACTGAGGGGGTGGTGCGCGCAATCGTCGTCGTCTTGGTGGTTGTGTTACTCCTGCTCACCCTTGGGTGGGCGCTTCAGCGTCAACTCATCTACATGCCGTCCACAGCGGAGGTGGCGCCAGCGAGCACGGTGCTGCGCGGTGCGCGTGACGTGGAACTGCACACCAGCGACGGCTTGGTTCTTGGTGCCTGGTTCGTGCCGGCCAGGGGTGCTGGCAGCGGTCTGACCGTGCTGGTGGCGAATGGCAACGCGGGCGACCGTTCCCTTCGTGCCCCGTTGGCTCGGGCGCTGGCAGCCGAAGGCCTGTCCGTGCTGCTCTTCGATTACCGCGGGTACGGCGGCAACCAAGGCAGACCCAGTGAGGAGGGCCTGGCCCGGGACGTCCGGGCAGCACGCCAGTTCGTGGTCGAGGAAGCCGATGTCTCCCCTGACCGATTGTTGTACTACGGCGAGAGTCTCGGTGCTGCGGTGGTTACCGAGCTCGCGACCGAGCACCCTCCGGCCGGGCTCGTGCTACGGTCGCCGTTTGTCGACCTCGCGTCGGTCGGTGGCGTCCACTACCCGTTCTTGCCGGTCCGGGCTCTGCTGCGGGATCGATACCCGCTCACTGAGTATCTTGCCGCGATCAAGGCCCCAGTGACTGTGGTGTACGGCAGCGACGACTCGATTGTCCCGCCCGAACAGAGTCGTACGGTGGCGGAGTCGGCGCCAAGACTGCGCCAGCTCGTGGAGGTGGTTGGCGCTGACCACAACGACCTCGCACTGCTGGCCGGCGAGGACCTCGTCAGTGCTGTTGTGGACCTGGCAGACCAGGTTGATGACGCGTGACGTCGTTCGAGTCATGGACTGTGGCGTCGACCGGCTGGCGGGCTTACCAGCGACCGCACGAACGTCGCCGCTAGGAATTCACAGACCTTCAGACCGGCCCGTCCCGATCCTAAAGCTCCTCGTCTCACCAGCGCGTGAGCGGATCGCGTCACGCGTAGCCGATGGGTGATGCCACGGCAGGCATGCCAACCACGGACGGTCTAGTTTGGACCCTGAGGACAGGGGGCACGATGCTCGGCGACAGGTACGAGCTCGACCACGAGATCGGTCGTGGGGGCACGGGATCGATGTGGCTGGGCCGCGACACCGTACTGAACCGCACCGTCGCCATAAAGCAGATCGGCATGGTTTCCGGTGGCAGCGCGCCCGATCTCGTGCGGGCCGAGCGCGAGGCTCACCTTGCCGCTCGCGTAAGTCATCACAATGTGGTTACGGTCTTCGACCTCGTCGACGACGGGCACCACCAATGGCTGATCATGGAATACGTTGACGGCCCGAGTTTGGCCGGCCTGATCGCGGAGCGCGGCGCGCTTGAACCCGAGGATCTGGCTCCTGTGGTCGAGCAAGTCGCCCGCGCGCTCGCCGCGGCCCACGCGCACGGCATCGTGCACCGCGACGTCAAGCCGTCCAACATCCTGCTGACCAAGGACGGCATTGCCAAGCTGTCCGATTTCGGCGTCGCCCGGGCACAGGCCGACCTCGCTCTTACCCAGACCGGACTCCTCACCGGCTCGCCCGCATACCTCTCGCCCGAAGTGGCCACCGGAGGCACTGCCACGGCCGCGAGCGACGTGTGGTCCCTCGGCGCCAGCCTTTTCCACGCCCTTGCCGGCCACCCGCCGTATGAGGTGAGCGACAACCTCCTCGACGCGATGTATCGCATCGGTCACGACGAACCACCACGCCTCGAGGAGGGAGGACTACTGGCGCCGCTTGTCGAGGCGATGATGCAACGGGATCCCGACGCCCGGCCATCGGTGGCCGAGATCGAACGTGCCGTTGCCGAGACCACGGCAACCTCCCAGGACTTCGCGGCCGATGGGGCGGAGCCAACCGTGGATCTCGAGTTGGACGCCACGCGGGGATTCCCCTCCGTCTCAAACAACGTGGAGCAGACACCCACCAGCGTGTTCGGTCCGCCGGCAACATCGATCGACTCGCCGACCCGGGGGCGAACCTCCGCCGGTGCACGACGAGAAAGTGCCTACCGCGGAGGCAGCCGACGAAACCTCTGGCTCGCAGCAGGTGTTGCGGCGGCGATCATCGCCATCGTCGCGTTTGCCGTCGTTGTCGGGGGCAAACAGCCTCCCATTGACGAACCACGTGCGGAACCCAATTCCAGCCAGTCCACACCATCCTCAGCAGATGAGGGTCCGACGGCCGAGGAACTCGAGGGCTTCGCTGCTGATTACCTGACGACGGCGAGCAACGATCCCGATGAAGGATTCACGCTCCTCACTCCCGCCTATCAGCAGGAGAGCGGTGGGCTCCAGGGCTACAAAGACTTCTGGGCGGGCGTGAGCGATCTCGATGTCCAGACCGTGCGAGGCGATCCCGAGGCGCTCACCGTGTCCTACACCTACTCCTACGATTTCGATGGTGACCGTCACACTGAGGACGTCACCCTGCAGCTCGAGGAGTCGGCTGACAGCTACCTCATCTCCGGCGCTAACTGACGCCCTCGTACAGCCTGAAAACGAAAGACACGACCGTTAGTCTCGATATTGGGCACAAGAATCGAAGCTGTCGTCACATACGCAGCCGAATCTCGATTCTCGCTTCCGAAGCCCCCGGGACCCACTTCGCCGTGGCTATTTCATCCCACAGGCTCTCGATCGCGCTCATCAGGCGTTGCGGGACTGCTGCAAGATGGTGGTCATGAGCAGCGCAGGCAAGCTGGACCTCTGGCAAGAGGTCTACTAGACCAAAGCGTCCACCGAGGTGAGCTGGTTCCAGAACAAGCCTGGCGCCACGAGTGTGGCCGCGCTCGCCGGCCCCTCATTCGAGGTCGTCGACTCACGCTCCGAGCACCACCTCACACCGGCCGGACATGTTCAGGACTTCTCCTGGGCG
The DNA here is from genome assembly GCA_030856025.1 of Actinomycetota bacterium. Lineage (GTDB taxonomy): Bacteria > Actinomycetota > Actinomycetes > Propionibacteriales > Nocardioidaceae > JACMOZ01. Next base: position 12,522 of record JALYQD010000130.1, read on the forward strand.
GTACTCCGCCGCCGCTGACCTTCTCGAGCCGTCACGACGGCTCAGACGGGAGTCGGCTCCGTCGCGACTGCCCACTCCTGGTGTCCACCAAGAAGATCGGAGACGTCCTGGTGTCCCAGGGAGCGCAACAGACTCGCCCCAACCGAGGACCGCCAACCGCTTGCACAGTGGACCAGGATGGGCCTGTCAAACGGCAACTCGTCGTGGCGACGCCCGAGCTCGGCGAGCGGGATGTGCATCGAACCGGGGATGGCCCCACCCTCGCGCTCTCCCGGGTTGCGGACGTCCAGAACGATCGTCTCCGGCGGCAGGTCCGCCATCTGGGCGACGCTTACCCGGCTGCCGGTCTCGATGAGGTCGGCGAGCTCGACAAAGGCGTGCTCCCAATCGGCGACATAACCGACTGCCTTGTCGAAGCCGATCCGCGAGAGCCGGAGGCCGGCCTCATCGACACGGTCTGCGTCCGGCACAACGAGGATCTCGTCGTCGACGTGGACGACCATCCCGGCCGTCTCGGCGAAACGTCCCTCGATGCCGACGTTGATTGAGCCCCGCAGGTGGCCTCTTGCGAACTCCTCCGGGCTACGGGTGTCCACGATCTTGACTCCACCTGCGATGGCAGCACGCGCCTCAACCGGGCTGAAGGGGACGAGAGTCTGCCCCTGCTTGAGCGTCGGACGCTTCTTGAGGTTCAGCGCCGCGTCCACGAAGAAGTATTCCGGCGCAGCCGGCTGGCCCGTGCTAATCATGGTGACGAAGGCATCTTCGTCCATCGGCTGGACAAAGATGTTGGTACGCCGCTGCGCGCCGATCGTCGAGTCAAGGTCGTCGGAGAGGTTCTTGCCGCACGACGAGCCGGCACCGTGGGCCGGATAGAGCTTCGTTTCGTCGGGCAACTGCAGCAGCACCTCGTGGATCGTGTGGAACATCGCGCGGGCCAGATCGCCGGCCGAGGAGCCCTCTGAGACGACCAGGTCGGGCCGGCCCACCGCACCGATGAACATCGAGTCCCCGGTCAGCACCGCCGCGGGGATCTCGTCGGCGGCGTGCGCACGCACCAAGACGCTGATCGACTCCCAAGTGTGTCCCGGGGTCTCCAGAATCTCAAGGTCGACCTCCCCGAGGGAGATGTGCTCACCGTGCCTGAGCGTGCGGATGCCGAACTCCGCCTTCGCGGACGGCCCGTAGCCGATCCAGGCGCCCGTGGACTCGGAGAGCTCGAGGTGCCCGGAAACGAAGTCGGCGTGAACGTGCGTGTTGATAACTCCCACGATCGTGAGGTTCTGGGCCTCCGCGTCGGCGAGGTACTCCTTGATGTCGCGTCGCGGGTCCACCACGACGGCCCGACCGGTGGTCTCGTCAGCGACGAGGTACGAGCCGTGCGAGAGGCAACTGAGGTAGTACTGCGTGAGGATCATTGAATTCTCCTGATCTGTGGGACGGTATGTACGGTCAACCACCGCCGGGCTTGCTTTCATCCCAATGTACGTACATTAAAGAACTAACACAATGGAGGACACGATGAACGCCACACCGACCTCGGCTGCCAGACACCCCGACACCGGCGCCGAGCCGCATTTCGGCGCGTTGGCGCTCGACCGTTCCTCGAAGAACCCGTTGTGGAGACAGGTGCGTGACGACGTGGCCAGGCGCATCGACGCGGGCGATTTCACTGACGGGTTCCCCGGCGAGCACGCCCTGCGTGAGCACTACGGAGTGAGCCGTCAGACGATCCGTATGGCACTGCGTTCCCTGCGCGAGACCGGAGTCATCTCCGCGGCTCGAGGGCGGGATCCCAAGCTGCTGAGGCCGCAGATCGAGCAGCCGCTTGGCACCCTTTACAGCCTGTTCGCCTCGGTCGAGCAGACCGGCATGGCGCAGGAGAGCATCGTCCTCAATCTCGACGAACGTCGCGACGCCGTTGTCGCCGCGCACCTCGGGCTCGAAGAGGAGTCCCCACTCATCTTCCTGCACCGGGTGCGGCTCGCCGACGGCGAACCGCTCGCCCTCGACCGGGTATGGCTGCCGGCGGCCGTCGCCCGTCCACTGCTGGAAGCCGACTTCCGGCACACCGGGCTCTACGCCGAGCTCACGAAACGCTGCGGCGTCATGCCCTCGGGGGGGTCCGAGGAGATCGACGCGATCACGCTGGTGCCGTCCCAGGCCACCACCCTGCAGTCCGCTCCGGGATCGCCGGCCTTCTCCATCCAGCGCGTCAGCTTCTTCCAGGACTCCCCCGTCGAATGGCGCACGACCATCGTCCGGGCGGACCGGTTCCGGATCCGGACGAACTTCTCGACCGCTACCGGCCTCCGACTGACAGTGCCCGGATTCCCTCCGACATCACCCTGACAACCCGCAGAGGTACCCCCGCCAAGATCAATCGTCGAGATCGCCTGGGTTGCCGTGTCGACGGCACTGTTCAGCGGATGCGCTCATCGCGATCCCTGCCGACTGATCAACACGCGTTCTTCGCACGCGCAGTTCCGCCTCGTGCAGGAGCGACAAGTCGTGTTGTCAGCCAAGCAGCGACTGTCCGAGGTGGCCGCCCGCTGTGCAGCCTGGTGGGACGGCGAACACGGCAGACCCCACGGGGTTGGTCCACTTGTTGAGCAGGTCGAGTGAGTCGAGCCTCTGTTGGATGGGCAGGTACTGCCGGTCCACATCAGCCTGAATGGTCGTGAAGATCAACCCGGAGTTGCTGAGCTGACCGCCGTCGGGTGCAAGGTCGTAGTTGTAGGGACGCCGCAGGAAGCGATGTCGTCGGTCCAGATCGTCATCAGGCGCACCAGTGCTCCCACGGCGACACCGCCTGCCGCAAGTGCTCCCCCGGTGAGCAGTCCCCGTCTGCTCAGCCGTGACGGTTCGGATGGCAAGTCGTGGTCAGCCATTGCCGTGACCGGAATCACCCATGTCCTCCGGCATGCCCGTGTCGCTGTCACCGGTGTAGTCCTCCTTGGCGCCAGTGAACGTCCGGGCCGAGACAATGAAGGTCTTCGTGGACTTGTCGGCGAATGTCAGGGTCACCGACACGGTGTCGCCCGGCTTGATGGGCTTGGCGATCTTCATCATCATGATGTGGTCCGCGCCGGGTTCGAGCGTGTGCGAGCCCTTCGCCGGAATGGTGAATCCGCCCTCCTTGGGGCGCATCGTCATCTGACCGTCGGTGCCTGTGGCCGTCTCGTGCAGCTCGACCGTCGGCGACACTGTGCTCGTCGCGGAGACCACGGTCGCCTTCGTGTCCGCGCTGTTGCGCAGGGTGGCGAAGGCAGCCGTCACGGGCGGAGGCCTGCTTGGCGGAGTCGGCATCCTCGGCGTTCGCGCCACAACCAGCTATGCCCAGGAGGACGACAGCGGCGGCAGTGATGCCGGCACCTATCGTGGTCGCGCGCTTCGGACGAACTCGGGTGGTCGTGGTGATGTTCATGGTTACTCCTGCTTCGTGGATCCGGGTATGTGAGTGGGCCGTGTGGGGCCCGGGGGGGGTCCGAGCGCAGGAGCGCCGCATGCGCATGAGCCGGACCGGGCCACATCAGGCAGCCGGAAATGGTCATGACAAGGACGCCCATTGCTCGTCCCAGTCGGGACAAACACATGGTGACTACTCGAAGTCGTCCGGCGCTTGTCGATATACCCATAGGGGTATATTCTCAGTTTCAGGTAGCAGATGGCTTGCGAACCAGGGAATTCCGTCAACCACCAGGAGATCTGCGCGATGAGCCACGCACTGACTGCAACAGTGGAACAACCGTATGAGCAGACAGTCGCCAAGGTGAGAGAAGCGCTTGCCGAACAGGGATTCGACATACTCACCGAGATTGACAGTTTCCTTGACTGACAACCCCAAGCTCCGAGGCGTTGCGGACGAAGCCACTCAACGTCTAAGCAGCGCGCTCGATGCCTTAGGTCCGCGACGAGCAGAACAGAAGGAATAGCGATGGTCGAACTCTCGCCCGAAGCAATCGGACTGGTTGCCAACCGCCTCAAAAGGGCGCAGGGGCAACTTGGCGGGGTGCTGCGAATGCTCGATGAGGGACGCGATTGCGAGGACATCGTCACTCAACTCGCCGCGGTCAGCAGCGCGCTTGATCGTGCTGGATTCACTATCGTCGCTGCCGGACTCAAGCAGTGCCTCCTCGAAGAGGGCGGCGCCGACAGCCTTGATGTCAAGAAGATGGAAAAGCTCTTTCTATCGCTGGCCTGACCCCGGCTCCGACGAATCCACTCCGTTGTGAGGTTCGGAGACGGCAGGACTGCTATTCGGCTTCGGCGACAAGGAGAGCGTCGACGGCATGACCGGTGGACCTTTCGGCGCTCTCTGGATCGACAGCCAGATCGCGCCACACCTGTTCGCACCGAAGGATTCGCACGGACTTGGAGACTGAACCCAGCAACACGGTCGAATAGAGGACGTCTGGATCCAGAGGCCCGGGTGCGCCCGCCTCCAGGTTGGAGAGATCGTGTCCCAGTACGACCAGGTGGCCGCCGGGCAAGACCCACTTTGCGGCTCGATCCAGCATCCGTCGATTCTGTTCCGCGGGAAGGTGCAGGTAGAGCATGGTCACCAGGTCGAACTGTTCATCAGCGGACCAGGAGGTTATGTCCTCGACAAGCCAGCGCACTCACACCGCGTTGCGGCCGTCACCAGTTGCGAGGTCCAGGCCGCGTCCGGGTATCCACTCAGACACCACCTCCTGGAAAACCCGGGGTGGCACATCTGCCCACAGTCGAGCCCCTTCGTAGCGGGCGTTCCATTGGTCAGCATCGATTTGGCGTTCCTTCCTTCGCCGGGACCGACTAAACGCCGACGCCGAGTTCGCACTCCGCACGAATCGCCTCATGAGCATTTCGCACCGCCGCCCCGAGGGAGCCCACTGGCTTAACGGCTCGAGAACAGCCGAGACAAGAAGCAGCCCTTGCCCGGAACGTCCTTTTCGTGGCCGGGGCACCTCTGTGCACTTGGCACTCCTCGCATGACCTGGTCGACGTGCTGACCACATCCCGCCCACGTCGTCTTTCTGCACTTCTTACACCTAACCGCACGGCACATTGAGCTCTCCTTCTCGCTTGCCGCCATCAACACCCACTATACCCTAGGGGGTATTCGTTGCAGCGAGTGCACCTTATGCCGGACCCGCTTCTCCACACGAGGATTCATCATCGATGACATTGCTGAGGTGCTTACGTTGACTTCGAGTGATCAGCAACATTGGCCGGGATCGCCTCCGGGCGGCAAAGAGGCCAATGAAAGTGAGCGCAACCAACACGGCCACAATTTCGACGTCAGGGATGCGTGCCGACCATCGCTGCGCATGGGCAGTTCTCCCCCACTACAAGGCTCGCCGGGAAGAGAGGCGGCTCTCTGCACGCTATGACGGATCCGCGCACTGTGCAGCTGCAACTCCGCGATTCGTACCACGACAGCCGGATCAGAAACCTGACGTCGAGAGTGCCGTTTCCACACTCATGGCGACCGCGACAATGAGGAGTAGGACAGCGAACGCTCTTGTCAGCGTGCTTGCCGGCAGACGGTTCGCAACCCTCTTGCCAAGGACCGAGGCCAACACCGCGGCAAGGGTGAAAGGGACGATGATGGACCAGTCAAAATGGTTGTAACCCAAACGGGCCGTCAGGGAAACGCCTGAATTGATTGCGATAATGAGCAGCGATGTGCCGACGGCCATTGGCATGTTGTATCCCAGGATCATGACAAGCGCAGGGACGACGATGAACCCGCCTCCAACCCCCAGGAATCCGGTCAGGAAGCCAACGATGAGACCCGCGATCAGAATTGCGGTAAAGGTACGGATGCACGACCGGTTGGTGGGTGGCACCTGTCGACCGGGGCTGCCGTCCTGGTAACGGCACACTTTTGTCAGGATGCTCGATGCGCCCACTGTTGATGGCGCGGAAGCCAGGATTGGGCTTTCGATTGGCCGTTTCTGTTTGGGGCTGCGGAACGACTTGACCAGCATTCCCAGGGCGGAGAGCGCCATCAGTGCCGCGAATGATGCGAGGAGAACGTGTTCTTGCACAGACCTATTGAGCAAGGTGCCGCCGAACGAGGCCGCTACGCCGGCGAGGGCGAAGGCAATGCCGGGAATCCAGCGCACCTGGCGGTCGCGACTGTAGGAGAGGGCGCTGATTGCCGAACTTATTCCGACGATGACAAGGCTGGCGGTGGTCGCATCCTGCGCGGACTCATGCAGCAAATAGACCAAGGCAGGAACGGCGAGAATGGAACCGCCGCCGCCCAAGACGCCGAGCGTGAGGCCGATCGCCAACCCGAGTGCGATGGCCGTCAAAGTGGTCATTCCAGCAACCCCGGCGCGCCGGAATCAGTCGCCAAGGGAAGTTCCAGCGCAACCCAGGAGAGCATTCCGCCAGACATATTGGCAACTTCGATGCCTGATCCCGTGCCTGCCGACTTGGTAAACATGGTGCTCCATTGTGTAAATCCAATAATGTACGTACATTATAATCTTCAATGTACATACATTAACTGCGCGGTGTACAGCCGCAGACGAAATTGGACGAGATTGTTGGCAGGGAGGCATCCAGTGAGACTGGGAATGGCATCGCAAGAAGCGTATTTCGGCGAAGGTCTTACCGTGATCGCGTTCGTTGACTCGAGTCGCGCAGAAGATTTGATACGTCAACTGTGGAGGAATTACTCATGAAACCGGCATCCAGGCATCACCAGGTAGTCATTGTTGGCGGCGGCAACGCGGGAATTTCTGTCGCCGCGCGACTCCAGCGCGCCGGTGTCAAGGACATCGCGATTATCGAACCAAGTGAACAGCACTACTACCAGCCGTTGTGGACCCTTGTCGGCGGCGGATGTGCTCCGGCGAAGGAATCCGTGCGGCCTCAGTCCAAGGTCATACCCAAAGGGGCCAAGTGGATTCGGGACTGGGTCACCGACATTGACCCAGACGAGCAGGAGATCTACACCGCCAAGGGATCCGTAATCACCTTTGCCTACCTGGTGGTTTGCCCCGGGATTCAACTCGACTGGGGCCAGATCCCAGGAATGGCCAACGCCATGGAAACACCTGCTGCTTCCAGCAACTACACGTTCGACCTTGCCCCGAAAACGTGGCAAAACATCCAATCTCTCAAGTCCGGAAGCGCCGTCTTCACGATGCCTTCGGGGCTGATCAAATGCGCGGGTGCGCCTCAGAAAATCGCTTACCTTGCAGCCGACTATTGGCGCCAACAAGGGGTGCTGGACAACATCGACATCACCCTCGTCCTACCCACCCCGGGGATGTTCGGAGTCAAAGTGTTTGCCGATGAGCTCGAACGCGTAGTCGAGCACTACGGGATCAATGTGAAATTCCAGAGTGAGATGGTTGAGGTGGACCCCGATACCCAAACCGTCATCATCGCCGACAATGCCGAGGGCACCAAGGATGACTTGCACTACGACCTCCTACACACCGTCCCGCCGCAGTCGGCACCCGATTGGCTGAAAGCGACAAAACTCGCCGACCCAAGCAACCCGGCCGGCTATGTCGAAGTCCACAAGAACACTCTCCAGCACAACCGTTATCCCAACGTCTTCGCTTTGGGCGACGTAAGTTCGACACCGAACTCAAAGACCGGTGCAGCAATTCGCAAACAATCCCCTGCCCTGGTCGCCAACCTCATCGCCGTCATGAACGACAACGACCCCAGCGTGGAATACAGCGGTTACGCTTCGTGTCCTATCACGACGTCACGAAAGAAGATGCTCCTCGCCGAGTTCGACTACACGTTTCAGCCCGCGCCTTCGATACCGTTGATCGACGCCACCCGCGAGCGCGCTGACATGTGGCATCTCAAGCGGCGGGGGCTTCCCTTCCTGTACTGGAACTTCATCCTTCGCGGCAGAGCTTGAACATCGCCGAACCCAGAATTCATCCCACCGGGACTGCCCAGACTTTGGTTGACATCTTGACCTGACCTACGGTTTGGTTTCCAGATTTGGTGGTGAGTCGAGGGCCTTGCTGAAAGGCTTCGACAGTGCCTCGTCCTTACCCTTCCGAGTTCCGTGCTCGCGCCATCGCGTTGGTCCTAGCGGGCAAGCAGGTCAAGCAGACCGCCTACGAGTTGGGCATCAGCGCCGGCTGCCTGCACCAATGGTTGAAGCAGGACCTCATTGACCGCGGCGAGCTTGCTGGCAAGACCACGGCCGAGTCCGCGGACCTGCGTGCCGCGCGCAAAAAGATTCGCGAGCTTGAGACGGAACTCGCGATCATCCGGCAGGCCGCGAAGTTCCTGGGTGAGGACAAGTCCCACCCAAAAGGGTTCACCCGGTGATCGACCGACTGGCCGACGCCGGGATCCCCGTCGACAACTGCTGCAGGGTCCTCGGGGTGTCTCGTCAGGGCTACTACCGATACAAGCGCCGCCCGACCTCGGCCACGCAGTTGCGTCGCCAGTGGCTCGCCGGTTTGATCCGGGAGATTCATGTGGCCTCGCGCGGGACCTACGGCTACCGGCGCATCCACGCCGAACTGACCATGGCGATGGACATCAAGTGCAGCTCACGACTGATCTCGGTGTTGATGACCCAGGCCGGGATCTACGGGCTCCCCGGACCCGCGCGCATCAAACGACTACGCGGTGTCGTCACTGCTGATGACCTGGTGAACCGCAAGTTCCACCGCCTGCACCCCAACGAGCTATGGGTTACCGACATCACGGAACATCCAACGAGGGAAGGGAAGGTCTTCTGCGCCGCAGTGCTGGACGCCTTCAGCCGGCGGATCATCGGCTGGTCGATCGACTCGCGCCAAGACTCCACGTTGGTCGTCAATGCGCTCGACATGGCCATCCGCAACCGGTGTCCCGAGCCCGGTGGGATCGTCCATGCCGATCACGGCGTCCAGTTCACCTCTTGGGCCTTCGGCGACAAGATTCGCTCCGCCGGTCTGATGCCATCGTTCGGCAGCGTCGGTGACGGCCTGGACAACGCGATTGAAGAGAATCCTTTTGGTCATCGATGCAGATCGAGTTGCTGAACCGCAAGAAGTGGAAGACTCGCCTGGAGCTCGCGAACGCGATCTTCGACTACATCGAGATATTCCACAACCGACAGCGCCGACACTCCTCGCTCGGCTATCGCACCCCAATTGAATACGAACTACTCTCCGAGAAGAACCCCATCCCAGCCTGAGATTCGCCACCGAAAGTGGAAACCAAGAAGTAGGGCAGGTCAAGGAGTGTTGCGACGAGTACTCGAACCCGCGCGGCATCAGAGGGTCAGTATTGGCTCGGCATCGACATGCACCAAAACGGGCCGTATCCAGTAGAACCAGTCCCCCATGCGTAGGACGCGATGAGCAGACGGATCCATCCGCCATTAGCGACGCAGTTGTCGGCAAGATCAAAGTAGGTCACCCCGCGAGATCCGACCAGTCTGACTGAAGCTGTTTTCGAACGAAATGAGAGGTGAGCCAGTCCTAAGCCAGCCATCCACGAGCGTCACAGCGTGCGACTCGACCCGCGTCGGGCTGCCAACCAGACGATCCAGTACGCGGTCCTCAATGTGGCAGTTGTTAGCCCTAGATTGTGCGGCGGTCCGCATGCCTTCGAAATCCATTCGCACTGTCTACCAGTTGCCAGAGGTCATCTGTCACTTGTTTCTGGCGAACGGTCCCATCGCACGCGTCCCGTCTCGAATCGACCTTAATGAAGTCCCCGGTGGTCGCCTTGCGCGCGAAATTATCGCGCCACGCCGATACTCATTTTGGATGTCCTCCCAGCACTGCTCGGATCAGCGCGGGTCGGCAATCTCCAAGCCATGTGAGCGCTTCCCGTAAATGCCCCTATCGCACGTCCCCTTGTCGAAGGAGAATCGCGAAATCACTAGACGACCTGGCCCGATGCCCGCCAACCAGAGACCGCCGCAGCAACGTCGCAGACGACCGTCTCGGACTGAGCGTGGGGGAATGAACGTGTCGGAGGGGGACACGTACCCCCACGCAAAATCGGGCGAAATTGGGCAGAATTCAGCCTTCGCGACAAAAACTGCCAACACAAAAACCCTGCAATTGCAGGGAAAACGAGAAAACACCATCTCCCACTTCTGGAAGATGGTGTTATTCCGCGTGTCCGAGGGGGGACACGGTCACTATCCAGCATGGTTTCCTTTCCGTGAATCTGGCCACTCATCACCGACACCAGCATCGAATTCGGCAGACTGGTAGTTGCATAAGCGACCATTTGTGATTCGCGCCGAACCTTCGCCGAACCTCGCCAAGGCCAGCAAGACAGCAATATTCTGAGTCCGCTACTGCGATCGCAAGCGAAAGACTGCTCACCGCATCGATCTCAAACTGAATGGCCCGGACTTCTTTTCCGGACGAGCCCATTTCCCAAGTAGCGGCTGGGTTGGGAATCAGCGAGTCGTGTTCAAGGCGCTGGGATGGACCGCTCGCGACCCATCAAGATCACTGAAGATCCTCGCCATCATGTGACTTTGACCAGGCTTTGGCCACGGAGCCGAGTGCCGTCATAGACGATCGAACCAGCGGATACGACGACGATACCGACGATGAGCGCGAACAGAACAGGGTTCGCCGTCGAATCCGATTTGAGCCAATCGATCGCGAAGACGACCATGGGCGAGAGCGCAAGGCATGTCGAGACCGCGAGCGGCGGCGCCAGCTCCACGCCTCTTTGGAGGAAATACGAAGAGGTCGCGATGCCGATGAGCGCGATGCCGAACACAATGCCGATGATGCGAGCGTCCACATGCACGTCATTCTGGGTGGGCAGCACGGCGAGACAGGTGAGGATCAACAGCGGAAATCGCACAGACAGGACAACACTTGCCGGGACTTTCGCCTCAGCGAAGGTCTTGGACAGTGCAATGGTCGCCGTGATGCTCACACTGCAAATGACCGCGGCGCCGATGGCCAGCACCAACGTCGCCCGGCTGTGCGAGTCCGTGGTGATTCTGTGCTGCACTACGTACCCGCACATCAGCGCGGCGGCAACGAAAATCACGCCGTGGCAAGCGCGGGTGACTCGACTCACCTCTCGGCCGCGATAGATGCTGTAGGCCGTCATGCTCAGCGGGCCGATGCCCTGCGTCAGCGTCACTGCGACCGCCGGCGGCAAGTACTTGACGGCAAGAAAGTAGAAGAGCCAGTTGAAGACCGCTGCGACATTCAGCGCGACGAGCAGGCGCCGATGGGTGAGAACGAAGCGGTAGGCCTCCACTCGCGCCGTCCGCAAGCCCACGGTGCCGAACAAGCCCACAACGACGATGAAACTGAGGCCGACCACCAGATAGACGTTCGTTGTGGAAAGCCACCTGTTCAGCGCGACGCTCTGGGCCGAGGCTATGACGATGTAGACCAGCACACACGCCACACCTGCGAAGTACCGCCTCAATTCAGTCATCGACAGCCTCCAAACGGGTCGAGTTGCGACTCACGGGACATGTAGCGGTTCGACGTTCGCCTCGTACATGGCGTGTTCGATCTCGCGCACGCTTTGCACCGCCGCATCCAGGCGACCGGAGTCGGCCGCCGTCACTATCACTACGCCCGCGGAAGTGATGAGATCTCGGGTCATCTCCTGTCGGTCGCCCTCGGCGTAGTGGTAGTCGACGCACAGCACGCCCTCGACCTCCAAGAAATCTTCTAGCTGCACGCGCCGGACATGCCCGGCGGATATGGCGATCAGGTAGATGTAGGCCGCACGCTGAAACGGCCGATCGATTGCTTGCACTGCCGTCTGCATCAAGTAACGCTCGGCATGCAGCGACGCGACAACCAGCTGACTGATCTGCGAATGACCGAGGCAACTTTCGATCACATACGGGTCGGCGCCGCCAGCAACCCGGGCCGCGATCTCGATCAGGATCGGTCCAGCAGGGGTGAGCATCACCTCCGCGTGGAAGGGACCATTCATGATCCCGAGCGCTCGGCACACGTCGGCCACGTACTGGCTGATCTCATCGAAGCCGGGATCTCCGACATAGAAGAGATACTGCGTGTCGTAGACGGGGTACCCACCGTTGTCTACCTTGTCCGACCGCCATCCCTCGGTGTACGCGTATTGACCCTGACACGCGATCCCGTTGATGACGTACTCGTGGCCGACGAGGAGCTCTTGGCACAGCGCTTCGTTGTTGGCGTTGCCGAACATGTCGGGTGCCGAGAGAACCGTGTCGAGCGCGTTCCTGGCCTCGTCGCGCGAGTGGCAGATGGACACGGCTTCGGTCCCGGCGCTCTGCAGCGGCTTGACAACGACCGGGTACTTCCCGTGGGTCTCCAGCCACGAATCGAGCTGGTCTACGTCAGCGACCTTCGTGTGGGTGATGCACGGCAGACCGACCTCCCGGAGTCGCTCCTGCATATAGAACTTGTTGCGCCGTGCGGTTGACAGGGCCACCTCGTTACGGAAGGGCAGGTCAAGCATGCTCGCGAGACGATCGGCGAGCAACACGCCGCCCTCGCTTCCCGGTAGGACCAGAGTCACCGATGCCGCGCGCAAGGTCCGCACCAGATCGTCGACGTCGTCGGTGAAGACCACGTGCTGATCCGCCCTCCGGCGCGCGAGTTCGTTGTCTTTGACAAAGAGCGTCGGCACTTCTCCGGACTGGATGTGGATCACCGGGTACCCGATGGCCTGGAAGGCCGGGATAAGGTTCCTGCCGCCGGAATAGGCGTCAACGATGGCAACGTTCTGTTTCCTGGTCAGTGTCGGCACGTGGCGACCTGCCCTTCCTGATCAACGCTCTCGGACTTGGGAGCCAGTAGGTTTCGCAGTGTGTTCGTGACGCTGTCGAGATTGGAATTCCAGTAGAAGTGGCTGCCGGGAAATTCATGGAAGCCGACGTGCCCGGACGAATGCTGGCGCCACAGCAGGCGACGCTCGCGCCCGATCAACTCATCGATTCCGGACCAGATGTGCAGTGGGATTTCGACCGACACGTCCGGGTCGGGTCGGTAGGAGTAGTGCAGGCGATAATCTTCGCGAATCAGAGGCAACGAGTTCGCGAGCATCCCGCGCACTACTGGGTTGGCGACGTCGACGCCGCCGAGGCTGCACAGATGCTCCAAGAATTTCTGGTCGTCCAACTCGAAGTAGGTCTGTCGGGTCGTCAATAGGGCACTCGGTGGTTCAGCACTGGAGACGATGATCCCCTCCACCGCCGTTTGTCCGTTCTGATGCAATCGTCGCCCGACCTCGTAGCCAAGTGCACCGCCGAGGCTGTGTCCGAAAATGCCGACGCGACGGCCATTCGCGCGCGCATCAATGTACTCAACCAAGTCGTCCACCGCGTGCCCGAAGCTCTCGTAGGGGCGTTCGTCGTCCCTGGTGAAATGACCGGCATACTCGAGGGGCACCCAGTCGAAGACATCGTCGAAGGCAGCGCCCCAAGCCACGTAGTTGTGCACTCCACCACCGGCATGCGGCAGGCAGAAGACCATCTGCGCGCTCATGTCAGACGAGCTTGGTCGGTAGGCGGTCGACGATCAGGTCGGCCATCTTGGCGATCGTCGGACTCTTGATCACGTCGGACAGGTCTAGTTCGACGCCAGTCTGGGACTGGACCCTTACGATCAGTTCCATCACCGCCAGCGAGTCGCCACCGACTGCGAAGAAATGAGCTGTCCGGTCAGTGACAGGGGTGGGCAGCACATCAGCCCAGATCCGCTGGAGCAGCTGTTCGGTTCCACGATCGGGCGCGCCCGTCCCGAGAGCGGGATCCGTGGCTGATGCGCGACCGTCGTCGCGCGCGCTCCACAACGCACGGAGTGCATGGTGATCGCGCTTCAGATTCGGAGTCAGCGGCAGTTCCTGCACGGTCATCCAATGCGCCGGGACCATGTAGCTCGGCAACGAGTCAGCCAGCTCGGTGCGCAGATTGGCCATGTTCGGCTGGCGGGAAATGTCCGACAGCACCACCGACGCGAGCAGCTTGGTGCCACCAGGAGTGTCGACGGGAGTGACGGCCGCTTCGCGCACTCCTGGCAGGCTGCGCAGGTGGTGAACGACGTCGTCCAACTCGATCCGGTTTCCGCTGACTTTGACCTGGTCATCGATCCGCCCGATGAACTCGAGCACGCCCGCCTTCGTCAGTCGTACGAGATCACCTGTCCAGTAGCAACGCTCACCGTCGAAAGCGCGGAAGGAGCGGGCGGTCAGCTCGGCTTCGCCGAAATACCCGAGCGAGACCTGTGCGCCACCGACGACCAGCTCGCCGGGCTCCCCTGGCGACGCAGTTCGCCCGTCGGAGCCTACGACGAAGCAGTGCACCCCAGGAAGTGGCCGGCCGATGTTGGGGAGATCGTCCGCATTCACCATGGCGATCGATGTGTTCACCGTGTTCTCCGTGGGGCCATAGACGTTGAACGCGGTGATTCCGGACGCCGCAACGGTGTCCCACAGATCCACGTCGAACGCTTCACCGCCGACGATGAGCAGCCGAAGTGCCTTCGCACGCTCGAGGAGCCCGGCGCCAATCAGCACACGGAGATGCGACGGGACGAGATCCGCGTTCACGATCAGGTTGTCGGAGAGGTAGGTGATCAGCCGTTCCGGTGAGAGCCGGACGCCGTCACTCACGACGTGCAGGCAGTATCCGGAGGCCACAAGGGCGAGACGCTCGATCGAGCTGTCGAACGCGACCGAAGCAACCATCGCGACCGGACCATCGGTGACCCCTGCAGGGTCGTAGATCAGCCTCTGATGGTTGTCGACGAGGGAAAGGAGCGAGTCATGCGAGATCTGCACCCCTTTCGGCGACCCAGTGCTTCCCGACGTGTGGATGAGGTACGCGACGTTGTCATCGTTGCCGTCATCGTGGCTGGAATCCAGCGAGCGACGTTTGCCGGACCTTTCCAAGACGGTGACGACCCCCTCGCAGCCGGCGGCCGGTCCATCGATGACAGCCGCGACGTCCGCAGCATCGAGGACCGCCTCGATCCTGGCCCTTGGCCAGGTGGGCTCGAGTGGAACGTACGTGCAGTCGGCACGCCACACCGCATAGGCAGCAGCGACCGAATCGACGCCACGTTCGAGCAGGACGGCGACTCGCGCGCCGGAGCCGGCCACCGCGCGTATGCGTGCCGCGAGTGCGTCGATGCGCCGATCCAAATCACCCAGGGTCAGCGTCATGGTGTCGTCGACGACCGCAGTCTGCTGTGGGTGCTCTTTCGCGAACGCTGATAGTCGGTGGTCGAGCGTCCGCATGCTGCGTTTGATTTCGCCGCCCGGCCGCACCGGCTCCACCCTCACAACTCGACCGGATCGATCAGCGCGACCCGGATCTCGCGCTCACCCGTGAATGGACGACGACCGTGGCTGACCAGCATGTTATCGGCGATCAGCACGTCTCCGGCCTGCCACGGAAAGGCGACCTCTGAGGCCCGGATCGCATCACGCACGTGTTCGACCAGTTCGTCAGGAAGCACCGCACCATCGCCGAAGAGTGCGTCTCGGGGCATCTTGTCGGTGCCCAGGCTGCCCAGCAACGCCTCCCGCATTGACGGCTCCAAGTTCGATGAGTGGAACAGATGTAACTGGTTGAACCACACCTCGTCGCCGGTAAACCGGTGGAGCCGCGTCGCCGGTCTTGTCTGCGTCGTGCGGAGGTGATCGGCGCCCAACCATTCGTAATCGATGCCGTTGCGTCGGCAGTAGTTCTCGACGTCGAGGCGGTCGTCGGCCTGGAACGCCTCCTGCCACGACAGGTCGAAGCCGCCGTCGAAGTTGCGCACGTAGCGCACTCCACGGCTGCGCAGTTCGTGCAAGACATCCGGGTCCAGGCTACGAAGGATCTGGATGTTCGACGCTATTGGCGTCTCGCCACCTGTCTCGGAGGGACGCTTCGCGAAGAAAAGGATCTTGCCCGGTACCGTTGACTGAAACGAGTTTTCGCTGTGGCTCGCAATCGTCTTGCCAGCTGGATACTCAGTGCTCGTGTAGACGTTGCCCGCCGTCTTGGTTCGTTTGGTCGATCTCTCCTGGTACTCGAGCTGTTGCGTCGCCAGTGCGGCCACCAGTTGCGAGAACTGCTCGTCACTCTCCAGTTCGAACCCGCGGAACAGCAATGCGCCGAACTCGCCCACGACGTCGCCGACATCGCGGTCTGCGAAGAACGCCCCGATCGGTGCCGTCGAATCGCGGGATCGGACCATGGTCAGGTGCGGCTGGTCGTCGAGCCCGTCGACCGGGCCTGTCATGTATGCGTTGTTCACGAGTTTGTATCCTCCGTCGGTTCAGCGGTCAAGGGTTCGGGCTCATGTGAAGGGCATCCACTGCGGTGGCTGGGTGCCCGCTGGCGCGGTCGATGGCAAGTTGGTGCCAACGCTCAAGCATGTAAAGGGTCCAGATCGCGTAGCTGTGCTCTGGGCGGTAGTCGGTGACGAACGCGCGAAGCCGATCGGGGGCGAAATAGCCTCGCTCGAGCGACGGCTCGGACAGCAGTGTGGATTCGATGGTTGGCCGCAGGGAGGTGGTTAGCCACTCCTCGAGCGGCACGGCGAGTTCCTGTTTGCGACGCGTGACCGTCGCTGCCGGGAGGTAGCGCGCCGCGACTTCCTTCAAAATCTGCTTCTCGACCCCGGAATTCAGATTCATCTCGGCTGGGATACGCCTCACGAAACCGACAAGCCGGTGATCGAGCATCGGGCTGCGCGGTTCCACCGAATGCGCCATGGCCATTCGATCGATCTTCACAAGTTGGGCATCGGAGAGCCAAAACGTCGCGTCGACCTGCATCGCACGTTCGAGGTCTGACGCCGAGGCATCGGTTCGCTCGAAGCGAGCACGCAGGTAGTTGTGTGGGAAGTCTGGAAGGTTCGCGCGAAACTCCGGTCGGTAGAGCGCAGCCTTGATCTCGCCGGGAACTCCGTCGACGAGCACCGACTCGTACCTGTCCGACAGGTCGCCGGGCGCCGTTGAGTCGGCCAGGCGCTGATACCTGGAGTATCCACAGAAGATTTCGTCCGAACCGTCCCCGGTCAGGACGACGGTCGCATCGCTGGCAGCCAGCTCGTACATGGCCCAGGACGCGATTGCCGACGGGAATCCGTACGGCTCGCCGACAAGCCGAAGGATGTCGTCGGTGACAGCAGCCGCGTCGTGTGCGCGCACGATTCCGACGTGATGGCGCGTGCCGAAGCGCGTCGCGATCGCCTCGGCGTGTTGCGTCTCATCGAACGCCGTGGACTCGAAGCCAATCGAGAAGGTGTCCAGATCGCGGCCCAGCGACCGCTGGGCAAGCGCGACGACGAGACTTGAGTCGAGCCCGCCGCTGAGCATCGCCCCAAGCGGCACATCGGACTCGAGCCGATCCGTAACCGCCTGATTCAGCAAGAAGTCAACGTGCTCGACGATCTCCGCACGCGGCGTCGCCCGCAGCGAGCCATTGAAGTCCTGATGCCAGTACGTGCGTTCGGTGACACCATACGAGTCGACGGCCATCAGGGTCGCTGGCCGCAGCTTGCGAACGTGCTCGTAGATCGTGTGCGGCGCCGGGACCATGCGATAGCTCAGGTATTGGTCGATCGCCGATGGATCGAGCTTGCGGGAGATGTCGGGATGCTGCATCAGTGCGGTGAGCTCGGAGGCGAAGGCGACCCCGCCCAGTCCGAGCAGGGTGTAGAAAAGGGGCTTCTTCCCGAACCGGTCGGAGACCAACAGGAGGCGCCCCCGCGCGGCGTCGTAGAGGGCGATCGCGAACATGCCTTCGAGGTGTTGCACGAACTCGTCGCCGAACTCTGCGTAGAGCTCGGGCACGACGTGGACGTCGCTCGTCCCCGTCACATGTCGACCGCGGGCTGCGAGCATTGCGCGCAGTGCGCGGTGGTTGTATATCTCGCCGTTAACAACGCACACGACGGAACCGGTCGAGTCGCGCGCGGGCTGAGATCCTCCGACCAAGCCGACCACGCGAAGTCGAGCGATCCCGAGGGCCGCCCGGGCGTCGCTGTGCAGCGCGGCCTCGTCTGGGCCTCGGTGAAGCATGGCCAAGCATGCCGCCTCGACGAAGCTACTGTCCGCGCCCGGTTGTCCGAGCGTCACATGTCCTGCGATGCCGCACATGTCAGTTCCCTGGGAGATTGAACCGGCGCTTCGCGCGTCCGGATAGCAAGGCGTCAACGGATATGGCGACGACGTCGATCGAACCCACCAGACCGGCGTCGAGCATGGTTGCGACATCCGGCGCCGCAGCCCGGATCGCATCCTGCAGAGCCAGCCGCTCGCCTTCGGTGACTACTTCGGTGACCACGCGTATGCACAGGGTCTTGTCGTCGATGACCTCGAAGGCGTGCCCGGGAAACACCTTCGCCATGGCTTGACTCAGGTCGTAGCTGCTTATCCGCTCCCCGTGCTTGACGTCGCCACTTACGCGGCCGAGGATCCGGTCGCATGTCGTGACCGTTCGCCCGTTCAATTCCCGCCGCTGCAGGCCAGAGATGAGATCACCAGTGACGTAGCGGATTGCCGGGAAGTAGTCGCGGGTAAGCGAGGTCAAGACGAGCATCCCATCACCGTGGTCTCGGCACTGCGGTTGCGCTCCGACAAGCGACGGGTGGTCGGTTACCTCGGCAATGATGTGATCGTGAAAGACGTATCGGCCGGACTGGACGTCTGAGTAGGCGATCGCGCCGATCTCAATGCTGCCGACAACGTCCAGCACGTCCTCGAACTCAATACCGAAACGCGCAGCAACGTTCGCCCGCCATAACGGTGGAGCGAGATCGCCCACCACGATGATCTTGCGCGGCCGGGCTGTGAGTTCGCGGGGCGACTGAAGGATTTGGTCGAGGATCATGGGCATTGTGAACAGCACGTACGGCTGCCAGGCGTTCAACTGCACGATGTGCTCGTCGATCGGCGCCTGGAAGGTGATGTCCTTGGCATCGAGGCCCAACTCCAGGAAGATCCGCCGTGCCGAGGAGGCGGCGTGCCCTGTTCCGAGGTCAGAGACCGCTATCGAGCCGTCGGGCGGAGTTGCCAGGAAGTCTGCGAAGAGGCGGCCCCGCTGCTGCACGTAGTGGTCGTCGTCGCTCACGCAATACTGGATGCGCTTGCGCGCGCCACCTGACGTGCCCGACGTCAGAAAGGTCTCGGCACCGGGCAGTCCCGCACAGTCGTAGTAGTGGGCTTCGAGGTCGTCCTGATCGACCAGCGGCAAGCCCGCCAAGCCACCGTTCGATGGGTTGTACTGGCTGACCAAGTCGCGATACCAGGGAAATCGGCGGCAGTGATCCGCGACAAGCTGGTCGATCGGGGACAGTTCGACGCCTACGTCTCTTGGCCCGTTCATTCCGCTGAGTCCCAGCGCTCAGTCTGTGCGAAGAAGTCAGGGACGCTCGTCGCGAGTCCGCGGTGTGCAGCCGCGCGGTGGACGTGCGCACCGACCGCGAGATCGAGCACGCCAAGGCCGAACGGGGAGAACACCTTCGGCTTGTCGGCCTCGAGCTTGACGTCACCGAGGATCAGCTGTGCGAGCGTTCCGTCGATGAACCGCCTATGACCCACCAGCTGTTCGGCAAGGTGTGGGGACGTATCCGCAGTCAGGCAGTGGTCAACATCGTCGACGATGTTATGGGCGGCGAGAATCACCTCCGCCGAGAGGTCGCGCAGCGAAATGTTCAGTACGCACTGGCCGGCTCGTAGCTGTGACGGGTCGGTCAGCCAAGGTCGCGCGGAGGTGGTCACGAGCACGATCAAGTCCGCTCGGCGGATCGCCGCGTTCACGTCGTCCACCGGGGACGCGTCGGTCCCGCTTCGGCTGATGTGCGCGGCCAGAGCCTGCGCGTACCGGGTGTCGGAGTCAAAGACCGAGAAGCCGCCGATCGCCCATTGCTGGTCGAGCAGAAAATCCGCAACGGCCCGACCGAGCACACCCGCGCCAATGATCAGCACGTTGTCCGCGGCTTTCGATCCGACCAGATGCTCGGCACCAAGTACAGCCGAGGCGGCGGTACGCGCCGAGCTGATGTGTGACGCCTCCAGGCACGCGAATGGATAGCCTGTCGCGTAGTCGTTGAGGATCAGCACCGACGACGCACGCGGCAAGTTGGTCTCGATGTTCGTCGGAAAGCTGCCGATCCACTTGAGGCCGGCGAGTTGGTTCTCGCCGCCCAGATACGCAGGCAGCGCGATGATGCGTGCCGATGGTTTGTCCGGAAAGCGCAGAAAGTAACTGCGCGGATTTACCGATCTGCCGCGGTGGTGTTCGAGGTATGTAGTCCGGACTATCTCGATGATCTCAGATCGCGATTCGTCGATCAGCCGACGCACCACCGGTCCAGAAACTAGGTCGAAATCCACGTTAGTTTGTACCCCTCTGTCGTATGTCCATAAGTCAATTTCGCGTTGCAATGAGGTCGTCGAGTTCCGAGTCGATCGGTGCGAGAGCCTCTGGCCCGTAGAACGACCGCACCCAGTCGTCGTCGTAGACCGAGTCCAGATAGCGGTCCCCGGCGTCCGGTGACAAGGCGACCACCACCGAGCCCGCCTTGATGGTGTCTCGGGCACCAATCACCGCCGCGACGATTGAGCCGGTCGATCCGCCGACCAGGTAGCCATATCTGCGCGCCAGCATTCGGCAAGTCCTGATCGCGTCGCTCTCACGGATGAGAAATTCCTCGTGGGCCGTCCCGCTCCGGAAAAGCGGGGGTTTCCTACTGGCTCCGAGCCCGGGGATGCGGCGTCGGGCGGCGTCCCCGCCGAAAGTGACAGACCCAACAGTGTCGACAGCGACGATTCTGGTCCGTGGAGAGAAGCGCTGGAAGTGATCTGCACAACCCATGAGTGTGCCGGCAGTACCCACACCCACGAACAGGAAGTCGACGAGTGGGAACTGCGAGAGGATACCCGCCGCGGTTCCGGCCGCGTGCGCAGCTGGATTGGCCGAGTTGGTGTATTGGTTCAACCAGACCATTGCCGGATCTGCCTCGACGTAGCTCTGAACTGTCTCGATCCGGGAACCGAGATAGCCGCCGGACGCGTCCGGGCGATCGACCCGGACGACGCGAGCACCGAAGGCACGTATCGTCGC
>JALYQD010000154.1 GCA_030856025.1 Actinomycetota bacterium
TGAGCGCCGGCCGCGTGGGAACAGCGATTGACCTGCCGTTTGACCGATAGGATGCCCCCATGGACAGCCTGCAGCCCGCCGCCCAAGCCCCCGATCGCAATCTCGCCCTTGATCTCGTACGTGTCACCGAAGCCGGTGCCATGGCCGCTGGTCGTTGGGTAGGACGCGGCGACAAGAACGGTGCGGACGGTGTCGCCGTCCACGCGATGCGCACACTGATCAACACCGTGCAGATGAACGGTGTCGTCGTGATCGGCGAGGGCGAGAAGGACGAAGCCCCGATGCTCTTCAACGGCGAGCGAGTCGGCGACGGCAACGGTCCCGACTGCGACGTCGCGGTCGACCCGATCGACGGCACGACGCTGACCGCCAAGAGCCTGCCCAACGCCGTGTCCGCCATGGCCGTTGCTCCGCGCGGGTCGATGTATGACCCTTCGGCCGTCTTCTACATGGAAAAGCTCATCGCCGGGCCCGAGGCCGCCGAAGTCGTCGACATCCGGCTACCGATCTCCGAGAACATTCATCTCGTCGCCAAGGCCAAGGGGATCTCCAACAGCGACGTCACGGTCTGCGTGCTCGATCGCCCCCGCCACCAGGACCTCGTCGACGAGATCCGTGCTGCCGGCGCCCGTATCAAGTTCATCATCGACGGCGATGTCGCCGGAGGCATCACGGCGGCTCGCCCGGACACCGGTGTCGACCTGCTCGTCGGCGTCGGCGGCACACCCGAGGGCATCATCACCGCGTGCGCGATGAAGTGCATCGGCGGCGTCATTCAGGGCCGGCTCTGGCCGATCGACGACAATGAGCGCCAGCGCGCCATTGACGCCGGCCATGATCTCGACCGGGTTCTCTTCACGAATGACCTGGTCAACTCCGACGACTGCTTCTTCGTCGCGACCGGGATCACCGACGGTGAGCTCATGCAGGGCGTCCGCTACGGCGCCGGCAAGGCATACACCGAGTCGATCGTCATGCGCTCCCGCAGCGGCACCATCCGCAAGATCACGAGTGAGCACCAGCTCAACAAGCTCCGTGCCTACTCGTCAGTCGACTACGACCACTAGGCAGGAACCGTGGCTGAAACCCACCCCAACGAAGAATTCACGACGCTGCCCAACGGCATCGAGATTTGCTACGAAACATTCGGCGACACCGCCCGTCCCGCCGTGCTCCTCGTCATGGGCCTCGGCGGTCCGATGGGCTGGTGGACCAACGACTTCTGCACGCAGCTCGCCGACCGCGGCTTTTTCGTCATCCGCTATGACAACCGGGACACTGGCCGATCGACCAAGCTGCGCGAGCACCGGGTCACCAAACAGGGACTCGTCAAGGCATACCTCGGCCGGGGCAAGGCGCCATACGGGCTGAGTGACCTCGCCGAGGACGCCTTCGGACTCCTCGACCATCTCGGCATCGAACGCGCCCACCTCGCCGGCGTCTCGATGGGCGGGATGATCATCCAGACCATGGCCATCGCCCGTCCCGAACGCGTGCTGTCGCTGACGTCGATCATGTCCACGACGGGCAAACGCAGCGTCGGCTGGACGCATCCGAAGCTCTTTCCGACGATGCTCGGCGCAGCGGGCAGGACGCGCGACGCATACATCGAGCAGGCGTTGCGTTCGGCCCTGATCATCGGCTCGCCCGGATTTCCCACCGATGACGAGATCGCCCGCGCCCGCGCCATGGAGACGTATGACCGCGGCTGGACTGCCAGCGGCGTCGCCCGGCACATGATGGCGGTCCTCACCCAGCCGGACCGCACGCGCGAGCTCACAAAACTCGACATCCCGACCACAGTCGTCCATGGACTGCGCGATCCGCTCGTCAACCCGTCAGGCGGCCGGGCCACCGCCGCGGCGATCCGTGGCGCGGAGTTCGTGGCCATCGCCGACATGGGCCACGACATCCCGGTTCAGCTCTACGGCACGTTCGTCGACGCGATTGCCCGCACGGCCGGACGCGCTGCCACCAGGGGCTGAACCATGACGGGCGCCTCCGTCCGACGTCGCAGCGACGGCTCGATCGAGTTGCGCGTCAACGGGGTTTTTGTCATGGACGACGTCGAGACCTCCTCCGAACGAGCTCTGGCCCGTTCAGTACTCGCCGCCGGCGCCCAAGACATCCTGGTCGGCGGCCTGGGCCTCGGTTTCACGGCGCGCGAGCTCCTCGCCGATCCCGCGGTGACCAGGGTGACCGTCGCCGAGATCCACACCGAGATCTCCGACTGGATGCGGGACGGCACGATCGGTGGTGCCGATCTCTTCGACGATCCGCGCTTCGATCTGCGCATCGGGGACGTCCGCGACATCGTCGACTCGATGCCGACTGCGAGCCTCGACGCCATACTCCTCGATGTCGACAACGGCCCGGACTTCCTTGTGTACGAGGACAATGCCGGGGTCTATCAATCGGCGTTCATCCGGGTGTGCGCGGATCGGCTCAGGGCAAGCGGGCAGCTGAGCTTGTGGTCCCAGGCGGACTCGACCCCTCTGCGCGCCGCGCTCGCCGAACACTTTGGCGGGGTGACGGTCGAATCGCTTCCGGTGAACCTCCAGGACCGGGCCGAGAACTACTGGATACTCCGCGGAACGGGGCCGAAAGCACCCCGATAGTCTCAGCCGTATGGCTGATATCGAATACCGCACCGAGTACGACACCATGGGCGAGGTCAAGGTCCCTGCGAGGGCACTCTGGCGGGCCCAGACGCAGCGCGCCGTCGAGAACTTCCCGATCTCCGGTACGCCCATCGAGTCCGCGCAGATCCGCGCGCTCGCCCAGATCAAGGCCGCCTGCGCCAGGGCCAACGCGGAGCTGGGCATCATCGACCAGGACATCGCCGATGCCATCGTCGCCGCGGCCGCAGAGGTCGAATCGGGAAAGCACGACGGGGAGTTCCCGATCGACGTCTTCCAGACCGGCTCGGGCACCTCTAGCAATATGAACACCAACGAAGTCCTCGCCACGATCGCGACCAAGTCGCTCGGCAAGGACGTCCACCCCAACGACCATGTCAACGCGAGCCAGTCGAGCAATGACGTGTTCCCGACGTCCATCCACGTCGCGGCCACCGCGTCGGCGACGAACGAACTCATCCCCGCGCTCGACCATCTGGCCACCTCGCTCGAGGCCAAGGCCAAAGAGTTCGCCGAAGTCGTCAAGTCAGGCCGCACCCACCTCATGGACGCCACACCGGTCACCCTCGGTCAAGAATTCGCCGGTTATGCTGCGCAGATTCGCCGCGGCATCGAACGGGTCAACGCCTCGCTCCCCCGCACCGCAGAAGTCCCGCTCGGCGGCACAGCGGTCGGCACCGGCATCAACACTCCGATCGGCTTCCCGCAACGGGTCATCGCCCTGTTGGCCGAAGGCACCGGCCTCCCGGTCACCGAAGCCGTCGACCACTTCGAGGCTCAAGGTGCCCGCGACGGGCTCGTCGAGATGTCCGGCCAGCTCCGTACGATCGCGGTCAGCCTCACCAAGATCTGCAACGACCTCCGCTGGATGGGTTCGGGACCACGTACGGGCCTCGCCGAGATCCACCTCCCCGACCTCCAGCCCGGATCGAGCATCATGCCGGGCAAGGTCAACCCGGTCCTGCCCGAAGCCACGCTCATGGTGTGCGCACAGGTCATCGGCAACGACGCCACCATCGCCACGGCCGGCGCCTCCGGCACCTTCGAGCTCAACGTCATGTTGCCGGTCATCGGCCGCAACCTGCTCGAGTCGATGCGCCTGCTCGGCAACGCGTCGCGCGTGCTCGCCGACCGCTGCATCGACGGCATCACCGCCGACGTGGAGCGCTGCCTCGAGTATGCCGAGTCGTCGCCTTCGGTCGTCACGCCGCTCAACCGCCACATCGGCTACGAGGCGGCCTCCAAGATCGCCAAGCAGGCCGTCAAGGAGCGCAAGACCATCCGCCAGGTCGTCATCGAGCTCGGGTATGTCGAACGCGGTGACATCAGCGAAGCCGACCTCGACGCGGCCCTGGACGTCATGTCGATGACCCACCCCTAACGCTCGCGAGAGAGTTTGTCCCGGTCGCGAGAGAGTTGGTCCGCTCGCGTCAGGACAAACTCTCTCCTCGTCAGGACAAACTCTCTCGCGAGCGACCGCTATTGGCTCTTGGCGAGGATGTAGCCGTCGTTGGCGAGGACCAGTTTCCAGTCGCCGCCGTGGATGCCCTGGGCATAGCCGACGGCATCGACGGGTGAACCGAGATTGCTGTCGATGTCGAACAACACGTAGTCCGGCCTGGGGTTGTCGGCCGTCCCGAGCCAAAAGACTTTGTGGTCGGTGACGAGATGCGTCATCAGGCCGATGTCGGTCTCGACCGATGTTCCCTTCGGCACCAGCGAGATGGCCTCACGGGCGCTGGCAGCACGCGGGTTCGGGTCATACGTCGACGGTTTGACCAGAACCGACAGCGGGGAATGCGCCTGCATTGCGGCGGCAAACACGATGGCGACGGCAGCGCCCTGTGCGGCATACGCGCGCAGCCAGGGGTTCCTGTGTTCGCGGTTCATCGCGTCGATCAGGGCAATGAAGACGATCGGCATGAGCACGAGCGAGTAGTGCCAGTCGGTCCCCCAGTAATACTCCTTGTCGGCCACGAAACGACCGGCCAGGATGGGCAGGGCCAGCAAGATCCACGGTGAAGCCATCGCGAGGAAACCGGTCACGCCCACGGTGAGCACGACGGTGAGGAGCTTGCGGCCCGGCTGGTCGAGCGCAACGTCGAGCACGCTGCGGTCTCCGCCGAATTTCGTCGCATAGTCCCATTCACCGGCGGGATTGAAATGCGGTATCACGACGAAAAGGACCAATGCCATGCCCAGCACGCCGATCGCGGCGAGCACCGTGCCGCGGCGACGCTCACCGGCCAGCCAAAGGACGGCGCCGATCGCGGCGACAGTGATGCCCATGTCCTCCTTGACCAGCATCAGCGGCAGCGTCCACCAGACAACCCGCCGCCAGTCGCGGTCGACGTATGCCGCCCCCGCCAGTGCCAGCAAGGGTGCTGCGAAGGCCACCTCATGGAAATCTGACTGCACCGCGGACTGGATGCCGAACGAGAGCCCGTAGGCGATCGTGATCGCGATTCCCCGAATCTGCCCGAGGTGCCTGATGGCGACGTGGGCGATGACCGCGACGGAGATCGCGATGAGGACCGCCTGGGAGATCAAGACTGTCTGCGCGGACGGAAAAACCCGATAGAACGGTGCGACGAGGGCGATGATCGGCGAGAAGTGGTCACCGAGCTGGTTGAATCCCGGCCCCTTGATGTCGACGATCGGCGCACCGAAATGCGCATACCCCATGATCCCCTGCTCGAAGATCGCGTTGTCCCACGACGACGGATCGAAACGGTGGTAGCGGACGAGCGAGAGAGCCGCATACAGCGCTCCGAACACGACCGCGAGGATCGCGGGTGTGATCGCCTTGCGCGCGTGCAGCACGTCAGTCCGCGAGGGTCAGGTTTTCGCCGGTGACCGGATCGAAGACGTGGACCTTCTGCGAATCCACGGCGACCTTGAGGAACATGTCGGGGCGAAGATCGGTCTCGGCGGAGACCTCGGCGAGCAGGAAGGCCTGGAACAGGTCGAACTCGAGGTGCGCCTCGACCTCTTCGAGCAGGATCTCGGTCTCTTCGTCGATCTCGAAGCCGAGGAAGGCGAACTGCGAACTCCCGCGCCATTCGACGTCGTCGATCTTGGTCGAGAACTGGATCATGCCGCTGAGCTGCTCCGGAGTCATGTTCGATGCGTCTTCGCAGTCCTCGGGCCGGATGCCGACCACGAGGAGCTCCCGGCCCTGGGTGCGTGCCAGCATGTCCTCACCGATCGGCAGCGTGATGAACGGCAGGTGCAGGGAGTTGCCGCGGACCTTGGCCGGTATGAGGTTCATCGCCGGCGATCCCACAAAGGCTGCGACGAACATGTCGAGGGGGTGTTCGTAGAGCTCGCGGGGGGTGCCGACCTGGTGGATGAAGCCCTGATGGATGACGGCAACCTGATCGCCGAGCGACAGTGCCTCGGCGATGTCGGTGGTGACATAGATGGAGGTGCGACCGAGCTCGCGCTGCCACTGCGAAGCCATCGACCTCACCTGGCTGCGGGTGCGGTCGTCGAGCGTCGACAACGCGTCGTCGAACAGGTAGGCGAGGGCGTCGCGGACCAGCACGCGGCCGAGGGCGACGCGTTGGCGCTCCGAGTCGCTCAGGTCTCTGGGTTTCAGGTCGAGCTGATCGGTCAGGCCGAGGAACTCGGCGACGTCGCTGACCCGTTGGGCGAGATCGACCTTGTTGAAACCCTTGCGCAGCTTGGAGGAGAACGCGATGTTGTCGAAGACGTCGAGATGCGGGTAGATCTCGTAGTCCTGGAACACCATCGCGATGTCGCGATCGCGCGCGTCGACGGCATTGACCAGCACATCGTCGATCAGGACATCGCCGGCGGTGGCCGGGTCGAGACCGACCAGGATCCGCAGCAGCAGGCTCTTGCCGGCGCTCGCAGGGCCGACGAGAGCCAGCGAGGACCCCGACGGCACGGTGAGGTTGACCGCATCGAGCAGCGGCGGATCACCCTTGCGGCCGGCCTTGGTCACATTGCGGAATTCGATCGTGGTCATCGGTTGG
The DNA here is from genome assembly GCA_030856025.1 of Actinomycetota bacterium. Classification (GTDB taxonomy): domain Bacteria; phylum Actinomycetota; class Actinomycetes; order Propionibacteriales; family Nocardioidaceae; genus JACMOZ01. The sequence continues at coordinate 6,641 of JALYQD010000154.1, forward strand.
GCCTTCCCAGAAGCCAGACAATCTTGCGCTGGAACACGAGGACAAAGAGCAGGACGGGCAAGAACCACAGCAGGCCGCCGGCGGCCGTCGCGGCTGAAACATTGTCGAATTTGCTGCCGAACGACGCGAGCGTGGCGGGCACGGGCAAAGACGTGTCGGTGGTGCCGAGGGCAAGGCCGAGGACCAGGTCGTTGGCGGCAACGAAGAACACCAGGAGGGTGACGACACAGACGCCCGGCCCGACCAAAGGCAGATAGACCTTGCGGAACATCTGGAACCGGGAGGCGCCGTCGGTGCGGGCCGCGTCGCGCAGGCTCCACGGAATGCGGGAGAACAGCGAGACGAACAGCCACAGGGCGAGCGGAAGCGTCAACGCGAGATAACACACGATCAGCGAACGCTTGGTGTCATAGAGGCCGAAGGCGAGAGCCTGATCTGCCATCGGCCCGGCGAGGGCGACCAGTGGAGCGAGGAGGGCGCCCAGGATCAGTCCGTAGACGACCCGGCGACCGCGGAAGCTGGAATGGACGATCGCATAGGCCGCGAAGACCGAGAGGACCACGGCGATAAGGGTCGAGGCGCCGGCGATGATCAGCGAGTTGAGTGCCGCCTGGCTGAAAGCCGCCGAGTCGAGCACTGCC
>JALYQD010000158.1 GCA_030856025.1 Actinomycetota bacterium
GATTGCTCACGTGTTACTCACCCGTTCGCCGCTCGTGTACTCCCGAAGGAGCCTTACCGCTCGACTTGCATGTGTTAAGCACGCCGCCAGCGTTCGTCCTGAGCCAGGATCAAACTCTCCGTTGAAAATTTCGGAAGCAGTTGAACTTAATCAACTACGACCTCAACGTGTTTTGTAACCTGACAAATTACTTGCTGACAAATAAATTGCCGAAATTCCATCAATAAGGGCCCTGACCTAAGTCAGAGTCGTTATCGACGGGGTTGTTACTGATTATCTCGTCGACTTTTGGCACACTGTTGAGTTCTCAAGGATCAGACGCACACCTCGGCTTCAACCTTGCGGTTTTCGCTTTGGGGCAACTCGTCTAACTTACACTGTCCGTTTCGCCCGGTCAAACCGGGGTTCGCTTCCTGTGTAGCTCATCCTGGGCGGCTAGCTTTGGGGCGCACGAAGCACCCTGGCGCTAGCCGATTTGGTTGAGTTGGCTACTTGATCCGGCCACCCGATCTCGCGATCTTGCGGCCTGCCGTTTCAAGCGCCGGTCATAACCTACACCGTGTGGTTTTCCCGGTCAAACCGGGGTCCTGCTCGGTGTTCCTCGTCCTCGCCGGCAAGCTTTGGGGCGCACGAAGCACCCTGTTGTTTTGCCGTTTTGGTTGAGTTGGCTACTTGATCCGGCCACCCGATCTCTCGATCTTGCGGCCCGCCGTTTCAAGCGCCAGTCATACCCTACACCGTGTGGTTTTCCCGGTAAAACCGGGGTCCTGCTCGGTGCCACCCTCGTTGTCAGCTACTGTTTCCGGCGCTCATGCGACCAAGACCCAGGTGTTTCGGTTGGGGTGGTTACTCAGTCCGAACGCCCTGCCTTTCGGCCTTGCGCTCCGTCGTGCTGAGCAACAAGAAGAACATTACTGAGCCTCCCGAACATCGTCAAATCGATATCGTGTGGCGAGGCTCACACGGTACAAAAAGCCCGGGATTCCAGTCATTTTGATATCGACACGCCCGAGATGCTCCGCTTTCCTTTACGCAGAACTGCCCACGCTCCATGGAGTAGCAGATCGCCCTCCAAAACGGCGTCAGGCTCCGTCACCCGCGTGTTGTTCACATAGGCCCCACCGTCGGCAATCGCACGCCGGGCGGCCGACTTGCTTTCGACCAGTCCGGCGGCCACGAAGGCATCGACGACAGTCGGTGAATCAGAGCCCTTGAGCTCGACCGAGCCGGCTTCCCGAAGGGCCGCGGCGAGAGTGGACTCCGGCAACGCCTGGAGCTCTCCCCTGCCGAACAGGGCGCTTGACGCGAGTTCGGCGGCCGCGGTCTCCTCAGAACCGTGCACAAGGGTCGTGACCTCTGCTGCGAGCCTGCGCTGAGCCGCGCGAGCGCCGGGACGTTCGGCTTGCTCTGCTTCGAGAGCCTCGATCTCGTCGAGAGGCAGGAAAGTGAATTGTCGGAGGTACTCCCCCACCTTGATGTCTTCGGCCTGGATCCAGGATTGGTAGAACGCATACGGACTCGTCAAGGCCGGGTCGAGCCATACGGTGCCCGACTCGGTCTTGCCGAACTTGGTCCCGTCGGCCTTGGTGATCAGGGGCGTGGCCAACGCATGCACTTTCTTGGCATCGGCACGGCGCACGAGCTCGACACCGGCGGTGATGTTGCCCCACTGGTCGCTGCCGCCGGTCTGCAGCATGCAGCCGTAGCGGCGATTGAGCTCGAGGTAGTCCATCGATTGCAGCAGGACATAACTGAACTCGGCGTAGCTGATGCCCGACTCGAGTCGGCTGCTGACGACATCGCGGGCGAGCATCCGGTTGATCGGGAAATGCTTGCCGATGTCGCGCAGGAAGTCGATCGTGTTGATCTCCTGCGTCCAGTCGAGGTTGTTGACGATCGTCGCGCCGTTGTCGCCGCCGAAGTCGACGAACGCCGAGACCTGTTCATGGATGCGTTCGACCCACTCGGCCACGGTCTCCTTGGTGTTCATGACCCGCTCGCCGGCCTCCTTCGGGTCACCGATGAGACCGGTGGACCCGCCGACCAGGATCAGGGGTTTGTGTCCAGCCAGCTGGAGCCTCCGCGCGGTCAACAACTGGAGGAGATTGCCGATATGCAAGCTGGGCGCGGTCGGGTCGAAGCCGACGTAATAAGTGATCGGCCCCGTGGACAGATCGGCGCGCAAAGCGTCTGGATCCGTCGAGTGCGCGATGAGTCCGCGCGCTTCGAGGTCGTCAAGTACGTGGGTCACGTCAGCTCCCGGTAAGTCGATGAGTGTCGCACTCATTCTCACGCACGCCGCGGAGGCCGTGCGAACCGGATTACATGACGGGCGCGGGAACCTGACCGGGCTTGACCGTCAGCACAGGAACGGAGGCGCCCATCAGGACTTTCTGGGCGACGCTGCCCATGAGGAACTTGCCGACCGCGGACCGCGGCCGAATTCCGATGATGAGGAGGTTCGCGTCCTCCTTCTCGAGTGCCTCGAGGAGAAGCTCGACTGTCTCGGCTCCGACGGGTTGGCTCACGTCGTAGCCGGCAAGTCCTGAGTTGCCGAGCTTCATACGCAACTGCTCGAGCTCGTGTCCGCGGATGAAGTCCGGGTCATCCAGTCCCTCGCCCCTGGCGACATTGACGACGACCAATCGGGAGCTCGTGGCTTGTGCGCGCGTCAACGCGTGTTCCAAGGCGATCTCGCCGAACTCGTTTGCCCTGTATCCCACCACGATGGTCATGAGTTCATGATCTCCTGTGCCGGCGCCACAACCGGTCCCTCACCGGCACGCAGGCCCGCGTCGGCGGGAGCAGCCTGCATGGCCCCGATGATGGCACAGGATGACCACGACCGTCTCCCTTGGTTCAGGGCGACGTTCGTGCGTGAGTCGGCTGCTCAGGGCTGCTGGCCGGGCTTCACCGCGAGGATCGGGGCCTTGGAATCGAGCAGGAGTCTCTGCGCGACACTGCCCATCAGCATCTTGCCCACCGCGCTGCGATGGCGGATACCGATCACGAGCAGCTCGGCCGCAACCTCGTCCACGACGTCGAGAACCTGCTCCGCTACGTCGGAGCCAATGCTCTGGCGGACGTCATAGGAGATGCCCGCCGAGGACAGCTCGGCGTCGAGGTCGGCGATCTGCTCCTTCTTCGCGAAGCGGTTGTCGACAAAGGCGTCGCCCCTCGTCGCGTTGACCACGACCAGGTCTGTCCCGCGCTTCCGGGCCTGATCGATGCCGTGGGCGAGGGCAATCTGCCCGAACTCGTTTGGCGTGTATCCGACGACGATGGTCATGCGCTCACCCTTTCTGCTTCCGGGGAATTCCTGGACTTCAGCCCACCGACGGCGCTCACGCCGAGCACGATGGCGATCACGATGTAGACGATCACGGCGACGGGTTCACTCCACAGCGTGTCGAGCTTGCCTTGCGAGATTGCCAGTGCCTGGGTCAGCTGGTCCTCGAGCCTGGGGCCGAGGATGACGCCGATGATGAGCGGGAGGATAGGGAGCCCGAAACGTCGCATCGCGAGTCCCAGCAGGCCGAACAGCAACAGAAGCAACAGGTCGAACGACTGGAAGTTGACGCTATAGGCACCCAGGGAGGCGAAGAACAAGATGCCCGCGTACAGGTAGGGGCGCGGTGTGCGCAACAGCTTGGCCCAGAGCGGCGCCATCGGGAGGTTGATCACCAGCAGCAGCGTGTTGGCAATGAACAGGCTGGCAAGGAGCGTCCAGACCAGCTTGGGCTCGTTCTCGAACAAGGCGGGCCCCGGTTGGAGCCCATAGCTCTGCATCGCGGCGAGGATGACGGCCGCCGTCGCCGTGGTCGGGAGGCCGATCGCGAGAAGCGGCACGAGCGTGCCTGCCGCGGACGCATTGTTGGCTGCCTCCGGTCCGGCGACACCCTCGATGGCGCCGTGGCCGAACTCCTCCGGCTTCTTGGAAAGCTTGCGCTCGGTGATGTACGAGAGGAATGTCGGCAACTCCGCGCCTCCCGCCGGCAGGGCGCCGAAGGGGAATCCCAGCGCCGTGCCGCGCAACCAAGGTTTCCACGAGCGGCCAAAGTCCGCTTTGCTCATCCATGGCTGTCCGACCGGAATGATCTCCAGCGGACGCCGGCGAAGGTGGGCAGCGACCCAGAGTGCCTCGCCAACCGCGAGGATCGCGACCGCGACCACAACGATGTCGATCCCATCAGCCAGCATCGCGTTGCCAAAAGTGGCACGAGCCTGACCCGTAGAGGTCCCGACGAGCCCGATCGCCAGACCCAGGAACAACGCGATGAACCCGCGCAATTTTGAATTGCCGAGCACGGCGGTCACGGCAACGAGCGCGAGCAGCATGATCGCGAAGTAGGACGGGTTGCCGAGCTTGACGACCTGCTTGGCGACTGTCGGCGCGAAAAGCACCAGCAGCAGGGTGCCGATCGTGCCGGCCACGAATGAGCCGATGGCAGCGGTGGCCAGAGCTTGCGCCGCGCGCCCCGCCTTGGCCATCTTGTTGCCCTCGATCGCGGTCACGACCGAGGATGACTCCCCCGGCGTGTTCAGCAGGATCGATGTGGTCGAACCGCCATACATGCCGCCGTAGTAGATGCCGGCGAACATGATGAGCGCGCTGCTCGGGGAAACGTTGTAGGTGACCGGAAGCAGCAGCGCGATGGTCATCGCCGGGCCGATCCCGGGCAACACGCCGACAGCGGTGCCGAGCAAGACGCCGAGGCACGCGAACAGCAGGTTGGTCGGCGTCAGGGCCGTTTGCAGGCCGTCGGCCAGCAGTTCGAGAGATTCCATCTCAGAGCACTCCATCCAGGATGCCGGCCGGGATGGGGATGCCCAAGCCGGAATAGAAGCCGTACCAAGTGCCCAGGGAGAGGACCAGGCCGATCGCGATGTTGCGCAGGTGCGAGCGGCTGCCCAACACGTATGCGGTGCCGGCGAACAGGAGCGCCCCGGTGATCGCCCAGCCGAGCCAGTCGATCAACACGATGTTCAAGACGAAGACGGCGATCAACTTGGCGATCGTGACCCATTCGGCCTGGACCGCGAGATCGATGTCTTCACCCTCTTCGGCCTGAGGCTGGCTGCCACGAGCCGTTGCGACCACGAGGAGTGCGGCAAGCCCGAGCAGTGCCGCGCCGATCACGTAGGGGAACGCGTATGGCTGCACCGGCTGGTCGGCGAAACCCTTGTCGAGAGTGGAAGCGTCGTAGACGAGGTAGGCACCGACAACGGCCAGGAAGGCTGCGAGCCCATATTGTGCCCTGTCGATGTAGCCCGGCTTCGGGCGCGAGGCCCCAGGCTGACGTGTGGTCGTGGTCATGCCAGCCCCAACTCCTCCAGGGTCAATGAGACCCGCTTGTCCTGAGCCTTCAGGAAGTCTTCGAATTCGTTGCCTGTCACAAACGCATCGGTCCAGCCGTTGTCCTTCAAGGCCTTGCGCCACTCCTTCGTGCCATGCATCTCCTTGAGCAGGCCCGTCAGCTCGGTGCGGGTCTTTGCCGAGATACCCGGCGGGGCGAGCACGCCGCGCCAGTTGTAGAACGTCATGTCGACCCCCGACTCCGTCAGCGTGGGCGCATCGACTCCCGGTGCCCGCTTGTCGCCCGATACCGCGAGGACGCGCAGCGAACCGTCCTGGATCTGGCCCTCGAACTCGCTGGGTCCCGAGGTGCCGACCTTGATCTTCGAGCCCAGGAGGGCCGAGGTGAGCGGTCCGCCACCGTCGTACGCGATGTAGTTGACGTCACGCGGATCGATGCCGACCTCCTTGGCGAGCTGCATCGGGAACAGGTGATCAGGACCGCCTGGAGAGGAGCCGCCACCGATGGCGACGCTCTTGGGATCGGCCTTCCAGGCGTCGATGAAGTCGTCGACCGTCTTGTAGGGCGAGTTCTTGGGGACGATCAGGCCTTCCTGATCCTCGATCAGCTTGGCCAGCGGAGTCGCCTTGGAAACCAGCGCGTCGGATTTATTGGTGTAGACCGCTCCTACTACGCCGAGCCCCATCGTCATCATCACGTCGTCGGCGCCGCGTTCGTTGAGGAGACGCTGCATCGCCACGGTGCCGCTCGCACCGATGACGTTGGTGATCTCGAACCGACCGGTCAGCTCGTCGGTCTCCATGGAGTGCACCGCGGCCCGCCCGGTGAGGTCGTAGCCACCACCGGGGCTGTTGGGGATCATCATCCTCAGCCTGCGGTTGCCCGGTTCGTCCGTCGCGCGCGTCACACCGCAAGCCGCGAGCGTCATCGACGCGACAATCACGAGTATGACCGCGACGAGTGTCGGGCGCGTACCCTTCTTCAAAACCATTAAGACCTCCAAGTCATCCACCCGATGATCAACCCCCAATGTGGCCTGAGTCACTATTACGGAAGCAAAGGAGGTTGTGGTCTTTGTGGTCATTGCGTGGTTTGCGGCTCACCATCGCTGGTCAGTTCCTGATCCTGCAGCTCGCCGTCATCGCCCTCGTGCTTGCGATCGTCGGCGTCATCTCGGTGCAGCAGTCAACGACTCAGTTCGGCGCTGATCAAGGCAGCCGTATGCGTTCTGTCGCCGAATACCTTGCTAACCTGCCCGTCGTGCGCGACCAGATCACCGCGCCGCGCGCCTCACAGGAACTGGCGCCCTCGGTCGAACGCGCGGTGAGCCTCTCGGGGGCCACGAACGTCACGATCGCCGATCCGGACGGACGCGTCATCGCCTCATCCATACCCGATCTCGTCGGAGAGCACGTCGCGCTGGGAGCCAGCCGGGTGCACCAGGGCCGAGGCTGGACAGGCGACATCGACGAGGACGGCGAACGCCTGGTCGCCGGGCATGCGCCGATCATCGCCAATGACGGCAGTCTGGTCGGACTCTCGATTGCCGAGGCGCGTTATCCGTCAGCGTGGCAACGCATCACAAATGCAGCGCCGGATCTCGTGCTCTTCCTCGGCATCGGCGCCCTGCTCGGCGTGGCGGGGTCATGGTTGCTGGCGCGCCTGATCAAACGACGCACGCGTGGCCTGGAGCCGGCCGAGATCGCCGCGCTGGCCGACAATCGCGAAGCGCTGCTGCACAGCATCCGCGAAGGGGTGATCGCGGTGAACTCCGACGGCGTCATCACGGTCGTCAACGGGAGCGCCACCGCCCTGCTCAGCCTTTCCGAGGACGCCGCCGGCAGGGCCGTCTCCGGCCTAGACATCGCCGAGCCGGTGAGGCGCGTGCTGCTCGACCCGACCGACACACAGGATTCGATGCTGCTGGTCGGTGAGCGGCTCATCGTCCTGAACCGCAACAGGGTCACCTATGGCAACAGGCAAGTCGGCACGGTGACGACCTTGCGCGATCGCACCGAGCTCATCGCCATGCAGAGTCAGGTCGATTCACACCAGAGCATCACCGAGACGTTGCGCGCTCAAACACATGAGTTCGCCAACCAGCTTCATACGATCTCGGGGCTGGTCGAGCTCGAGGAGTATGGCGAGGTCTCGGCCCTGATCGGCAACCTCACGCGGCGTCGGGCCGAAATCGCCGACGCCATCACGGCGGTTGTCGAGGATCCGACGGTCGCCGCCCTCCTGATCGCCAAGACCAGTCTCGCGGCCGAGGCCGGAGTGACGATCGAGCTCACCGAGGACTCGCGGTTGCTCCGGGCCGACCGTGAGCTCTCCACCGATGCGGCGACGGTGTTGGGCAACCTGATCGACAACGCGATCGATGCCAGCTCGGGTGCCGAGCAGCGCATCGTACGGATTCGCGTGACCAACGAGACCGATGCGGTTGTCCTCGAGGTCTCCGACTCCGGCGGGGGTGTGCCAGCTGACATGACCGACACGATCTTCCAGCGGGGGTTCTCGACCAAGCCCGCGGTCCTCGGCGGACGCGGTGTCGGGCTCGCCCTGGTCTATCTGGTGTGCACCCGGCGCGGGGGCACTGTGACCGTGCACAATGACGGCGGCGCAGTCTTCCGCGCCACCCTCCCGAACGCGAAGGCAATGTATGATCTCCGTGCTCATCGTTGACGACGACTTCATGGTCGCGCAGATCCATACGCGATTCGTCGAACGCAGCGAGGGATTCCGTGTCATCGGTACCGCCGCTACGGGCGGGACTGCGCTCGCCGAGATCGAGCGCCTCGCTCCTGATCTCGTGCTGCTCGACATCCACTTGCCCGACCTCACCGGGATCGAGGTGCTGCGCCGATTGCGCGCCGAAGGCAAGGAGACGGGCGTCATCATGATCACGGCGGCGCGCGAAGCCGACAGTGTGCGGGCCGCACTGGCCGGCGGCGCCTCGTCCTACCTGATCAAACCGTTCGAGTATGGCGACCTGGTCGCGCGGCTCGACCAGTTCAAGGAGAGTCACCTCGCACTCTTGCGAAACGAAAGCCCTGGGCAGGAAGACATCGACGCCTTCTTCGCCCAGAGCCCGCTCGACCCCGAGGACGTGCCACTGCCGAAGGGCCTCAGCGTGACGACGGCGAAGGCAGTGCTCGAGACCCTCCTGGCCGGTGTCGAGATGTCGGCGGCCGAATGCAGCGACAAGGTCGGCCTGTCCCGGGTCAGCGCACGGCGCTACCTCGAACACTTCGTGAAGGTCGGTCAAGCCACCGTCCGATTGAAGTACGGGACCGCGGGCCGGCCTGAACGGCGATATCGCGGACGCCGGGCGGAATAGCGCATCGGCACCTGGCGTTGACCACGGCGTGAACAGTCCCCTCAAAGTAGACATCTGGTCCGACATCGCCTGCCCGTGGTGCTTCATCGGCAAACGCAAGTTCGAAGCCGCCGTTGAGGCCTTCGGCAGCGACGGCCGGGAGGTCGAGATCGAATATCACAGCTTCGAGCTGGCGCCGGAAACACCGGTCGACTTCGACGGCAGCGAGGTCGACTTCCTGGTGAGCCACAAACACCTTCCGGCCGAGCAGGCCATACAAATGCTGGAGCAGGTCACGGGCATCGCGCAGAGCGTCGGCCTCTCCTACGACTTCGACTCACTCCTGCATACCAACACGGTGAAGGCACACGAGTTGCTGCATTTCGCCAAGGCAAACGGCAAGCAGGCTGAGCTGAAGGAACGCCTGCTGGCCGCCTACTTCGAGGAAGGCCGGCATGTAGGACGCGTCGCCGATCTCGCCGACCTCGCCCAGGAAGTTGGCCTCGACCGCGACAAGGCCGTTGCCGCCCTGGAGTCGGAGGACTATCTGCCCGCGGTCAACGCCGACAAGGACCAGGCGATCGCCTACGACATCACCGGCGTCCCGTTCTTCGTGATCGACGACAAGTACGGGGTCTCGGGCGCTCAGGACCCGGCGACATTCGTGCAGGTGCTCGAAACGGCCTGGAGCGAACGAGGATGAACGGCAAGCCCGCACTCATCCCGTTCGGCGACGCCGGCGCCGCAACGTGTGAAGGCGGCGTATGCGGCGTGCCGACCGCAGTCCCGGCGCAGGATCCCGCTAAATCGCACCCCGGATCAACGCCGGGTTCGCGGTCACGATAAGAAAGTCGCGTGCCAAACACGATCGTCGAGACGAAGACCGAGAGGATCTACTACTTCGACTACCTGCGAGTGATCGCCAGCATCAGCGTTATCTTCCTCCACACGGCAGTCCTTATCGTCAACGCGCGACGCAAGCTGGACGTCGATTTCCTGTCGATGTTCAACGTGGCGAACGGGTACGACTCTCTCCTCCGCTTTCCGGTTGACTGTTTCTTCCTGATCGCCGGCGTGCTGATGTTCGCCCCGCAACGACAGTTCCGGGTCGGTCATCAAATCAGGCGAGTCGGCATCCCGCTCGTCAGCTGGAGCATCGTCTACGCAATCGCCAATCACCTTTTCTTCCGCGAGGATCGGGCTGTCATCACCAGTTCGTACGATGGCGAGGGCCCGTTGTTGTCTGCGGTCTACGACTTCTTCACCGGGCCCCTGGCGTATCACCTGTGGTTCGTCTATTTCCTGATCGGCATCTATGCGGTGGCCCCGTTGATCCGGCCCCTCATGGCGCTCCCCGACGGTCGGTCCGAACGCCTGCTGCGTTACGCACTGACCCTGTGGCTCGTATTCGCCGTGCTGCTTCCCTGCGTCGCCGAGGTGTGGCCGGACGCCAAGCCGCTGTATTTCGCATCATTCCCCAGCTTTCCTGCGGGTTACCTCGGGTTGCCTCTGCTCGGCTACTACCTTCACATCACCCCCTTGCGGTTCTCACGGAAATTGCTCCTGTTCGGCTTCCTGCTCGGCGTCGCCGCGACGTTCTTCATCACGTATTTCGAGGAGACCCAGCGCGACCAGTCGTTGTGGGCATACCGGAACCTGGCACCCGGCGTCGTCCTCGCTTCGAGCTGCGTGTTCCTGCTGGCCAAGTCGACCTTCTCCGGCAAGGGCAGGAACTACCGGTTCATCGCGCTGTACTCACGGTTGAGCTTCCGGATCTATCTGATGTACGCGCTGGTCCTGCACTGTGTACGGAGCCTCAGCCCGCTCAGCGATTGGTATCGGGAGCAGCCGATCTTCGGCATTCCGGTCGTTGCCGCCATCACCGTCGTCGTGACGTTTGCGATCGCCCGGGCCATCGACGTGATCAAACCGGTTCGCGCCTACGTCTGACTCCGCGGGCGTACAGTCGATCTATGGCGGTTCGGGAGATCACCGAGGCAGTGAACCTGTGCCTGCCCAACGGGCGGCTCAATCGCGATGCGGCCGGGTTCACGCGAACTCCGTTGCACGAGTCGAACCTCCGCGGCTGGGGCCGCAACAAGAGGTGGGACTACTGGGGAATCGTGTCGCCCCGTTTTGTGCTCGGTATGACGGTCGCCAGTCTCGACTACGCGCACGCCAGCCAGCTCTACCTCCACGACCGCGAGACCGGTAAGACATTCGCCGCCGATTCGGCCACGATCGGCCCCGGTGATGTCCTCGTGCCCGACCGGCGCCCGCCAATGGTCGTCATGGAAGACAACCACAAGGCAAAACTCCGATTCCTCGACGAGAGCGGCCGGACCGTTCTCAGGGCGTCGTCCAAGCACGTCGAAATCAACCTCTCCGTCGCGCAAGGCGGCGACTGCCTTGGGGTCGTGGTGCCCTGGAGTGATCGACGTTTCCAGTACACGCTGAAGGAGCTGGCCCGGCCGGTGGAAGGCACCATCGAGGTCAACGGCGAGGCCTTCACGATCGGCCCCGACGACGCTTTCGCCGTTCTCGACCGCGGCCGCGGCAAGTGGCCATACAAGATGAGCTGGAACTGGGCGGCGGGTTCGGGCATCGTCGACGGCAAGCGCATCGGCCTGCAGATGGGTGGCCGCTGGACCAAGGGCACCGGCGTCGCCGATAACGGCTTGTTCGTCGACGGACACCTCAGCTATTGGGACGATGAGCTCGAGTGGACCTACAGCCTCGCCAAGAAGTCCTCACCGTGGCGGGTGCAGGGCCAGAACGTCGACGCGACCCTGACGCCTTTCCACCGCAGGCACGCCTCCACCAACTACGGCATCGTCGCAACGTCCGCGTACCAGGCCTTCGGCGTATGGTCCGGGTCCGCGGTCGACGATGAGGGAACCAGCCACTCGCTCGACGGGCTCACCGGCTGGGCCGAGCAGGCCCACAACCGCTGGTAGAGGTCACGGAGCCCGCGGGCTGCGCTTGTAGGCAGAAACCGACGGCTCCCCCTCAATCCAGAACCGCCACGGGACATCGGCTGCTTTGGAGATCCCGACCCGCGGCCCGGTCATGATGATCGGCTCCGGACCGGTGCGGGTTTCGAGGTGGATCCCATCGATGTCGGTCAGATCGGCACCGTTGTCGCCACCCCCGATGCCGAGCGCCTTGGTGAGATTGGCCGGACCACTGGCCAGCCGCCGATCGGGCACGGCCGCTCCCCTGCGCCGGCGGGCGTCATCGCTGCCGGACACGACTCTGCCGGCCCTCAGCAGGATCGCGCTTGCCGTTCCCTCTTCGCCCCAGACGACATTGGCGCACCAATGGACGCCATAGGAGAAATAGACGTAGAGCCGCATCGGCGGGCCGAACATGATCTCGCTCCGTGGCGTGCGGGTGAAGGCGTGCGAAGCGGGGTCCAGAGGTCCCGCGTAGGCCTCGACCTCCGTCAGCTCGACGACAACGTCGCCGTTGACGAGCCGGGATCCCAGGAGGGACCGGGCGAAACGCAACACGTCGTCGCTCATCGGTTGATGAACGACGATGCGCGGTCGCAAGTAGAACTGTTCACCCGGGGATTATTGCTCAGGTCGAGGGAACGAGGTGCGGCTCGAGCAGGTCCTTCAGGTCACCGAGGCTCAGATCGTCGCCGGGTTCGAACACATCCCCGAGAATTGAGCACTCCGTGGCGGGAGGCTCTGGTTCGTCGTCGGCCGGCGGGTTCGTGGGTTCGTCCGTGGGCGGCGGCTCGGTCTCTTCGGGAACCTTGTCCTTGCAGACCGGCAGTGCCCGCAGACGCGCTGACGAGACCTGGACCTCCTGCTCACCCGAAACCGGTTTGTCGACTTCGACTTCTGCGCGGGCCGTCCCGGTGTTGAAGTCGTAGCAGTATGACGACAACGTCGCGCCGTTGCGCTGGGCGTAGTCCGATGCTGCGGAGCGCCCGATGTCGCAACCGAGTTCAAGCTCCGGCGTGTCGTTCAACAGAGCGTCGAGCACGCTGCTGACGGCGACCTGCGCACCGGCCAGCGCCGCCGCGTCGGACGCGGTCTGTGCCTCTGAGGACACCTCGTCCTGACCGGCGTACTTTGCAATCATGCCGCCACCGGCCATCAGAAAAACTATGAAGGTGAGGAGGACCAGGTAGACCTGGCCCTCCTCACCCTTCCCCCGAGTCCTGTTCATGGAACCGCAATCCCCCGATTATCGCCGCTGTGACATTATCCCGCTGTGCCGAATTGGGGGTCCTACTGGCCGGCCTTGTTGAAGAGGTTCTTGAAGGCGTCCTGCAGAGCCTTCTGAACGTCGGCGTTGGAGCCGAGCACACCGATCAGGACGATGATCGCGGCACCGAGAACGATGTATTCGATGGAGACGACGCCACGCTCGTCACGGCGGGCTTCGAGCTTCTGAAGTCCGCCGAACACGACGGCGCTGACCATGGCCTGAGCGGTGAGGAAGCTGTTGGTGAACTTGTTCATTTCTATCTCCTGAGTTTGTGGAGCCGGTCTGGCTGCCCCCGATTTCTAAGTGCAACACTACGAAGATCGGGAGGTCGCCAGTAGAGACGACGGTCCCCTTTCGGGCTGTCGCTACTCCTGGGACTCTGCTCCCTTGAGCCAGAGCACGATGGCCTCGGATCTGCTCGCGACGCCCAGCTTGTCGAAGATGCGGGTTATGTGGTTCTTGAGCGTGCTGGGGCTGATGAACAGCTCTTTGGCGATCGCGGTGTTGTTGCGTCCGTCGGCCAGGAGCTCCATGATTTCGCGTTCGCGATTGGTCATGTTCCACGAGTCGCGGGACGCGGTCGGGGTCTCGACCGCGGCGGCCGGAGCGCTGCCGTTGACGAGATTGACGAGCACCTCTGCGGCACGGCCGTTGAGGTGAGTGCGACCCGCGGCAACGGTACGTATCGCCGACGAGATGTCATCGGCCGTGGCGTCACCGTGGACGAGGTAGCCCTTGGCCCCTGCATCGAGGGCGCCGCGGACCACGGTCTGGTCATCGCTGTAGGTCAGCATGAGGACGTTGGTCCGGTCCGCGATCATTCGCGCCGTCACCACACCGTCGAACGACCCCGGCATCCGTACGTCGAGCAGCACGACGTCCGGTGAGAGTGTGTCGACCGCGTCGACGCACTCCTGGCCGTTGGTCGCTTCGCCGAGGACCGTGATGTCTGCCAGGGTGTCCAGGAGCATCGTCAGCCCCATACGGACCACATGGTTGTCATCAACCACGAGCACTCCTATGGGCTCAACGCTCATAGGCGACGACCACCCGTCGGTTGAGCTTGCGATGCTCTTCGGAGTCGTTGGGGGCGACCGGCTCGGCAGCACCCTTGCCGACCGCCGAGATCTTTACCTTGACCTTGACCAGCGGCTCCAACGCCGATTGCACTGCTTTGGCCCGATCGGTCGACAACTTCTTCTGGACCGCTTCGGAACCCCTGTCGGTGCCCGAAACGTGGCCTTCAACGGTGAGCGTGGTGCCCGGCGTCGCCGACTTGTTGATGTCACCGGCGATCCTCTTGATCGTCGTCTTGGCGGCCGATGTCAACCGCGCCGAATCGGGCTCGAAGGCCACGGTGCTGTCAAGGGTGACCTCGACCTTCTTGCGTTCCTTCTTCTCCACCGACACGCCGTCGGTGAAGACGTCCTCGAGAGTGTCCACGACCGCGTCGCTACCGGTGACATCGTCGGAGGACGGCACGGGCGTCGGCCACTGCTTGACGCTCCAGCCTTCGGGAATGGTGCTCGCGGCCACGGTGCCGTACTTCCAGGTGCCGACCTTCGCCGACTTGGAACCGGAGGCCTTCGCGGCCTTCGCTGCCCTCACCGGGACATCCTGGATCGTCGGGAGGGTCTTCTCGGGGAACACCACGTCAACGCTCTCGGTGCCTGCAGGAAGGGCCGGCATCTGTTCGACGAAGGTGCGTGAACGACCGCTCTCCTCGAGCGCCTCACCGAAGAACTGGGTGTTCGAGCACAGGCACTCGCGCCAGGAGAAGTCCTTGGCGGCCCCGATCGGCTTGTCCTTCTTCTGTGACACGCCGGCGAACCAGGCCCGCGTCACCTTGCCGGAGTCGCCGACGCCGCCGGGCCTCAGTCCGGGCCCGGAGGCTCCGAGATTGGAAAGTATCGTGCCGTAGGGCACGACCTCGGGATCATCGACCGGGCGCCCATCGAACGCCGAAAGCCCTTCCCCGGCTTCGTCTGCCGTCACGGTGAAGATGAGGCTCGTTGCCTTGGCGGAGGAGATGACCTCGTTGACCACCAGGGACATCTTCTGGCTCGGATCGTCGAGCGGGTCGGCCATCGGGTAGGTGAAGGATTGCGGGTCGGCGGCTTGGGGAAGCTTCTTGGCGGCCGCGTTGAGGTCTTCGCCGGGTCCGGTCGGGACCTTGCCCCTGGGCGTGACGGTCACGCCGGTCACGATCGGCTGATTCTGGATGCTCACAGCGATGTTCCTGGCCGTGGCGGGGAGCTCGGGGAAAGCGGCCTGGAGGAGTCGCGTCCTGCCGACTGTCAGGTCGTTCTCGACCTGGAACCACGGGACGCACAGGCAGCCTGCGACCTTCTCGTCGTTGTCGAGCGGGCGGTAGAACCTGTGGGCGCCGATGTCGACGAGGCCCAGCGCGTTGGAATTGTCCAGACCGGGAGCGATGTCGATGTCGATTTCCTGATCGACCGGGTCGCCCGACTTGAGCCGGCCGCCCGGCAAGGGAGTCACGGACCAATCGAGGACGGTTGCGCCGGCGATGCGACGTACGCCGTGAACGGCTACCCGGACGTCCTGGGGTTCATCGGTGCCGCCATCGATCACATAGGACGCGGCCACGGGCAACGTGCCCCCGGCCTTCTTGCCCGACTTCTTGCCGCCCCCGCCGTCGTCCGTGCAGCCCGCCAGAACGGCGAAGCAGGCGACGATCGCGACCGTGCACTGTGCGGACCTGCGCATAAAACTGCTCACGTGCCACATCCCCCTCTGCATCCGTTGCTGGATGCACCTTGACGATCTTAGACAGAATCCTGTTGTGGTTTGGTTGACGCGGGCTGCGGGATGACGATCCGAACCGTGGTTCCACGCCCGCTCGTCGGCTCGACCAGGCACTCGCCGCCGACTGAGTTCATCCGTTCCTGCATCCCGCGCACGCCGAAGTGGCCTTGACGTATGGCCGTGCCCAGCCGCCTCTGGTCAAAACCCTTGCCGTCGTCGTGGACGACGAGCGTTGCCTGGGACTCGTCGGCATCGATGCTCACTGTGACGTCTTTGGCCTCGGCGTGCTCGGCGACGTTGTCCAGGGTTTCGCGCAGGCACGCCAGCGCTTCGGCGCGTCCATCCCCGTGGATGTCGGCGACCCGATCGACATTGACCGTCACGTCATGGCGTGTGCGTTGGCCCCACCGCTGGACGACGTCCTCGACGACCACGGCAAACGGTCGGTCGTCCTGGTCGACCCGGAGCTCCACGAGCGCTTCGCGTGCTTGTTTGACCCCGAACGTGGCGGCGCCGGCAAAAGCGGTGAGCTTGCCGCGGAACCCCTCGGGCATTTCGCTCGAGCGTCCGAGTGCCTCGGCCGACAAGGCGATGCCGTGAAGGGTCTTGACCACGCCGTCATGCATGTCCCGGGCGATCCGGGTGCGTTCCTGCAGCAGCGTCGCCTGTTGGCCGACGGCGAGACTCTTGGCGGTGAGCTGCTCGACCCGTTGGGCGACGACTCGACCGCCGAAGTACATCAGGACATACAGGACACACTGGGCGACGACCGCAGCCGGCGTCAGGTCCTTCGAACCTGTCGTCGACGCACCGAGAAGCGCCAGTATCAGCACGCTCAGCAGCAGCACGGCCGAAATGCCGCGGTACAGCAGGCCGGTCAGCAAAGCCGAGAAGAGTGAGAGTACGAAGAATACCGGGGCTGCGTGCGACACGAAGAGCCCGACCGAGGCCAGCGCGACATCGACGCCGACGATCAGCGGGTGGGCCGGCGCCGAGTCCACGAGCCGGTGCATCGCGTATGTCGCCACCAGGGCGAGGACGCTCGACGCCGCGAGAACCATCGTCTCGGAGAGTGCCTCGGGCAAAGAGATGCTGAACACGATGTAGACAAGCGCGATGAGCCTCAGCAGGAAGACGAACTGGCACAGCTCGATGACGAGTTGACGACCGGTTTGGCGAAGGCTCCACGCGTCGAGGGTGTCAGCCATTGAGCGCCACGATCATGCCGTAGACCATGATGGCGAGCGTCGGCGGCATGAACAGCAGGATCGTGACCACAGTGGCCTTGGGGGCGGCCTTGGCCGCTCGCCGTTTTTCGCCCTCGGATGCCTCACGCCGCACGTCGACCGCGATCTGGTTGAGTGACACCGTCAACGGCGAACCCAGCTCTTCGGCCTGGAGCAGCGCCGTCACGAACTGATCGACCGACTCGCTCCGGGTGCGATCGCGTACGCCGCCGAGGGACTCGCGGAAGCTCTCCCCGACCGCCATGCCGTTGAGCGCCATCTGCATTTCCTCACCCAGCGGGCCGCCGAAGCGTCGCGCCACACGATCGAGGGCCTGCTGGAAGCCCAGACCGGCGCTGACGACAACGGCGAGGACGTCCAGGAAGTCCGGGAGATCACGGTCGAGGATTTCCTGACGTTCCTGGGCGGTCGCCCACAGGACATAGAAGGGCGCGCCGGCCCCGACCAGGACAAGAGTCACGGGCAGGAGCCAACCCATGCCCATCACCAGCGCTGTAACTGCCACGAAACCCGTGATGAGCGAGTAGTAGCCGACTTCGTTGAAGAATGACGTCACGGTGCGACCCTCGGGGCGTCCGGCCCGGTCGATGAGGTCGTCGACGAGGCCGACCCCGCGCACGCCGATGCCGCGTCGGACGATGCGCCCCAGCGGACCGCCCAGCTTGCTCTTGGGATCGGAGCTGCCGCGGATGGATCGCTGCCCGCGGGCGTTGATGATGCTCAGGTCGTCGATGGCGAGGGCAGAGAGCGGATCGCGCCGCACACGAACGAGTCCGACGGTGAACAGCACGGCGGCCGTTGCGGCGACCAGCGGAAGGAGGAAGGCGGTCATACGTCCACCCGGGTGATGCGCCTGAACAGGAAGAATCCGATCGCATACATCACGGCGGCGACCAGGAAGATGACCTGGCCCAGTGGCCGGCTCAGCATCGTGTCGATCGCATCGGGATCGATGGAACGCAACATGAACAAGGACGCCAGGCCGATGACCGGGATCAGCATGGCGGTCGAGCGGGCCTCCGCGAGCGAGGTCAGGATCTCGCGTCGGGTCTGCTTGCGCTCGTCGAGGGTCTCGGCGATGCGGCGCAATGAAGAAATGAGGGAACCACCCGCTCGCGCGGAAACGATGAGCGTGCTCACGAGCACCACCACTTCACGCGAGGGCAGGCGTCGTTCGAGGGTGGTCAGCGCGTTCTCGATCGATTCGCCGACGGACAAGGCCTGTGCGACGCGGCCCATCTCGGAGCTCGCCGGCTCGGGGAGCTCTTCGGATGCCAGCTCTATCGCGGTCCGAAGTGCCAGCCCGGCCGACGTGGCGTTGGACAGGACTCTGGCGAGCTGCGGCATCTGCGCGATGAACTTCTCGCGTCGTTGCTGCCGCTCGCGGCGAACGACGGCGAAGACGAGTGGAACGACGGACAGGGCAAGGACCGGTGCCAACGTCAGGGAGAGGAACTTTGCCACGAAGACGAAAACCGCGATCATGACGGCGACAATCGCGACCATGCCGTCGATCGCGCGGAAACGGCGGAGACCGCCTTGCTCGAGAGCAACCGAGAGCAGCACGCCGAGCCTTGTCCGCATCAGTGCTCGGTCAACGCGCAGACGGCCGCGGCCGAACGCCGTCAGGCCATCGGTGTCGACGACCGCGAGGACCAGCGACCGTTGGCGCACCGTTTCGCCGACGATCATGCGCGCGCCCACGGCCGCGATGATCAACGCGGCGGCCAGGGCCAGGGATGCAACGATCACGACATCGCCTGACCGCTGAAGATGCCGGGCACCTGCAGGTTGCGCATACGGATGCGTTCGGCGAGGTGGGCGGGCAAGGGCGCGTAGCTCCAGGTGCCCTCCACACCGGCGACAGGGTCGTTTTTGGTCGTCTGGAAACGGGTGATCGGGGTGAGACGGAAGTTTTCGCGATGCTCCGACGCGACCGCACCGACCGCGGTGACGCGACGAACGCCGTCGACGCCGCGATCGAGCTGGATCACGATGTCGATGGCGGAGTTGATCTGATCGCGCAGCGCCTCATAGGGGATCTGGAGCTCGCTCATGCTGGCGAGCGTCTCGAGCCGCGTGACGGCCTCTTCGATGCTGTTGGCGTGCACGGTGGCCAGGGAACCGTCATGGCCTGTGTTCATGGCCTGGAGCATGTCGAGCGTCTCGCCGCCGCGGACCTCGCCGACGATGATGCGGTCGGGTCGCATACGCAAGGCGTTGCGGACCAGATGGCGAATGGTGACTTCGCCCGATCCTTCGATGTTGGCCGGTCGTGACTCGAGCCGCACGACGTGGTCCTGGTTGAGCTGCAGCTCGGCCGCATCCTCGATCGTGACGATGCGCTCGTTGTCGCCGATCGAGTGGGACAGTGTGTTCAACAAGGTCGTCTTGCCCGAACCGGTGCCTCCGGAGATGATGACATTGAGCTTGGCCTTGACGCACGCGTCGAGCATCTCGGCAATCTCGACGCTCAGCGTGCCGCGCTTTTCCAGCTCGTCCATCGCAAACGGGCGCGGGAAGCGGCGAATGGTCAGTTGTGGCCCGTCGATCGACAGCGGCGGCAAAACGACGTTGACGCGTTCACCGGTTGGAAGGCGCGCATCGACCATCGGGCTCGACTCGTCGACGCGACGGTTGACGCCGGCGACGATGCGATCGATTGTCTGCAGGAGCTGGGCTTCGGAGGTGAATCGCGCGCTGACGCGTTCGAGGCGACCGAATCGCTCGACGTAGACCTTGTCGGGGCCGTTGACCATGATCTCGGTGATGCTGGGGTCTGCGAGCAGGGGTTCGAGCACACCCAGTCCGAGTGCGTCGTTGACGACCTGGCGGACGAGCTCGTTGCGGGCACGGGCCGGCATGACGGGGCCTTCGCGGCTGACGAGCAGGCCCATCACGCGTTCGAGCCGTGCACGGCGCTGCGAGGCGTCGAGCTTGGTCAGCTCCTGGAGATCGACCTCCTCGAGGAGCTTGCGACGGAACTCGTCGACGAGCCCCTGGTCGCCTTGCTGTGTCGTGGTGCGTTCGGGCGTGCTGAGGCGATTGATCAGTGCCATGTCGTTGCCCTCCTCACGGCATTTCCGCGATGCCGGTCACGTTGACGTGTGCGCCGGGAAAAATGGTGACGACCGTTGCATCGACTTTCCAGGTGTCGGGCTGGCCGATCTGGGTCGTCACGGTCGAGCTGATGGTTTTGCCGGCGGCCCGTGAGGCAGCCGATTGGGGATCGCCGTCGTTTCGGTGGGCGTGGGCGGCCGCACGGGCCGCGTCGGTCGCCGCACTGTTGGCGATCGCCACGTAGGCGACCTGGATGACTCCCAGAACGGTGAGGAAGACGAAGGGCGTGACCATGAGGAACTCGATCGTCCCGACGCCGCGTTCGCGGGCTGCGGATCGACGGCTCGTCATCGTTCCTCCACAGCGCTGCTCTCGACGCTCACCCGTCCATCGCCCATGAAGGCCGACGGCACGATGCTCGGCACCTCGACGCTGACCTCGACCTTGACCATGCTGCCTTCTTGCTGCGGAGAGCTGACGCGGAGCCCGCCGCTGAACTTGTCGTTGACCTCATCGCGGGCGGCCTGGTCGGGATCTCCACCGCGGGCGGCTGCCGCTGCGGCGGCGGATGCTCCGTGCGAGGCCTGCACGCGGGCGCCGGCATACATGACCGTCTGCAGGCACAGGACGAAGATCAGCATGAGTATCGGGAACAGCACCATGAACTCGACCGTCACGACGCCGGCTTCGGACCGGAGTGACCGAGGACCGAACCGGCGGGTCCGCTGATGGGCTTCGCCGGCTTGTTCGAGCGTCTTGTCCGGCACGTCACCGAAGCCCCGGACGATCTGAATGATCGCGCCGAGGAATTCCTTGGACCTCACGAGCCCGGGTTCGCGCGAGTTGGTCGCCTTTTCGAGGTCTTTCGGGCTCTCACCGATCTCGACCGGGTGAAGGGGCGCGGTCAACATACGCTTGATCGTCGTGCCCTGGATCTCGCTTCGGCGGTTGGCCTTGTTGATCAGCACAGTCAGTTCGTCGGTCGAACGGATCGACAGGCGGTCGCACAGCTCGATCAGCCGGTTCGCGCCGCGTATGGAGGCAAGGTCCTGATTGACCACGACGAACACCTCGTCGGCCACCTCGAGCGCCGAGCCGAGGACATCGGTGGGCGATGCGCCACAGTCGATGTAGATGTATTCGTACATCTGGCGCAGGGTGATCAGAAGAGTACGGATGGAGTCGCCCGAAACCTGTTCGCCGCGTTCGGGATGGCGGGGGGCGCAAAGGTAGTGCTCGCCGTGCTTGCTCGCATAGACGACATCCTGAATGGCCTGAACCGACAGACCCTCCCCCAGCCCGACGAGGTCGGAGACATCACGGCGCGGCTCGATATTGGCGTAGAGCGCGACATCGCCCTTGGTCAGGTCGAGGTCGACCAGGCATACGCGTTTGGAGGCGAGCATCTGCTGTCGGGCGAGGTGGAGCGCGACCGTGGTGGCGCCCACTCCCCCCTTGGACCCGACGACGGCGACGATCGTCGACGTGCCGGAGATCATCACGTCGTCCTCGGCGCGCATACCGCGGATCTTCAGCGACCACTGCGCAGCGCCGAGGATGCGGCGGCGCACTTCCTCGAACGATTCCGAAAGGCTCACGATGCCTCGTGCGCCGGCGTCGACCGCAGCTTCGAGCGCCTGCGGATTGCTCGTCTGGTCGACGACCAGCACGGCGATGTGCGGCAGGCGGCCCTGGATCTCTCGCACGATGTCGTAGGGCGAAGTCCAGGAGATCGCGTTGTCGACCAGGACGACGTGGCATTCGCGCCGGCTCACGGTGTGAAGGACGTCGCCCGCGCTGTCGACGAGGTCGACGAGCTCGAGCTCGTCGCTTTCGTCGAAGATCGCGCTCAGGGAGTTGGCGGCGCCCTGACCCTCGGTGACGGCGATGACGGCATACCTCATCGTCAGCCTCCGAATCTCTTGATGACGTCGTTGCTGCTGAACGGCCTCGTCGGCTGGGGCGAGACATCGTCGACGGGGAGCTTGGACAGGCGAACGGTCGTGCCGAACGACTCCGCATACAGGAGCTTGAGGCTGTCGGCTTCGGACAGGGCGAAGGTCACCGGAATGACCTCGTCCTGATTGCCCTTCTCATCGGCACGCGACTTGCTTCCGCCGATGGAGATGACGCGGGCACGCTGGATCAGCACCGAGGCGACCCGGACGTCCTGGCCGCGCGAGTTCTCTTCCATCGTCACGTTGACGTTGACGTAGTCACCGGGCTGGATCCGTCCGGCAACGCCCGACTCGGCATCGACGTTGATCGCGATCTCGCGCTCACCCTTGGAGATTTCCTGGACAGGTATGAGCGAGGAGCTGTCGACAAACGAACCGGAGGACAACGGCACGAAGGTCTTGCGACCGACAAAGCTGCTGTCGGTGAAGACCCCGGCGCCGACCCAGCGCCGCGGGATCGTCACGGCACGGACATCGCCCTTGCCGATCTCGGTCAAGGCCGGGAGATCCCGGTCGATCTTGAAGACGGTCACCTTGTCGCCGACCTGTGAGTTGACCCGCGCCGTGTAGCTCGCCGTGACGAGGAACGCGAAGACGCCCAGAACGGTCGCCAGGAGAACCATCAGCAGGCCCTGACGTTGACGGGAATTCATTGTTGACCACCTTGACTAGCGGCGACGGGTTCGGCCGGCGCACCTTGGGCACTGTCCTGCGGGTCGTAGCCGCAAAACGCGCATACGTCTCTGACCAGTGGCTGCGTGCACCAATGGCATGCATCGAAAGTTCGATTTCTCGCGTGGCTGCTCCACATCCGCACCACCGCGACGTTCCAGGATACGAACTCGGCCCATTGCACATTGCCGAAAAGCGTCACGCCGTCCCACGCCGGAAGCCGGCTGAGCATGGCTTCGCTTGCCGTGGCGTCCAGCTGTTGGGACATCCACGCGGGAAGCCCGTCGGTGCCGCAGCACGCCAGCAGGCTGAAACCCTCCGGCAGGTGCCGTGTCGAGACATCCCCCACTCCGGACTCGACGCCGGAAGAGATGACGAATTGCCCGCCGGGAAACATCGACCGCGCCGTCTGCAGGAGGCTGGGCACAGGGTCGTCGAGCTTCTTGACCGACGAGACGAGGACCTCGCTGAGGAGGAAGTTGGCCCCGGCGTCGGCGAGCACGACGGCATTGGCCACACCGGAGGCCTGGGCTTCGGAGTTGGCGATCCCGGCCAGCAGCCGGGTGGCCAGACGTGGCAGGTTGACCGTCACGACAGCCGCCATCGGCTCGACGAAGATCGCGGTCTCGGCCAGGATGCGCGCCAGGGCGGGGGCGGAGTCCTCGTCGGTGACGATGAGCTTCGGCGCCGAACCATGTTCACGGAGGCGGCGAATACAGGTCGCCGGGTCGGCCAGCGGAAGAGTGCATACCGCCAGCTCGTTCGTCACCTCTTGTGTGGGATCGTCAGCCGGCGCGTCGACGGTCGCGAGAAAGACATTCCCTGCGTCAACGTTGGGCAAGCCCATCAATTCCCCCGAATCAATACTGTCCGAGCCTGGACAGCCATGTCATCCTGCCACGACTCGCTTGCGCAATACCAAACCGGTCATCGCACAACCAGCATGACGACTCCACGGCGGGGACCAACAGGGCGCCAGGTCCCGGGAGCAGAGGACCGGTCCCAGGAGTGAATGGGGACCCTGACCGCTACCGGCACAATGTCCGTTCGATCAGGCTGAACCCCATGAGAAAGCACAAGGGCAACGAGCGCGGAACAGTCGGCGTCGAGTATGTCGCCGTCGGCATCGCGCTGACCGTGATCCTGAGCGTCCTCGCTGTCAGCGGCGTGGGGGCGTCGATTTCGCAGAACGTCGCATTCGTGTTCTGCAAGGCAGCCGCCGCCGTCGACGGTCGCGCCTGTGCGAATCCGGTGTCGGTCAACGCCGAAGGGCAAACGCCTCAGGAACAGGCCGAAGCCGGCGACTACGTTGCCCTGGGCGACTCATACTCCTCGGGCGAAGGCGCCGGCGACTACGTCGACAACACCAACAGCGACGACGCCACCAAGCAGTCCATCGATGACCTGCCCATCGACTTGTGGCCCGGCGACCCGCACAACAACATCTGCCGGCGCAGCGCCAACGCCTACTCCGAAGTGGTCTACAACAACGGCAACTTCCAGGGCGACTTCATCTTCGGAGCCTGCAGCGGCGGCGTGATGGACGACTACTACAACGACAACCACAGCGGCAACGAAGACGAGGGCCCGCAACGCGACCACATCACCGAGGACACCAGCCTGGTCACGATCTCCATGGGCGGAAACGACTTCGGCTTCGGCGACGTCGTCGCCGGGTGCGTAATCAAGGGCTCGACGATGGTCGCCGGATCGTGCGGCTCAGGTGAGTCCGACGACGTGAAGGCCAAGATCGACCAGGAAGCCCAGCGACTGGTCCAGTTCTACAAGGACCTCGAGGCCGATACTCCCGGCAAGGCCAGGATCCTCATCGTCGGCTATCCGCAGCTCTTCCCCGATAATCCCTCGGGACTCCCCCTCGCCATCACCAACGGCGACCAGAAGTGGATCAACGAGATGGGCTCCTACGCCAACCAAAAGATCCAGGAAGCGATCATCAGGTCCGGGACCCGGGTCGAGTTCGTCGACGTGACCGATGCGCTCGAGGGCCATGAAGTCGGCACCGACGACCCCTGGATCCACGACCTCACGGCCGGGATCGATGGCGGAAACTGGCTCAAGCCCGTGTCCAACAACAGCTTCCACCCCACAGCGGCCGGCCAGAACGCCATCGGAGCTATCGTTCAACAGAAGATCAAGGACGGTTCATGAGCAAGCAACGGAGCATACGGACTATGAAGATGTCGACCGCAGTCCTCCTGGCAATCGCCCTCCTTCTCGGCGTGTCCGCGTGCGGCGGGGACGCCAAGGACAAGTCCAAGGACAACCCGCGCAGCAAAGTCGTCTCCGGCGGAGAATCCGCCAAGGCGATCCTCTCCGAGAACGAGCTGCCGGAGCCCTGGCGCTATTCCACCAAGGAGGACTTCCTGGGGATCCCGCAGATGTGCGGTGTTGTCCTGGAGCCGCCCGGGTTGACCAGCGCCAAGACCCGCCGCTTCGCCAAGTCCTATTCCGGGCCGTTCGTCATCCAGTACTCCTTCGTCTCCGGTGACGAGAAGGCAACGACCGAACGCATCGACAAATTCGTTGCGGCCGCCAAGACCTGTTCGTCGTACAAGCCGACCAAGACCGACGAAGCGGTGATCTCCCCCATCGAGGACGTCGACGCCGTCGGCGATGCGTTCGCCGCTGTGCACGCCGTGGACGCAAACGACGAGGCCAATCAGCGTGACTATGTCGTCTTCCGCGACGGCAGCCATGTGACCGTGCTGCTGAGCTACGGCATCGGCGGCCTCGCCTCCCACGGGGACCTCAGCACGATGGCCAAAGGCATCGCCGCCAAGACCGGATCCATCAAGAAGTGAATACCCGCACATCGATAGGCACTGGTTTGGTCACGCTCATACTGCTTGCCGGCTTCGGCATCTGGGAGACGATGGGCGGAATCGCCGACGTCGTGACCCTGATCGGTCTGGTCTGGGTTCTGTCGGTCGCGCTCTGGCTGGTCGCTCTCGCGATTGCCGGGGCCTCCCGGAGCAGCGGTCACCGGTGGCCCACGCGGATCGTCGCGGGGCTCAACATCCTCATCGTGGTCCTCGCGCTCGGCGCGGCTTTCGCGTCCTACCGGGGGCATACGGCGGCTGACCGCTTCGCCGACAAGGTCAGGGAATTCCCCTTGCCCGCGTCGTTCGTCGTCGACGACGGGGCATCCGCGGCTCAGCAGCCGAGCACCGCCGAGGGCCAGTACGTCGCCCGGGTATGGAAAGCAGGCGGCACCGGCGAACAGGCGTGTGACGCGGTTGGGAAGGCCTATCGCTCGTGGACGTCGACGACCGTACGGTCCCAGCGACCGCAGGGTCGTTGCATCTTCTCCTCGCCGGTGAAGGGCGAGCAGTCCCGGGTGGAGCTCAAGGGGAGCACCGTCGTCCTCGAGATGTGGGTGCGCACGTCCCAGCCGATGACGTTTTGATCCTGCTGGCGGAACGGAATGCCTTCGCGTACGACCCATTCGGCGAGCGCACCGGACGCCCCTGAATACGTCCGAGATCGGTCGATGGCATGGCCAGATGGCATCTAGCCGCCGGCGCCTGCGCATAGCAGACTCCACATTGTGTGACTCAACTCACATCCGCCGCCCCGATCGGGCGGCGACACCTTTCCGGCCCACAAGGCCTTGTTTACGGGGGTAACACCATGTTGAGAAGAACTGCAATCGGAACGGCGACCTTAGCCGTCGCCATGCTGGGGTCCATGGGGGCGATGGCAAATGCCAGCGCAGCCGAGGACAGAGCGCCGCTGAAGTCCGTATCGGAGGATGCGATCGCGGGCCAGTACATCGTCGTCCTGAAGGCCGGCACGTCACAGGCAGAGGCGACGAAGTCCCATCAGGCCGTCAAGGCCGATGGTGGGAAGGTCAAGTACGTCTATCGCAACCTGAATGGCTATTCGGCCCAGTTGTCCCAGGCACAGCTTGACGAGGTCCGCGGCGACGCCCGGGTCGAGTTCGTCCAGCAGGACCACCTGGTGACCACCTCGGACACCCAGACCGGCGCAACGTGGGGCATCGACCGCATCGACCAGCGCGACCGGCCCCTGTCTGGCACCTACAACTACTCCGCAACAGGCCAGGGTGTGCGTGCCTACATCATCGACACCGGCCTCAACGGCAGCCACAGCGAGTTCACCGGCCGCACCGCGACTGGCTACACCGCGATCAACGATGGCAACGGCACCACCGACTGCAACGGCCACGGCACCCACGTCTCCGGCACGATCGCCGGTACGACGTACGGCGTCGCGAAGAAGGCGACCGTGATCCCGGTCCGCGTCCTCAACTGCCAGGGCAGTGGCTCCAACTCCGGAGTCGTCGCCGGCATGGACTGGGTGGCGGGCCAGTCAGCCGGCCCGAAGGTCGCGAACATGAGCCTCGGCGGCCCCGCCGACTCGGCCACCGACTCGGCCATCAACCGCATGGTCGCCGCCGGAGTCACCGTCGCCGTGGCCGCCGGCAATGAGGACCAGGATGCCTGCAACGTCTCGCCTTCGCGCGCCGCATCCGCGATCACGGTCGCCTCGTCGACCAGTTCCGATGCACGGTCGAGCTTCTCCAACTGGGGATCGTGTGTGGACATCTTTGCTCCGGGCAGCAGCATCACGTCCGCATGGACTGGTTCGGCTTCGGCGACCAACACCATCTCGGGTACGTCGATGGCATCGCCGCACGTTGCCGGCGCAGCCGCGCTCTACCTCCAGGGCAGCCCAACCGCCAGCCCGGCCACGGTCACGAGCGCGCTTGTGAACAACGCCAGCACAGGCAAGATCAGCGACCTGAAGGGCTCCCCCAACAGGTTGCTGTTCACCGACCCCAGCGGTGGCACGACCCCGCCGCCGGTCACCGGTGACAAGGTCACCAATGGAACGTTCGAAGCCGGCGCGACCGGCTGGAGCGGCAACACCGCTGCGATCGGCAGCGGCACCTACCCGGCATTCGCCGGCACCCAGAAGGCGTGGCTCAACGGCTACGGCAGCACCTCGACCGAGGCGATCGACCAGACCGTCGCGATCCCGTCGACGGCCACCTCGGCGACGCTGACCTTCCACCTGCGAGTCGACTCGGCCGAGTCCGGCTCCACGGCCTACGACCTGCTGCGCGTCTACTCGGGTACGACGGTCCTGGGCACGTACAGCAATGTGAACGAGACCTCCGGCTACGTCCAGAAGTCGTTCAACATGACGGCCTACAAGGGCCAGAGTGTCAACATCAAGTTCAGCGGGACGGAGGACTCCAGCCTGCAGACATCGTTCTTGGTCGACAACGTCGCCCTCACCACCAACTGATGACGAAGGAGCCGGCGCCC
>JALYQD010000159.1 GCA_030856025.1 Actinomycetota bacterium
GAGGTCCTGGTCCGCAAGCTCACCGATCGAGCCCACAGTCGTGCCGACCTCGGGCAGGCACTTGCCCAAAAGCAAGTGCCTGCCGAGGTGGCCGAGGCGGTCCTCGACAAGTTCGAGGCTGCCGGCCTGATCAATGACGGGGAGTTCGCCCGGTCCTGGGTGCAGTCGCGTCAGCGCAGCAAGGGCCTGGCCCGCAACGTGCTGGCCATGGAGCTTCGGCGCAAAGGCGTCGATGAGGAGATCGCCCAGGAGGCGTTGTCCGAGCTCGATCCCGATGTCGAACGCCAGGCCGCGCACCAATTGGTGCAAAAGAAGCTCCGGACGATGCGCGGACTCGACCAACAGGTCCAGATCCGCCGACTCACCGGCCTGCTGGCTCGCAAGGGCTATTCGCCGCAGGTGGCGTTCGACGTGGTGCGCGAAGAGCTCGACGTCGAGGCCCAGGCCCTCGAGAGCCTGTAGCGTCCTCCAGCCCCTAAGGCACCTTCGTTCCCGGTCGGGCGTTGTCTTGGTATGAGTGTCCGCGCCCTTGCCTCAGTAGCAGCTCTTCTCGGAGCGGCGTTGGCAGCGGTCTCCTGCTCGACCGACAATTAGTCACCGACACCTTCGCGGTCATCGTCACCGTCGGATTCTCCCGTCCCAACCCTCAAGGCGGCGCGCGATTCGAGGTTGGGCGTGTCCTCGACGACATTGGCCACCTCGCCAACCAGATCGGACCACGCCATGCCACGTCGTCGGCCTATCGTGAAGCGGCCGACTGGGTCGAGCAGCGCTTCGGGGCGCTCGGCTACGACGTCGAACGGATGGACGTGGCGGCACCGGCCGGCAACACGTGGGGAGTCGACGTGGCAGCGGGCAACTCTCCCAACGTGATCGCGCAGCCCGAAGGATTCGACCCTTCACAAGCGCACGTAGTGGTCGGGGCACACCTCGACACCGTGCCCGTTGCTCCCGGAGCCGAAGACAACGCCTCCGGTGTGGCCGTGATGCTCGAGCTCGCCCGCGTGATGGCCGACGATGAGCGACCGATCAGGTTCATCGCGTTCGGGGCCGAGGAACCGCGCGGGCGCCCCGGCGAGGACATGCATCACTTCGGTTCACGGGCCTACGTCCGCAGTCTTGGCGACACGGAGCGCTCGGCGCTGGACGCGATGGTCTCCCTGGACCGGGTCGGCGTCGACGGGCCGGAAGTGCCCATCTGCACGGGAGGCACCGGCACCACGAAGGTGCGAGACCGGCTCAGGGACGCCGCTCGGCGACATGACGTCCCGCACCGGGTGTGCGCAGACAACCGTACGAGCGACCACTGGTCGTTCGAGCGCGCAGACCTGCCAAGCGCAAGGGTGGGCAGCATTCCCTATGCGGGCTACCACTCGTCGCGCGACACATTCGACGTCGTGAGCCGTGACCAGCTGGGCAGGGTCGGAGCCATCATGACCGGCTGGCTTCGCGGCGATTGAGGTTCATCTCAGCTCGGTGAATGGCGACCGGCTCGTGCTCCGGATGTCACCGATAGTCGACTCGGCACGATCGGGTGACGCCGGGCGTGGGGCGAAGTTGCCGTCGATCACATAGGGGACCGGTTCGATCGCGACGACCCGGTCGCCCCAGCTCACGATCTCGATGAAGATGCCCTCCTGTGTCTTGCGCATGAAGTCCATGTCGAAGATGAAATTGCCCAGTGAGTGGACCACCGTGCCGTCGCCGATCGTCTCCCAGCCCTGGACCCAATGAGGATGGCCGCCGGCGACGACATCCGCACCGGCTTCGACGAACGCACGGGCCATCTGGCGCTGGCTGTTCTCGGGCACGTGGGTGTACTGCGTGCCCCAGTGCGGCAGAACGACGACGATATCGGCCTCGGCGTCGAGGCGGCGAATGTCATCAGACACACGGTCAAGCGCCGTGCGGTCGAGCGGCCCGGTCCGCGGCGGCGCGTTGACGCGGTTGGTCCCGGCCCGGGACGAGGTCGCCGCAGGGGTTTCGCCGATGGAGTCGGTCGCGATGAAACCGATGCGTATGCCCTTGCGCTCGACAACGGAGGCCCTCCGGGCCTGATCGAGGTCCTTGCCTCCGCCGATGATCGCGAAACCGCCGCCGACTAGCCGGTCGATCGTGTCGCTGATCGCCCGGGGACCGAAGTCGCCCAGGTGGTTGTTGCCGAGCGAGAGGACGTCGAAACCGGCCAGCTCGAGACCGTTGAGGACGTCGGGGTTCGCCGCGAAGGAGTCGCCTCCCTGTGTGGGCGGCCCGGCCCGAGAGAGTGTGGACTCGAGGTTGCCGACGGTGACATCGGCCGAGGCGAGCCGCTCGGCGAATGGACCGAAAACCGCCGTAGGATCTCCGCCGCGCTCGAGCGACGCCCCGACGCGCCGACCGAGCATGATGTCGCCGACCACCGTCGTCACGACCGCCGCTCCCGGCCGTTGGGATGCTGTGGTCGACAGTGGGTAGTCACCGGCCTCCCGCAACGGGTCGATGCCGTCGACGGTGAGCACCCGGACCCTTGGCGTCACCGCGTTTGCGGGGACGATTGCCACAGTGCCGGAATCCACCTTCGATATCGCGTCCTGCGCGCTCGGCACAGTGGGAATGGCGTTGCCGGCCTCGGCCACCTCCGCGGCGACGACCTTCAGCGGTTTCGACCCGGCGCCGAGTGCGGTCCAGTTGTCGGCACCTTCGGCGAGGAGCTTTCGCGCCTGTGCCGCGGAGAGGTCGTCGATGTCGCCGGCGAGATGGGTCACGAAGGCGATCGGGACGTCATACCGCGGGGCGGGCGAAGCCGACGTCGCAGGCGGGCGGTCAGCCGTTTCGGTGCCGAACAAGGTGCAGCCCGCGAGCCCGAAGCACGCAACCAGGAGAACGATCCGCCGCCACCGCATGATCATCAAGCGTATGTCGCGGCGCGGGAACATTGCCCCGGTTAGTATCTCCCCATGTCGTTCGCCTTCCGCCCGATGACAACGGCAGACGTTCCCAATCTCGTCCGGTGGATGGCCGCCGACCACGCGCAACCGTGGTTCGGCGACGAGCCCCGGACCGTGGAGCTTGCCCGCGAGCACTATGCCCGCGAGCTCGACGGCAGCAGTGCCACCAGGATGTGGATCGTCGTCGTGGACGACCGGGACGCCGGCTACATCCAGGACTATCCCGTCGTCGCCTACGACGACTATGCCGTGCGCGTGCAGGACCTCGAGGCGGTCGCCTTCGACTACCTCATCGGCGAACCCGATCTCATCGACCGCGGCATCGGCACGCAGATGATCACTGCCTTTTGCCGGGACGTGCTTTGCCGCGACTATCCGGATGCGCCGCGCTTCGTGGCGAGCCCGGATGTGCGCAACGCGCGATCGATCCGGGTGCTGGAGAAGTGCGGATTCACCCAGGGTCTGTGGATCCAGCCCGAATCGGTGAAGTACCCCGAGGTCGTTTGCACGGCGCCACGCGGGCTTTTCGAGCCCTAGGCGGGGACCGGCAGATCCTTGTGCCACGACTGCGTGGTGTATTTCGGTTCGAAGCCGAGCGCGAGGTACAGGCCGTCCGCGCCGGTCGAGGAGTTGATGTCGACTTCGAGCGTGACGCGGTTGCGGCCCCTCTTCGCGGCGTCGGCGATGACGGCGTGGAGAAGTGCCTTGGCGACGCCGTGGCCGCGCGAGGACTGCAGCACGCCGACGTACGAGACGTAGGTCCCATCGGGCGTATCGCCGTCGCCCTCGGACACGGTGCCGATGAGCGTGCCGGCAGGCAGCATTTCGTGGACGTCGGGGTCTTCTTCGCCCTCGTGGGCGATCTCGGCGATCCACCAGTGGTCCCAGCGGTGGCCCGGATCAGAACGCAGCCGGAAGATGAACTCGTCGAAGGTTTCCCGGTGAGAATTGAAATGGTCGGCGAACGACGCTTCCAGGAGGTCGTGCACGATCCGGAGGTCGAGCTCGTTGGGCATCCCGTCCTCTCCGCGCTCGACCGATCGTACGTAGACCTCATCGCGGGGATCGGGGAGGACGCCTTCTTCGGCCTCGGACGGATCGACCGGCCGTGACATCTGCCACCAGCTCCGCACGTGCTCGAGTCCGGCCGCCTGCGCCCAGCGCTGCTGGCGCTTGTCATCGGCATACGTGCCAGAGTCGAGTTGGTTGTGCGTCAGACCCCGCTCGCGGCCGATGTGGATGGTCGCCTGTTCGGTCCAGGAATAGAGGGCCGCTGCGAGGGCGTCGGCAATTTCGTCCTCGAGCTCCGGGTCAATCGTCACGGAGCCGAGCACGCGGCCTGCGGCGCGGTCGTGGACACTTGCCCAGCCGCGGGCGGCGCCATCGCTGTCACGGACCATGATGTTTGCGCAGGCTTCTTCATTTTTGCCCGAGACGTCTGAGGCGACAACGTCGGACGAGGCTCCCGAACTTCCGTTCGCGATCATTTCGTGGTTGTAGAGAAGCCGGGTGAGGTCTTCCACATCGTGTTCGTCGGGGACGTTTACGGTCCATCCATCGGGCACGGGAACAGGAATGTTTTTCGGTGGGATCACCACCCCATTCTGTCGTATGAGTGCCGGGCGCGGAATCGTCCCCGTTTTACAGCCGCCTTTTGAGGTCCTTCACGATCTCGGCCTCGGAGTCGTAGTAGCGCAGGCCCCAGTCGGCGACCATTGCCGGGAACTTCAGTTCCTCGACATCGCCGAGCATCGTACGGACGGCGAGAAGGTCCTCGCGCCGATCGACCAGGGCACTGAGATAGGCCTCCAGCATCGCTTCGACGTCAGCGGGCTCGACCAGCCGGCCCATGAGCAGTCGCAGGGCAAAAGGATGTTTGAGGACCGGGAACTCGATTTCGGAGGTCTTCATCCACGCGCTCAAAGACTCCCGGCCGCTCGGCGTGATCCGGAAGTGGCGGGTGGTTCGACGGCCGGACTTCTTTTCGACCGTGTCGACGAGGTCATGGCGGTGCAGACGGCTGAGCTCGGTGTAGATCTGGCTCATCGCGGGGGAGACCCAATAGAACCTCAGCGTGTTGTCCGCGCGCTGTTTGAGCTCATAACCGGTGAGACCCTGCGTTGACGTTGCGTCGTCGAACGCGAGAAGTCCCAGCAAGGCGTATGACGTCGTTGACAGGTCCGAAGGCATGGGACTAGCGTACTATTCCTAATAGGAATACGCCCCTCAAATCTTTCGAGAGATCGACATTCTGTGGGAGGAATCATGGCCGAGGCCATCATGCTCGCGGGCACACGCAAGGGACTCTTCATCGGACGCTCGGACGAGGTGCGCCAGCAGTGGACCTGGGACAAACCCGAATTCGCGATGCAGGAGATCTACTCGGCGGCGATCGACACGCGCGGCGACACGCCGCGGCTCCTCGCCGGCGCGACCAGCCCGCACTGGGGGCCACAGGTATTCCACTCCGATGACCTCGGCCGCACCTGGACCGAGACTAGGGGCGGCGCGATCCGCTTCCCCGAAGACACCGTCACATCGCTCGAGCGGATCTGGCAGCTCCGGCCGGCGCCGGACGACCAGTCAGATGTGGTTTACGCCGGCACCGAGCCCTCGGCCCTCTTCAAGTCCACGGATCGCGGCGAGAACTTCGAGCTGGTGCGCGGCCTGTGGGACCACCCGCACCGACCCACCTGGTATCCCGGCGGCGGCGGGCAGGCCATTCATACGATCGTGCCGCACCCCACCGACGCCGACACCGTCACCGTGGCGATGTCTACCGGCGGCGTCTACCGGACGAATGACGCGGGAGAGAGCTGGAACCCCTTCAACCGGGGCATCGGCGCCGAGTTCATCCCCGGCGAGACGCCCGAGTACGGCCAGTGCGTCCACAAGGTCGCCATGAACCCGGCCAACCCCGACCGCCTCTACGCGCAGAACCATGGCGGTGTGTTCCGCTCCGACGATGCCGGCAAGTCGTGGAAGTCGATCGCCGAGGGACTGCCCGGCGACTTCGGGTTCCCGATCGTGGTGCATCCGCACAAGCCCGACACGATCTACGTGTTCCCCCTCGTCGCCGACATCGAGCGTTTCCCGCCGGGCGGCAAGCCGGGCATATGGCGTTCGGACGACGCCGGCGAGACGTGGCGCGAGACCGGCCCGGGTCTGCCGGCCGAGGCTCACACGGCCGTCTTGCGCGACGCGTTCAGCACCGACCAGGAGGAGTCGGCCGGTCTGTATGTCGGCACCCGGCACGGCGCCATCTGGGTCAGCAACGACGAGGGTGGCACCTGGGCCGAAGTCCGCAACAACCTGCCCGACGTCCTCTGCATCCGCGCCGCGGTGGTGTGACCAACCCGTAACGTCATCCCCGGCGGAGCACATGACGTCCGGCTGGGATGACGTTGTGACGTAACTGACAGTTACAGAAGTGCTGACACGGTCCTAGGATCGGCCCATGGCTTCCACACTTGACCTGTACAAAAAGGTGACCGTATTGCCCCAGGGCAAACGGCTGTTCTCGGTTCTGTACGGGCAGAAGGCGCCCTACTTCGCGTCGATCCACCTGCAGGTGCAGGACATGCGGCCCCACCACGGTGAAGTGAAGATTCCCAAACGCCGCTCGGTGCAGAACCACATCGGCACGATCCACGCGATCGCCGCCTGCAACGGCCTCGAAGCCGCCATGGGCCTTCTGGCTGAGGCCACGTGCCCGTCCGACAGCCGCTGGCTCCCCAAGGGTATGGACGTCAAGTACCTCGCCAAGTCCGACGGAGACCTCATCTGCACGGCCGACTCGACCGAGGCTGACTGGGCCAACGGCCCGGATGTCCCGATCACGGTGAAGGCGACCCTCCCCGACGGCACCGTGACCGTCGAGGGCACCATCCACCTTTGGGTCACGCCGAAGGCGTCCTAGCGGTTCGAAATGGCCACGCTGATGGCCGTGTACTTTTCGTTGTCACGGGGATCCTCGAAGCAGAACCGGGTGAATCCCACGATCTCGTCGATCGAGTCACCCTTCTGAGGGACGACAGGAAACAGGAAACACTCGCCCTTCGCGGACGCGTCGTCCTCTACTTCTGTTTCGGCGACGATCCGCTCGAAAACCGACGCGAATCTTGCGTTGCCTGGCTTCGCCAGCCGCTCGACGGTGGAGTGAATCGCCGTGCCGCTGTCGACGAGGCCCTCGCTCCGGGACTGGGTCAGTATCCCGACGTCTTCGCCGTTCTCCTGGGCCGACTCGTATGCGGCCACCGCGTCACCCGTGTAGTCGTAGCTGCGCAGGTAGTGGATCGCGCCGGTGACGGCATACAGGCCGAGAAGCACCAGGATCAGGATGACCACCGGTCGGTGCTTGGCGAAGAACGTGTTGTCGCGTGCCCTGCCTTCCATGGCCTCGAGTCTAGGGTGAGTTAGAACCCCGACTGCGATGCGCCGGTGCCCCGATCGCTCAAGACACCCACGGCGGTGAGCTCGATCTTCTTCTCGCCGGCGAAACGCTTTTGCGCCCATGTCCCGAGCCAGCTCAGCAGCAAGTTCATGATGATGTAGAGGAGCGCGAGGACGAAGACGGTCTGCAGCGTGTTGCGAAACTCGCCGAAGACCAGTTTTCCGGCCACGGTCAGGCCCGGCGCGAGCACCGCGTAGCCCAGGCTCGTGTCCTTGAGGGCCACAATCGTCTGGCTGATGATCGCGGGCAACATGATCTTGACCGCTTGGGGGAGGAGCACGATCCGCATGACCTGGGACTTGCTCATGCCGATGGCGTATGCGGCCTCGGACTGACCCTTGGGTACGGCGTTGATGCCGGCCCGGAAGATTTCGGCCAGCACGGATCCGTTGTAGAGGACGAGGCCGATGATGAGGGCGATGAAGCCGTTGGTGCCGGGTTGGGGACCGATGACGAACCAGGTCGCGATGATGATCATCAGCAGCGGAACGGCCCGGAAGAACTCGACGAGGAGCCACGAGGGCCAGCGGATGGCACGGTGATCGGAGAGCTTGCCGGAACCGAAGACCAGTCCGTAGACGAGAGCTCCGGCGATGGCGATCACGGCGGCCAGAACAGTCCTGCCAAGGCCTTCGAGGAGGACATTGACGATGCGGGGCGTGACGAACGGCTCCCAGAACTGCGGAGCGAACTGCCCCTTCTGCTGGAACCGCCAGATCATGAGACCGAAGATCGTCAGGAGGACCAGGCCGGAAATGAGGCCGAAGAGCCGGTGGCGTGCGAGCGCCTTGGGTCCGGGCGCATCGAAAAGGACGGACGCGGCCATCAGGCAATCCTCCAACGGCGCTCGAGGTAGCCGGCGACGGCCGATATCAGTTCGACGATGATGACGTAGCCGATCGCAAAGCCCAGGAAGATCGGTAGGACCTGGGTCGTGTTGTCGTTGAGGAGATCCTTCATGACCTTGGTTGCGTCGGTCATACCGAAGATCGAGCACAGCGACGTGTTCTTGGTGAGGGCGATGAGCACACTTGCGAGCGGAGGCACGACCGCGCGGAACGACTGGGGGAGGATCACCTGGCTCATTGTCTGGTTGAAGCCCAGGCCGATCGATCGGGCCGCCTCGGCTTGACCGATCGGCACCGAGTTGACGCCGGAACGGATGGCTTCACAGACGAAGGTCGAGGTGTACACCGTGAGGGCGAGGATGTTCATCCAGAAGTAGCCCAGTTGCACGCCGAGTTTGGGGAGCCCGAACACGACGAGGAGCAGAAGGACAAGAAGTGGGGTGTTGCGGAAAACAGTGACGTAGAGGGCGCCAAATTTGCTGAGAATGGAGACGGGACCAACGCGCATGGCGCCGAGGATTGTGCCGAAGACGAGGGAGAGCGCTCCGGCGACGAGGAAGAGTCGCAGCGTCACCAGGAATCCCTCGAGCATGAGGTCGAAGCTGTCGATCAAGACCTGCATGAAGCGTCACCGTCCTTTCGTCGTCGGGGTTCGAAGGAGCCGGGGCC